>NZ_CAKMAB010000011.1:0-175531 GCF_924513355.1 Paenibacillus pseudetheri
AGCGTTCGTCCTGAGCCAGGATCAAACTCTCCAATTAGTATTGAAAAGAGCGATATGCTCATTTTGAAACATCTGACGAGAAAATTAATTCTCACGATGAAATTTCAAAAGCGTAAAATACACCGTGAAACTCATCAATTTTGGATTTCACTCTCGTGATTTCCTACTCACTCGTTGTTCAGTTTTCAAAGATCAAGTTCTCGCTGGCGCCGTTTAATGTCTCAGCAGCAACTCTTATAATATATCATGTTGTTCTCAGTAATGCAAGCTTTATTTTTCGAAAGCCGTTTATATAACTCTCTCAAACATTGCCTGTACGCTGTCTAACAACGCTTAACTATAATAACCTATCTATTCATAGAAAAGCAACCCCTAATAGAAAAATAAACAACTAGCTTAATAATTAAGCTGGTTGTTTATTTAATAGAGTTATGATTCTAGCGAGTCAATTTAATAGTATTTTGCTGCAGTATACTTACTTGAAGCCTTAATAAAATCCGTATTCTTCTTACTCTTCGCTGATGATGCATCTACCGTGGTATCAATAGTAACCCATTTCCCATCCATCAACACTTCATTCCATGCATGGTATTGCGTAACGTAGCTAGTATTCCCCATCACCAATTTAGCAGGCACATCTACACTACGCAGCATTGCGGCAAAAAGAGAAGCATAGTCATAGCAGATTCCTTTTTTAGTATTCAAAGTGTTGTTAATGTTCGGAATGTAATCTGTTGTTACGTTATTAGCAAGAGAATAATCGTATTGTACATTAGCAACTACATAGTTATAGATTACCTTAACTTTCTCTTCATCTGTTGTTTTGCCTTTTGTAAGCTCTTTTGCCTTAAGGATCGCTTTATCAGAAGAACTCCACTTTACATTCTGTACGGAGCCCAAATATACGGAATTCGAGTCACTCATGGTTACATCTACTACTTCGGAATATAACGCTTTGTATTTATTACCGGTTGTGTTCTCAAGAACAGAAACCTTATAAGTACCATTGCCTTGTTGTAAAGGAAAGTCCTCAGCTTGCCCAGAAGCATATAAGTTATATGTATAGCTGCTGTTGTCTTTAGTAATCATGAGTTTGATTCTTTTGTCTTTCGGAATATCATAGTTAATCCCAATAACACCTTGAGCCACTTTCGATGTAATCAACCAGCTCGCCTCTACACTTGCGGCTTGAGCTGTGCTTACCGGAACCGCAGTAATCAGTACGAACAGCGCCACCATCATAAAATAAACCTTTTTCACGGATAAAACCCCTTTCGGTAGCTGGCTGCCATCCTTTCGGGAAGGCCCTTTAGCTTTGCGTCCCTACCTTTCGATAGGTTTGCCGTTATCGTATAAGCTCTATCTGTTCTAATTTCACTAGACAAATTAACAGAATCAGTCCAAGTAGAAATATGAATCTAAGATTCTTATATATTTTATAAAAACAAAAAAAGCCTCTTCATTCGGTAACTGGCTGCCATCCTTTCGGGAAGGCCCTTTAGCTTTGCGTCCCTACCTTTCGATAGGTTTGCCGTTTATCGTGTTTAGCTTTTATAGTCTTATACTACCATATTTATCCTCGTAAACAAGAACAAAATTGCTAGATTTTCTATTATTTTATAGTTATTTCTCTGTATTTGAGTCCTCTTGTTATTTCTCGTCAACGATCAGGAAAGCTTGGCATGAACAATCAAACGATGTGTAGGATCTACTAGTGGGTCACACGTAATTAGGGTAAGAATTTTATCTTTGTTATTCCCGTCTAGAACAGACACATCACTAGGAAGTACAACAGAAATATCATAAACCTCGTAATTATAAGTCTGATCGCTAGTCTTTACCGTAATCGTATCCCCAATCACAACCTCATTCAATCTGTTAAACAATCTACCCGTAGTTCTAGCTCTATGTGCTGCTATTGCGGCGTTCCCCATTTCTCCTATTGGAGTTGTTTCTTTCATATGGGCCGCGGCATGCTTCATATTCGCTTTAGTAGCCCCTTCTAATACAGGCAGCTTCAGATCGATCTTATCGATCTCAATTAATGCGATGACTTTGCCACCCACCTCAATTTCCGGCTCTGGCTTTTCTGTTTCTTGCGGCTGTGCCTGTGCATCGAGAGCTGATTCCTCCGCTAGTAGCTGAGTGACCTCAGCATATCTGCTCTTCAGATCAGGTGGTGGAGTACTTTCACTGGTGCTCAGTTCAGCCGATTCTAATAGCTTATCCTGCTGCCAGTCGTTATACCATTCGTTAGCTTTTGGATAGAGCATGATAAGGATCCCAGCCAGTATGAGCACATACGAGAATTTACGCATGATTTTCACCTCCGTAGATTAATTCTGCCGAACTTTAGAATACCCATTTACGACTTCCGAAGAAGTTAATGATCACCGTCACAAACGTTACTAATACCTTAGAGATCAACACTTGAATGCCTAGTTTGTCAGTCAACAGATGCATTAGCAACAGCGATATTCCGAGCACTACGAGATTCAGTACGATAAACTTCAGCAACTGCGTCTTATCAAAACCCTCTTTATTGCCACGATCGCGATCCTTGAAGGTTACTTTTTTATTCAAAATAAAGCTGTTCGCTGTCCCTGCACTATAAGAAATCACCTGTGCCAACGCATATACCATTCCAAGTGAGTTCAGCAATGTGAAGATTACGAAATCAATGAGGGTATTTACCAGGCCTACAGCATTAAATTTGAGAAACTGTATGAATGCAGTCCGCAAGTTCTTATCTGACATCTTTGTAATCCTTCCGGCGATCCACTTCTTCTTCGTTACGATATCCTATGGTCTCACTGACAATATACAACGGTCTATCCTTAGACTCGTCATAAATCCGTCCAATATACTCTCCGATTACACCTAACAGCATCAGAACAATACCGTTAAAGAGCAAATTGACTCCTACAATGGAAGCCCAACCCGGAACCGTCCATGAGGTGAAAAAGATTCTTTGAAACAATACGAAGAATAAATAGAGAAAGCTGGAGAAGGAAAGAAAGAATCCTACATATGTAGCAATCTTAAGTGGCTTATGCGAAAAGGAAGTGATCCCATCCAGTGCAAAACGAATCATTTTCTTAAGAGGATACTTGGTTTCTCCTGCAAATCGTTCTTCCCGCTCATATTCCACCATCGTCTGCTTGAAGCCGACCCAGCTCACTAAACCTCTGATATACCGATTTTTTTCCTTGAGACCTCGCAAGACATCACATACCTTACGATCAATAAGACGGAAATCACCTGTGTCCGTAGGAATGTCTACACTTGTCATGCTGCTGAGCAGTCGATAAAAGATCTTAGCCGTTACCTTTTTGAACATCGTTTCTCCACGGCGCTTCAGCCGCTTCGCATACACAACGTCATAACCCTCTTTCCACTTCTCGATCATTTGCAAAATGACCTCCGGTGGATCTTGAAGGTCTGCGTCAATAACAACAACCGCTTGACCTTCGGCATAGTCCATGCCGGCTGTAATTGCTACCTGATGTCCGAAATTACGCGAGAAGTCAATTAGCTTGACGCATTCATCCTGATCACTGATCTCCCGAATCATCTGGGCCGAACGATCACGACTCCCGTCATTAACGAAGACTAGCTCATAAGTATCGCCGCATTCGTCCATTACTTTTTTCAAACGTTCGTAAGTAACGCTAATTACTTGCTCCTCATTAAACATGGGTACAATCACACTATATCTGGCTTTCACCTTTATTCCTCCTAAAAGCTTTATGGAGCGTTACATCTTTCTATTCTTCATAATAACGCTGTAAGCATAAACTTATTGTTATAGATATTAAAAAATCTTAGAAAACCCAAGATGGGAACCAACGCAGCATATCCTTCACATAATCTCCGCTTACCTGCATCCCTGATAGGACTGGGTAGAACGCGACAAAGAGCAGCAAAGCAACAGCCACATAGACATAACTAACATAACGAGCCTCAGGATATTTACTATCTAGCAACTTCATTATATATACAATACCAAGAATCATAAAAGGCACCATAGCAAAATAATGGTAGATAAAGGTTTCCCTTGGGACAAGCATCCACGGAACATATTGTGAGAAAAAGGCGATCCAGATCATATAAAGGGTCTTATCTTTGCGTTTCAGTGTAATCCACAGCGTTGCCAGCATTGCGAAAATACCCGTCCACCAGATAAGCGGATTCCCCATAGTCACTATACTGCTGACCTGACCTTGCGGCAATCCCTCACTGCCACTGAAGAACCAGACGGGTCTCTTCATAAATGGCCATTGCCACCAGGAGGACGCAAAAGGATGTGTAGCTACAAGCTGACTGTGATAGTTGTACATGTTCTTTTGGGAATCAATCAAGCCTTTTATAGTAAAGCCCTCTGCGGATGCAGATAAACCCGGAACAAAAGATAAACTATAATTAACGACCGGTATGATTACGAAAAATGCAACACAACTAGCTAGCGTAATAATGATATTCTTCCAGAACGAATTTACGGTTTCACGACAGGTGCTCAGCAGTTCCTTGTCTTTGATCTTCCCTTCCGCGAGCAACCGTCCCGATGCTTGGTATTCTCTGTATCGCTCGAAGAGCGAGATAGCTAGCATAATGGCCAGCCCAGCTCCTCCGTATAGTACAATCCACTTGGAGGCGACACCAATTCCGAAGAATAGACCGGACCAGAACAACGGAATTAGTGTTTTTCTTAAGGGCTGCCTGAAGAAATTCATAGTGTAATATCGCTGCATGAAATAAAACATTAACATGATGAAGAATACTCCGTATACATCGATCGTAGAGATTCTTGTTTGTGTGAAATGCATGAAATCCAGTGCGAACAATCCAGCTGCAAGTGCTGCGTATTTGCTCTTTTTAAAGAGACGAAGTGCCATTACATAAATGAGAGGCAGCATGGCAATCCCGAACAATGTTCCGATAATACGCCAGCCGAAAGGATTGACTCCGAACAGTTCCATCCCTACTGCGATCAATAGCTTGCCTAGTGGTGGATGCGTGTTCTCATAAGGCACAATCCCGTGTGTATATTCATAAGCTGTCCGTGCATGGTAGATCTCGTCAAAATAAGTGCTATTCATAAAGTTAGAATATTCAGGGATGAGTGACTGCTCGTCAAAAAGATTGGCAGGCTCTCCTCTTTTAGCGACTGCATTAGCATCCGGTGTAACACCGGCTATAGGAAGAGGTACTCTTTCGCCTCCCTGCTCATAGAAGGCCATTTCATTTAAAGTGAACCCTGAAGATGTAACTGTAAACTTCACGTATCTTGCTGCAACGTTTAGAGGTTGGCTTTTCCAGATGAAGACATTCCCAACATCCTCGCTTACATCCAGCGGACTACTCCAGACATCAGGGGATTCACTGAATTCGAGCTTAAACTTCCCGGTACCTACGCCACCGAATATATTCACTCGTTCCAATTGTTTACTCTGCCCTAGATCTACATAGAAGCTTTCACCGCTGGCAGCTGGCTCCCACAAGGTCTCTGGAGATTTAGTAGAACCTAAATTATATAAAGCAATTGCCGCGTAAACGGCAGTAATGGCAAGAATACATATCCAATCTATACGCTTAAACTTCATCGCTTAAGTCTCCCTCCCTTCTGGTGCGGTCTTATTTGCTCGACGACTTTAAGGTCTTCTTCATATTTTTCTTCAGGTGTTGGCGGTGCTGGAAGAGGTTTTACTCCCCCACGAACATACACGTCGTAACCGATGTAGAGCATGTATAGCAATAATGACAGGTTAGCTATAGAAGTGACCAAAACGATTCCATCTGCACCTGGATTTACACCTGCATTTAGATGAGTTAACGTATAAGCCACATTGATATACTGCGTTAAGCTGAATCCAAGGAATAGGGATAAAAACCTACGATCCCGACTCGCTATATAAGTGAACATACAGAGAATAACAGCAGGGAACATATAGCGTTCATGCATTTTGGTTCCAAGCACAAAGACTACTACAATGAGCGCCATACCGATAAAGTAGGATTTGGATAAATCCAAGCGATCTTTTTTGAAGGAATAAAACACTGCTACGGCCACTGCCACTAAAATAAATATGAAGCCCCATACACGGTAAGTAATACCTAACCAAGTTAGGTCAAGGGATGACCACATCGGGTCAGTCAGTGCATATAGATTAAATGCATTCACAGAAGAATAGGGATAGGAAGATAACGTACTCTTATACAGATTAATAAGGCCAACTAAACCACCGTTATTCCAGAAAAATGGTGCCGCGAGCAATCCGAATATCCCTAATCCATACAAAGCTCCAAATCCAAGTTGCTTCCAAGCACGGTGATGATAGAAAGCAAACAACAATACCGGTGTAAATATTAACGCTTGTGGTTTGATTAAAGTTGCTAATGCAAACAAAATCGCGGATTGAACAAACTTTTTGTTCGCAGCACCCTGAATACTGAGCAACAGGAAAATCAAAAAGAACGAATCCGCTTGTCCCCACGCCGCTGAATTAACAAGCACCGCCGGATTAAACAGAAATAATAGCGTTAAGCCAAAGGCGATCCCTGAACCGAGTTTTTTGCGGGACATTTGAAATATGAAGTAACCCAATACCAAATCAGAAATAATCGCTGGCAGTTTGAACAGCAGATTCTCTCCACCCGAACCATGCGCAAAGCCAAATACACCGCGAATAAGACTAAGCATATACAAAATGTACAAATAACCAGGAGGATAATCAGCAAAATATCCTTCTTCATAAAACTTACCTGGACCTAAGTCAACCATACGCTGGCCCCAAGCTATAAAGGTATTCATGTCATTCTGATAGCCTTGAGCAGTCAGACCAATCCAGACCCTTAGGATAAAAGCAACCCCGATGGCAATGCTCAGCCATTTGGAATAGACATTCTCAGGTTGCTTCATAAGCTTCTCACTGCGGAATACCTTGGTATAAAGCACTGCAAAAAACACACTGAAAAGCGCTGAGATCAGCAGCATCTTGGTTGGAGACACTTTATGCGGTGTATCTGCTTTTTTGTCACCAGCATCCTGACTAACTGCTGCACTATCCAGCGAAATGACTATGGCCCCTTCGGGCGCAGCGTCTAATTTTTCTACAGACAAGTCATCAAAATAAGCCTTACCTTGAATCAAGCTTGAGTAACCTCCCAAACTTGCACCTATGCCGAATTCTTTCTGCTTAGGTCCTGTCTGTCCTATGTATTCAAGATACTGCCACTCTCCTGCCGTATCCGTTACACTGGGATACCCCCCACCGACTCCAACGGCAAGTATATTGGCGCCCATTCCTTCGCCTGCGGTACTTACTACTTTGATCCATCCAGAGATTTTATAATAGCTGTCCGGCGCTGCCTTAATCGTTTGCACCCATTTCAAGTGATTGGGTTCGATATTCTCTATGACTGCCGCTTTACTACCGGAGTGAACCTCATCCGATTGGATTGAAAGCATGCCAGCGTTGTCTCCTGAAATCCACATATCCTTAGTCCAGTTAGAAGGAGAACCCTCTCCCCCCTCCTCAAATCCAGGGTTCTGCAATAGATTCCCATCTGCATAAATGCTTGTTACAGGAAGCAAAAACAATAACAGCATCAATACAGTCATAGCGGCCGTACGTGTACTCTTGATCATCGTTCCAACCTCACCTCGTCATATATTCATCTTAGTCCATACTTTGCCGCTTTATAAATCGCCGCCCGTGATCACTACCGTATAATTTGCAAATCTATTAATCTTGTAGTTCTCACTCAGAGCAGGAATAGTATCACCGTTCCAATAAATATATGCAGCATTCTCCCCTGGAACTATCGTTGGACTCCCTAACACGAACACATATCTTCCAAAAGTATATACCTTCTGAAAGGCAGCTCCCGGATTAGTGTACTTGACCGTTGCCAAGAAATCATTCGGATTGATTTTCTCATAAAAAAGTGCATAAATATAGGGCATATTAACCTTATCTGTAATATAAACCTTTCCTTCACTCTCTTCCGATGCATACTGTATAGCCTCGCCGATAGAATTATAGAAGGCAGGTCCGACTCTGTCTGGAAACTCATTAAAATAGGCGTTGCAAAATAACACGAAGCACAAACTGAAGCCTGCTATTGAAACAACCCCAAGCCCTTTAATTCTCTGCGTTACCCACATAAATCCTGCAACAATAAGTAAAATGATTGGGTAAAAAATAACGTTAATGCGGTTAATATTCACATTCGTCACGCAAGCCATCAGCACTGAAATCAATAACCAGAGCAGAATGATAGCCTGCCCCCGTCCTTCATGGTCACGCTTGGGTATTGCCCTTAGCATTACAACAAGTCCAATAAGAACAAAAGGAAGCGCAATCGGATAAGCATATCCGTAAGGCGAGATCGAATTCCATAGCAGTCCATCATTCCCACTAATCATAAGCTTAATAAATTCTTGAAAATGACCTACTGCGGTATGAAATAAGTCTCCGCTAAATACGGACGAGACCTGCTCCATACGTGGTGTAGTCAATCTAGGGATCGTGAACAATGGAGTTTCTATACTCTGCAGCTTCAAGCGATTAATCATCACAAATAGGAATATAGGCAGAGCTATAATTATAAACAATATTCCGTTCCATAGAATCGTCCGAAGCTTCAATACTCTTATATAGAATAGAAGAATCGCAGTAGTTAAAGCAAACACCGGAACAAAAAAGTATGCCGTTCCATAAGCATAAAGCGAGAGAGCTAATAGAATTGTAAATGCATAGGACCACCTAGGGGTTTTAAGTGTTTTTAATAAAAAATAAACGGAGAGCAGGGTCAAAGTGGGAAACAAATTGGACTCTAGCGCCCATCTTGACATCATAATATGCCATGGATTAATTGCGATAAAAAACATCGCCGCAATACCAGCAGTTCTGGAAGTAAATAGCTCTTTGGAAAGAAGATAGAATACGAGCATACCCAGTAGACCCATGATTAAGCTAACAGCACGTACAGACATTGGAGTGAGTCCGAACAATAATATGAAAGGCATTGATAAGTAAGCGTAAAGGGCATTCTGCCCACTTCCCCAAGCAATGAGGTGAATAGGTAAATGAATACCATTGCGGTCTATTCCGTAATGAAGTATAGCGTAAGCATCATAACCTATTGATGCCTCATCCTGATTCAAGCCACCTGGGATAGAACCAAAGTAAAAAATGCGAATCACAGCCCCCAGCAGAAACAATAAGAGCGGCCAAGGATTACTCTTAAAATAAGAAGACCAATTTCTAAATCTTGTGGACAACATTCATCACCTCTTCAACAATATAGTCTAAATATTGGATGATGGAAAGGCAGAACATACAACAAGTCAAACAGGAGAATACATAACGAAAATAAAAAAATAGCCCCCTCTGTTATGAGGGAGCCACTGAATGCACATCTGTATTCTATATATATGTTAGCCCTCACTACCAAGGAATACATAACGGAGAACGATCAGGATCGCAAGTACCCACATCATCCAGTGAATATCGTATTTCTTCTTACCCGCAAGGTTAGCAACAGAAGCTAGGATTACATAAGTTACGATACCAAAGGAAATACCGTTAGCAATATTATAAGTGAAGGGCATGATTACAAGTGTTAGGAATGCTGGAATCGCAACAACCATATCTTGAAAATCGATTTGACGGATCGATTGTGCCATCAGCACACCTACGACGATCAATGCTGCGGCTGTAGCAGATCCAGGAATAAGAGCAACCACTGGAGCAAGGAACAACGCAAGTAAGAAACATACGCCCGTTGTTACAGCTGTCAGACCTGTACGTCCACCCTCAGCAACACCTGCTGCGCTTTCTACAAAAGCAGTAGTAGTCGAAGTACCCAGTGCAGCACCACCTGCTACAGCAACTGCATCGACAAACATTGCATTACCTACACGTCTATTACCTTCTTCAGGGTTATCCATAATACCTGCGCGTTGAGCCGTACCTACTAGCGTACCAAATGTATCAAACAACTCTACAAAGGTGAAAGTTGCAATCGCTGAAACAATACCTGTGTGCAGGATACCATCCCAGTCAAACTGGAAGAAGTTCAATTGTGTGAAGTCAGGAACCCAAGGCGTTGCCGGACTGGACAAGGCGCTGAAATCAACTACGCCCATCAACATACCAGCGACAGTTGTTCCCAAGATACCGAACAAAATTGCGCCTTTAACGTTCAGCACCATCAGGATGGAGATTAGAAGAAGTCCGATAATTACCAGTTGTACATTGGAATTTTCTAGGCTACCCATGTGAATGATAGTTTCAAAGGAAAGGACATCTGTGAACGTGTTAGCAGGAATGTCTTTACCGGCTTCAACACCAATCGTCATAAGTCCACTGTTCTTAAGTCCAAGGATCGTAATGAACATCCCGATACCTACTGTAATCGCATGTTTCAAGCTGTCAGGAATTGCAGTTAGTAAGATCTGCCGTACTCGAGTTACAGTCAGTAAGATAAAGATCAAACCGGAAATAAATACGGCTGTCAGACCCATTTGCCAAGTGAATGGATGCTCTGATGTGGCGGAAGATAGAATTACGGAAGCAAAATATGCGTTAAGTCCCATACCAGGTGCCAATGCCACTGGAAAGTTTATGAACACGCCCATTGCGATGGTGAAAATACCTGCTGCCAGCGCCGTCGCTAGAAATACAGAGTACCAGCCCATATCAATACGGCCAAATGCCGTTAAAGTACTCGGATTAACCGACAGGATGTAAGCCATTGCCATGAACGTGGTCAAGCCCGCCATGATTTCTGTACGAACTGTAGTGCCGTTCTCTTTCAACTTGAAAAACCGATTCAAATTGTTCTCCCCCTAAGGTATGTTGTGTCTGACAGCAACAAAAAGCCGGTATCTGTTAGACACCGGCTCGAAAAAAAGAGTAGCACCCAGGACCATAGCCCTAAATTCAGGACAATGCGGGTTGCTCTGCTCTTCTTAATCGTAGCCAGGTCATTACGGTGACCTCGTAGAAACTTCCAGGCCAATTCCCGGAAATATACGAAAGAATTATGTTGTTGTGCTCTATCATTTTAGGTGGATAGCACGTGAGTTGTCAATGATAAAAAACGAACATTTTCGACTTTATTTTTCCTATTGTTCGTAAATAATGCATTTTCATGCTTTTATCTATCTTCAAACTCGTTCTATCAATGCAGCTTATTAACTATCCAACCACTTTATATATGGGTATATTTTACTATATTTCTAATTATTTATTTCTGGTGCACTGATAACTATACCAAGAGTTGGCTAAATGCCCTATCGCTAAACAAACTACTGCAATACTCAGCCAAATGGATTTGCCCCAAATCGCTGCCAATCCGAATGCACATACTGGGAGGACTGCCATCGGAATTGGAATAAACCCTAATGGATCCCATAACAATTTAAATTGCCTTCCCTTAACGATATATCGAATCCAAAGGCCATAATAAATAGCAATAAACAAGATAATAAAGACAGCAATTACGCCAAACTCTGCCTGTTGAAAGCTATCCTGTGAGATCGCAAGAATCCCTATACAACCCAATTGCCCTGCTCTCTCCAGGAGGGTATAGATTGGTCCTGCATCTCGCACACCCGAGGGTACATTTCCAGGTGGAAACTTAATCATTAGCAAACTTGGGGCAAGGAGGATGAATGCCATTAGTGTGCCGAGAAGAGAAAATCCCATGTTAATTTCTCCCTATGATAGATTTTTTCCATTTTACCACAATCATATTGAGCAGCTTTAGCGTCTATCACAGCCCTATCAAGCAAAAACATTAGAGTCTATATTGTCACAGATCTTGCAATAGACTTTTGGCAAAAGTCCTGTATTTAAGACTTTTTAGCTATTTCGCACTTATGGCGATATATTATAGCGAGATTTATGCTTAAAAAAATGGGGTTAAAACAGGAATTTGAAGAATTGAGCCAAAAAAGTCGAAAATCCTAAATACGGGATTTTCGACTTTTTTTCAGACTAGTCCTTAGTAATATTTAGTTTTATATTCGAGAACTGTTGTGGGATGTAAAATTTATTATACATTAACGGATAATCTGGCTCTGTTTTGTCGAAAATGATTTCTAGTAGTAAAAAGCACTCGTTCTGCCCCATTAATTTATCTTTCCGATCAGCTAAGTTAACGGTATGCGTATATTTTATTTCAATATTCCCATGGTTAGCATCTGCATAGGCCTTGTCCTCTAGAAAGTCCAGCATTCTCTCTTTATTATCAAGATCCAAAGATAACCTCTCTACTGTTTGCATGGACATGAAAGTAAAAGCGTAAGCATGTAGCTCGCCTCCCTTTCTATACAAACGCTCCAAAGCTACAACTGTAGCTGAATCTCTTCTTAATACTTGTTTGGTATGTTCCGTTTGCGGGTCCAGCCGATAATGTAGATCTACTTGGTCAAATGTGCTTATATGACATTTATGCATGGGGTTGCTCAGTTTCTCTAATTGAATATCCTCTTGTTTATAAGAAGATTCAAGTACAAAGTTTCCCTTCCCACGTACATTTCTTACTAATCCATCATCTTGCAAAAGAACTAACGCTTGCCGTAAAGTTGCGCGACTAACCCCGAGTTTTTTGGCTAAATCCGGTTCTGAAGGAAGTTGCCTGCCTACGAGGTATTCTCCTTTGTTAATCTGAAGAAGAAGCTCATCATATACATTGATATAAAGCGGCCTTTTCAATTTATCTAGTTTATGTGTGTTCATTCATCTGATGTCCTTTTCTCCCCATTATGACACATCATTTTTCAAGCGACAAGGAATGTCAACCTTTGCTTCAATCACACCGTAAAAACCTCCAAAAAGAAGCTTTGGAGGTTTTTACGTGATATCAATTATTTAAGAAATTGCAGGAAAGACTCTCCATTGTCTGGCATATCAACATCAAAGTTATCTGCTATAGTTGCACCAATGTCAGCAAAGGTATCATGCTCAGGTAGTGCACCACTGTCTCTTAATTGTTTGGAATAGACTAGAACAGGAATAAACTCACGCGTATGGTCTGTACCGGGGAAGGTTGGATCATTTCCATGGTCAGCCGTAATCATTAACAAATCATCTTCTCGGATGGAATCGAATACCTCATCTAATCGTTTATCGAATTCCTCTAATGCTCTTCCATAGCCTTCCGGATCACGACGATGACCGTATAAAGCATCAAAATCAACTAAGTTCAAAAAGCTCATTCCAGTGAAATCTTTCTTAATTACATCAAGCAGTTTATCCATACCATCCATATTGTCTTTTGTACGAATGGATTCTGTAACGCCTTCACCATCGAAAATATCATTGATTTTACCAATGGCGATGACATCATAACCTCCGTCTTGCAAGCTATTCATAACGGTTTTATGAAATGGTTTTAAGGCATAGTCATGACGATTGGAGGTTCTCGTAAATTTCCCAGGTTGCCCTACATAAGGTCTGGCAATAATACGACCAATTAAATAGGCAGGGTCTTTGGTGATTTCCCGAACCTTTTCACAAATATCATATAACTCTTCCAATGGGATGATTTCTTCATGAGCTGCAATTTGCAGAACCGGGTCAGCAGAGGTATAAACGATCAGATCCCCTGTTTTCATTTGATGCTCGCCGTATTCATCAAGAATAGCTGTTCCACTTGCAGGCTTATTCGCTACTACTTTTCGTCCAGTTATGTCCTCAATCTGTTTAATCAGTTCATCAGGGAATCCATTTGGATACACATTAAAGGGTTGATCAATATTTAAACCCATGATCTCCCAATGACCTGTCATTGTATCTTTCCCGACTGATTTTTCCTGTAATTTAGTATAATAAGCAAGTGGTTTTTCAGCTTTCGGAACACCCAAAATTTCTTCAATATTGGACAGACCCAATTTGGCTAGGTTGGGCAGATTTAATCCATTCATATGTTCTGCAATGTGTAATAGGGTATGGGAGCCAACATCGTTAAATTGATCCGCGTCTTTTCCTTCTCCAATGCCTACTGAATCCATGACGATCAAATGTACACGTTTAAATTTCTTCATTCTACTTTCATCCCTTATCTAGTAATTAAAATAATATAACAAGAACAACTTTACTTAAGCTTACGATCGGTTTATTTCCAACGGATTGATTCATAATAGGCTCCCAATATCTCATGCTGTATAAACTTTATATCGTTCACATTAGTTTCCATAGAAGGGAAATATTTATGCTAACTCTAATGCGATCTCCATCATTTTAGTAAATGCAGTTTGGCGTTCCTCCGGAGTGGTCTTTGCTCCTGTAATAAGATGATCGCTCACTGTTAGAATACATAGCGCATTCACACGTGCTTGAATAGCATTCCAATAGAGGGCTACAGATTCCATTTCAACGCCCAAAATCCCTACATCTTGCCACTTTTTATTAGCTCCCCGGTCTGCATTATAAAATATTTCACTGGATAAAATATTACCAATATGAACCTTTTGTCCTTGATCATCTGCTATTTTCTTAGCTTTCTCCAAAAGCTCAAAAGAAGCTGTTAGTGGATATTGTCCAGGTAAATTATATTGATGACCATAGTTGGAATCCGTTGCAGCTCCCATACCGAAAATTACATCGTATAGCTCAATGTTTTCTTGCATTGCACCACAGGTACCAATTCTGATTAAATTCTTAACGCCAAATACATTGATTAATTCCCAAGAATAGATCCCCATGCTCGCTGGACCCATTCCCGTACCCATAACAGAGATCTTCTTCCCTTTGTAAGTACCGGTATATCCTAACATTCCTCTTATCTCGTTAAAGCACTGATAATCTTCTAAAAAAGTTTCCGCAATGAACTTAGCTCTCAAAGGATCTCCAGGCAACAGAATCGATTCAGCGATTTCTACTCCGTTCGGTTTAATATGAGGTGTCTCTTTGGTAATAGTCATCATTTTGATTGGCTCCTTTAGTAAAAAAATGTACTTGTTTATCTTGTCTATTTTTTAGACAAGTACAATTTATCATAACTTTTCGAGGGTTGCAAGCCCTTTCAATGAAACGTATTTGTAAAAGATTTGTGAAAAACGGTGTTACAACACAACCCTTTACTTGAAAAATAAAAAAAAACCCCCTTTTATTTGCTAGATAACGCAAATAAAAGGGGGCTTTTTTGGAATCTATAGTTGCACCGATCCTATTCCCACTCAATCGTTGCTGGTGGTTTCGAAGTAATGTCATACACTACGCGGTTTACGTTCTCCACTTCGTTGACGATACGTACGGAGATTTTCTCAAGAATATCCCAAGGAATACGTGCCCAGTCAGCCGTCATGCCGTCGATGGAAGTTACTGCGCGCACACCTACTGTGTAGGAATAAGTACGAGCATCCCCCATAACACCAACACTCTTCATGTTAGGCAGGGCAGTGAAGTACTGCCAAATTTCACGGTCTAATCCCGCTTTAGCAATTTCCTCTTGCAGAATGAAGTCAGAGTCACGAACGATAGTAAGCTTGTCCTCTGTTACTTCACCCAAGACACGGATAGCAAGACCTGGACCAGGGAAAGGTTGACGCCAAACGATAGCACGTGGCATTCCCAGCTCTTCACCTAGTTTACGAACCTCATCCTTAAACAAGGTATTTAGTGGCTCGATCAAGCTGAATTTCATGTCTTCCGGCAAACCGCCCACATTGTGGTGAGATTTAATCGTTTGTGCCGTAGCTGTTCCGCTCTCAACGATATCCGTATACAGTGTCCCTTGTGCAAGGAATGCGAAATCTCCGAGCTTAGCCGACTCTTCGTCGAAGCAGTAGATAAACTCGTTACCGATGATTTTACGTTTTTGTTCAGGATCTTCAACACCTGCAAGCTTGCTCATGAAGCGCTCGCGTGCATCGATTTTCACGACATGAATATCGAATTTACCTACGAAGGTTTCCATTACGCTTTCTGCTTCACCTTTACGAAGAAGACCGTGATCAATAAACATACAAGTCAATTGGTCACCGATTGCACGATGAATAAGCATTGCAACTACGGAAGAATCCACGCCACCGCTAAGTGCGCAGAGTACTTTTTTGTCTCCAACTTGGTTACGAATATCTTGAATGGCTTCATCAATAAAAGATTCCATCGTCCATTTGCCGTCGCATCCGCAAATTTGATACAAGAAGTTCGAGATCATCTCATTACCATGTACAGAGTGACGCACTTCCGGGTGGAATTGAACCGCGAACAGCTTGCGCTCATCATTGCTCATTGCCGCGATTGGAGCACTTTCAGTTCCTGCATTCAGCTTGAATCCTGTTGGAAGTTCAACCACATGGTCACCATGGCTCATCCATACCGTCTGGCGGCCCTCAAGCCCAGCCACGAGTGAAGTACCTTCTTCAAAGTCAATGTCAGCTTTACCATATTCACGTTTAGCGGAGCGTTCCACTTTACCTTCAAGCTGGTGAGCCATTAGTTGCATACCATAACAAATACCAAAGATTGGTACTCCTAAATCATAGATCGCTGGGTCCACATGTGGAGCATCTTCAGCATATACACTGCTAGGCCCACCAGAGAAGACAATCCCTTTAGGTGCAATTGCTTTGATCTTGTCTACTGGCGTATTGTACGGCAAAAGTTCGCTGTATACTCCCAGGTCCCGAATTCTGCGCGCGATAAGTTGGTTGTATTGTCCCCCGAAATCGAGAACGACGATAATTTCATTTGGCTTATTCATTACGAGCCTCCCTTGATTATTGGATTCATTATACTCATGGTTAATTCTCATCGTCAAGGAAAGGAGAACACACTTCTCATAATTGGAGAGCGCTGAACTTTATGAAGAACATTCCTTTCCATGGAAGGAATTGTATAGCAGCACCAACTGTTCTGACCGATTAAGTTAACCGAAAGGTGATGATCAGGCATTCACGTATAAACGCGGCCGCATCACGAGTAGTAAGCTCGCTAATCTCTGCGGGAGATGCTGGCGCCGCAGGAATTGCAGATATTGTAGACCTTGCTGACATTCTAGACGTTGCAGACGTTGTAGGAATTTTGTTCGCGGGATCGGCCGCGACGAAGGCTGAAGGCGCGTACGCCAGGGTCTCCCACTGGCGTACGAACTGCCGGACGGCTTCGCTTAGTCCGGCATCGTAAATCTGCAGGGAGTCCACATACTCCCTGCCAGTGACACCGGGCGGCGGCGGTCCATACCGCTCCGCCAGCCCGCGCCAAGCTAGAGAGGCAGCGCGCAGCTGCCTCTCGCGGCTCATGCTGCTGGCGCTGCGCGCGGCCAGCAGCAGAGCCAGGCTACGCCGCCAGCGCCAAGCGGCGGCGGCGGGAAGCAGCGCCGCAGCAGCGAGCGGCGCGGCGGAGGTCCCGCCCGCCAGCGGCAGGGCGGGCAGGCCCGCGCTTCGCGCAGCTTGCGGCGCGAGCGAGGCTGCCGCAGGCAGCGCCGGCGCGGCGAAGCCGGCGGCAAGGGCGGGGCCAGGCGTTGGGTCGAATGGGACCCAACCGGCGCCGGCGAAATAGACCTCCACCCAAGCATGGGCATCGCCCTGGGTGACTAAATACTTCGCCGGCATAGCATCGTCCTGCAAGGTCCCAGGCCCAAAGCCTTGGACATAACGAGCAGGAATTCCTGCACTGCGAAGCAGTACGGTCATAGCTGTTGCAAAATGAACACAGTAGCCTTGTTTCGTCTCAAATAAAAAGTGATCCACAAAATCAGATCCGGATGGTGGAACCGTTGTGTTCAACGTATAGAAATATCCATGTTGTAAGTAATCCTTAATTGCCGTTACGGAGTCATAACGGTTACCTGAAGAAGCTGTAAGCTTCTCCGCCAGATCTCTCACTCGTACGGGTAACAAATCTGGCAATTGTAAATACTTGCCCATAATTTCCTGGGGATCGCTACTGCTCAAACCACGAAGCAGTACTGGATCGTTCTCAGGAAGTAAGGACTCCACTGAATATTCTGTGATTCGTGCAGAGCCTATCGAATCAGGCAGACGAAAACTCTCTCTGTCTATGTTTGACAGCACATATCCCAATTTACTTCCGCCCAAGAGTTCAACCGACTCAACATCCGTTATTATTCCCGCATTGAATAAAGGAATTCCCCCAGAAGAAGGGGTGGCGAATTGTATCCGCTGTTGAAGTGTTCGTTTCCTTGTTTCGCTGCTTAGTGTCGAAGAAAGATTCTTTGGAATACCGGACAGATTAAGCGGCATAAACTCTTCGCCCCCTCTGATCCATCGGCGGCCATCATAGTAAGCAATGCTCTCACCTCGCCAGTAAGTACGCTCGCTAGTTATAGCAGTAAAGACTGGTTCAGCATTGCGGGATAATGGGGCACCGAGTTCACCATCACTCGAACTATACCCTGTCGTTCCTGACGAACTAGACACCTTATCTTCTGGCAAATGCCCTGAAGCCCAAGTCTGCAGCTTCTGAAATGTCGATTGCAGCGTAAGCTCGCTGGTTGGTCTTGCCCCGAGCAGCTGCCCACCGAACCATGCTGTTGTCATCACGACAATGGCTGCCGCCAAAGTCAGCCCTCCCCAACGCGCATAAGGCAGTGTAGTAACCCCCTCACGTTCTCTAAGACGAAGGAGACCACTCATCGCGTGCATCCAAAAGATAAGACCCATTGATATCATAATATCCATTGTGGTATTGACATCGAAACCCATATCCAAGACCAGCAAGTAAATGATTGTAACTGCTGTGAATAGCACTGTACTCCCTCGGAAGAGTGCAAGCTGCTGTACTGAGGATACCAATAGCCCCCAACCGACAATCAATATCAAAAGCCTGCTGATCTCGCTTAACTGAGAGACATGTCCAGAGAGAAGCAGAATGAGATCATTCGGAATTTCGTCCGCATAAATCCCTAGCCACCCTAGACCTTCGCCTCCACTGCATAAGTAAAGCCACGCTGAAACAGTAATAAGAAATTGAATACTTAGAAGTAGCCACCCCGGAATCTGAAATATCCCCCATAACAGCAACACTGCCGCCAATACCATTAGAACTTGTAGCATCTTGGAGGTATCTTCTAATAAAGCAGACCTATATAAAGGGAGTAACCATTCAATAAATAGCCCCATAATGGTCAAAGAGAACAGCAAACGATAGTACAGAGGCACTTTTCTCTGCTTACCGGCGTGACTGTTCTCCATTTGCCCCAAATTGAACTGAAAGCCATTCATAGTCAGCTCTGTATCACCCGATTTCCCCTTACCGTAGCGTTGGTTTTCCGGATGATTCATGGAACTCTACCTCCCTGAATCTGAATGCTGGCAATGCATCATCCAGACAAAACATACGTGCTCCGAGACGAGCCAAACTATCTCCGACAGTTCCCCTTCCAGGCTGGCGAGCCTCCCCTGGCTTCGGTGCTGATTGATCCCATGCATAATAAAGCTCCACCTTCACACCTTGCATCAAGAACTTAGCAATGACCTTGGCTGATTCCTCTTCTAGTCGTCCCGTAATAATGGCTACTGTCATCCCCGGAATCCAGCCTCGGGAAGCATCATCAAGCAGCAGCGACAGGTTTCTAGTGCCATCCAGAGAAATTTCAGTCAGAATATCCAGCACTCTCCCTGGGATTTTACCCAGACCTTCATGTCTAGCCATACCTTCTGGCCAACCGCCACTGAACAACTGAACATAAGCACCTGAACGCTCAGCGGAGAGCATCAGCCCCATCGCTGTCGACACCGCTTTCTCAAATACTGGAGGCGAATCGTCTCGGCTTCCACGAGGTTTAAGCACATCTGTAGGAACCTCGTAGCTGAGCGGGTCATTAGAGAGCACAATACAGGTCATTCTTGCCTTTTCCCGTTCTGGAACTTTGCTCTGCAGCGCTCCCGTCCTTGCACTATTCTTCCAATGAATTCGGCTAAGTGGATCTCCTGGCTCATAATCCCTGGATTCCAAAGCCTCATCACTGAAACTTCTTCCCCGTCTAGAATACAAGGTGTCACCCGTCATAAAACCGCTATCTGGTAAAGTTCCACCAAAGTATAAAGGCGCTGGCAGCACCTTAAAACTCTGTCCTCCATCCGGTTCAGATCTTCCCGTGAACCAACCCGGAAAATCTCCCCAAGTTACTCTACAGCCCAGCAGATGATGATTGCCGCGAGATAAATTTTCAATCGTGTATGTGTATGAAAAAGAACGTTTGAATCCAGGAAATATCAGCTTCTGATGATGGCTATCGCCCCAATAATCGGCAATGGTCATCCAAGGAAGAGGCAACCGGGAAGAGAAGCTCAGCTGTACCTTCACATGAAGTGTATTTCCAGCCATCGGTCTCGCAGGAGTAATCGTACGAACTAGCTTAATCGTCCGTGGACCAGAGAGCTGAAGCATAAGTCCACCGAGCATAATAACTCCAACAACGATCAGGAGAAACAGCAAAGACGGACCTCCTCGCCAAACATATAAAGCACCTATAATTCCAGCCACAGTTAGCATCCTTAACCATTCCATCAGAGCACTTCGGCTACGCGGATAAGAAAAGCTTTTGACACTTCCGGCATCTTTCTTCAATTGATCCATTAGTGATGAAGAGGACAATGGGACACCCATCCTTTGGTCATAGACTTGTTCCCAGCTCAGGAACTTATTACTATCTATTCTTCCCATGAAAAAGGGTGCCCAGACATTTGTTTTTTCTTTTTACTAGACAGCCTCAGCTCTTCTTTTAGAAAGTTTTTACTCGGCGTTCTACTTCAGTAACGCTTATATTAAGCGGAGGATGACCTGATGTCTCCAGCAGTTCTCGTAGCGATACCCAGATCGATCCACCAATCATTTCTACCTTCGCATCGATTGTCTTTTGACTGTTATCAGGATGGTTTAGAATCAATTGTTTGTTCATTACATCGGCAACGATCGCTTTCCCGTTCCAATCTATTTCTCCACTTCGGCTATTCACATCCCAGCTAACTCGCCCTCCAAGCCGTTCAATTACAGCACGAAGCGGGACCATATACTGTCCATTCCGCACGGAATATTCCCCGGGATTCAGCTTCGTCTCCAGCTTTCCGACCTCCAGAATCAATGGCTTTCCAGGCGCAAAGAGCTCCGCATTCGGTGTGATATTTGAGGCGACCCAAGCTTTTGAAGGCTTTTCCCGCCCCAAATTAGTCGCTTTTGAAGAGACTCTAAATTGCACAGGTTCTACCGTTTCATCCAATAGGCCAAAGTCATATCCAGCTGCCTTATAGCGTGCAATAATGTCCGGCAGCGCTTTGACGCTCTCTTGATGACCGCCACCATCATGTAGCAGTAAAATAACCTGGGAAGACTTCATATCCATTGTGGATTCCTTCAAAATTTCTGAGGCTGGCACGCCTTTCCTTTTTGAATCGCCGCTATCCACCGTCCAATCCATCACCTTATAACCTGCTTGCTTCAATAAATTGAAGTAGGTATTATCAAAATGATCATAGGTTCCACCTGGGGCGCGGATAAGCTGTGGACGAACCCCTGTAATCCCCTGAACAATCTCTTCAGTCTGTTTAATCTGATTCCAAAATTCCGTGAATCCACTATATAAATCATGGTAATTATGATTATAGGTATGATTGCCAATGGCATGGCCCTGTTCCCATATGGAGTCAATGAGCTCAGGATGGCTTTTCGCTTGATTACCAAGTACAAAAAAGGTTGCCTTCACACCTTCCTGATGTAAAATTTCAAGTACATTGAAGGTGTTACCGCTAGGTCCGTCGTCAAATGTAATATAGACTGTTTTTTTAGATTTTTTGGCTGCTGTATTTGCAGAACTCGTTGTTGAAACCTTGGATATTTTCTCTACCCCATTAGCTTGAGGGAGTTGAGTCACAGTAAGGGCCGCACTTGAAGAGGAGTGAACTTCCGGAGATGCAGAAGCGAGTGGTTCTACTCCAGATGGCAAATCTTGCATCGTCGCTGCGGTAAGCTTATTCTTAACAGATACAGACTCCGCGCTAGCGGGCTGCAAAGATCGGAGCTCCCATGAATTCAAGTTTTTCCCTAAACTCCATCCGAGCATTACGATGAATATTACAACCATAACGAGCAATCCGCTTATCAACTTTCGGCGGCTGTGTGCGCTTTTATTACCCTTCATCTTCTCTACCTCCAGCATTCTATTGGCTTAAAAGCCATTTGGTAGATTGTATGAAGACAAGCTGTAAAATAGAATAAGGCTACTGCCTCTTGGAGAGTGACAATCTTATGGAAATGCTGAGTTTTATACAAGAATTATTCACCAAATATGGATATAGCGTATTATTTTTTGGATTACTTCTTGAGTTCGTTGCCTTACCCTTTCCCGGAGAGACCACTATGGCGTTTGCCGGTTTCCTTTCCTATACTGGGAGGCTTGATTTCTTTACGCTAATTGTAGTTGCTTTTGCAGGCACCACAGCTGGGATGACCCTCACCTATTTTGTCGGATTAAAAGCCGGTATGCCCTTTATCCAGCGATATGGCAAATGGTTTCTATTCTCACCTACTAAGCTAGAAAAAACACAGAAATGGTTTGAGAAATACGGAAGCTTTCTTATTTTTATCGGTTATTTCATTCCAGGGGTACGTCACTTTACTGGTTACTTTGCTGGTATTATTGCGCTTCCCTTCCGTAAATTCGCCCTATATGCTTATAGTGGAGCCGTATTCTGGGTAGTGCTGTTTCTTAGCATCGGAAAGGTGTTTGGTCCACAGTGGATGGGCATCTTCCATTTGTTCGAGTCATATGCGCTTTGGATTATTTCTGGTGGTGCAGTAATAACAGCCCTTGTGATCATTTACCGTTATCGTAAAAACATCCGTGACCGCCTCTTCCCTGGCAAAGCTGCCACTCGGATTCAGGCCAAAATTAAAAAACCTTCCAAGGAGCGGTAAATTCACCGCTCTTTTTACTACGTATCAACGCATACACTGCCAACAGTATAGCAATTCCAGAAAACCCTGCTCCCACAGTAAAACCCAGCGCCCGAGGCTCCATCCATTTCGCGAATATCCCTTTTGTGCTTTAAAAATTGTAATAGCTAGTGGGTTACCCATTATCGTAAACCTCGCTTCATCTAATTATATAAACATCTAATTAGAAATTAATCGAATTATTATTTTATGACAATGCTTTATTTTCGAGAATTTGCTAAGATGTAGTACATCATACATAACGAAATTATCCGAAAAGGAGGGCTCTACCTTTTGAAAATTGATCGATTGCTCTCTATCGTCATTCTGCTAATGAACCGGCGTCTCATTCAGGCGAAGGAGCTCGCCGACATGTTCGAAGTGTCCGTTCGCACCATTTACCGTGATATTGAAAGTATTAATGGGGCTGGAATTCCTATCGTCACCTATCAGGGATCGGGTGGTGGTATCGGCCTTATGGAAGGCTACCGGTTAGACCGCAATGTATTGACCGACCGCGAGCTGGCTGATATTTTCTCCGCTCTGCAAAGCGTCTCCTCTTATGGCGGAACTGAACACACTCTGCTCATGGAGAAGATCAGTAGCGTAATCCCGCCCTCACAGACCGCCGCTTTCCGAAGCAAAACGACCCAGCTTATCATCGATTTCTCTCCTTGGGGTCTTCAGCCTATCCTAGAAGAGAAGATTGCAACTTTAAAAGAGGCGCTGGAAGAAAACAGAACTGTGGCCTTTGATTATGTCAATGCCGAGGGGCAATCCAGTCAGCGTTCTGTCGAGCCCTATACTTTAGTCTTAAAAGGACAAGCATGGTACTTGTATGGTTACTGTCTGCAACGCCAGGATTTCAGATTATTCAAGCTACATCGTATGAAAGGACTCGTTAAAGAAAAACGGGAATTCATAAGAGAAGATAGGGACATGCAGGAGCTGCCCTGGAGCACTGATTATCAGCGAGTGACTTCAGCCTCAGTAGTGTCGCCAATCCTTCTGCACTTCACAGCTGAAGGGAGACATCTTGCGGAAGATCGCTTTGACTCCACTGAGCTTCAGCCGGACGGACATGGTGGATATAACGTGTCCATCCATTATCCCGAGGACGGATGGCTCTATGGTTTCTTGCTCAGCTTCGGAACGGCTTTAGAAGTGCTAGAGCCGGAACATATTCGTCAGAAGCTTGGGGAGTTGGCTCTTGGGGTTGCCAAAAAATATGCAACCTAGCTTTAAACCTGACGGTATGTCGTCAGATTCATAGTTCTATAATGTACTTAAAGCGAGTGCTCATAAGCTTCGCGTACTTTTAAAAGGAGTGCTGTATATGGAACAAGAGCATGTAGGACAATTAAAAGATGAGCCGAAATTTTGTCAAAGCTGTGGGATGCCTATGCCTACGGAAGATTTACTTGGAACGAACAAGGAAGGCCAAAAAATCGAGGATTATTGTGTATACTGCTACGAAGATGGAGCATTCAAACAGCCTGACATTACGCTGCAAGAAATGGCTGACATTTGTACAGGCTACTTGGTTCAAGAAGGAATGGACGAGGCGGTCGCCCGTAAATTACTCGCTGAACAGCTGCCTCATCTGAAACGGTGGAGAGGCGTAGCCAGCTCTCCTTCAATGAACTAATAATCAGCACAAAAAAGCGGACCAAGTGAATTCTTGGTCCGCTTTTTATAGGCAGTTCGTCTATATGTTGCCTTATTAAGCTCAGGTCAGACTGTAGGAGCCATCAAGCAGGGTCTGCTGCAGCGGTTTAACTGATTGTTCTAAATCAGATACCGTATTGCCTTCCAGACTGCTGGCAATAGACATCATCAGTTTGATCCGATTCGCTTGGTTAACTACACTAACTCCAGCATCATAATCAATGGCGACGATATTTGCGCCGGGATATAACTCCTTAAGGCCCTTAATCATCCCACGCCCGGTAATATGATTGGGCAAGCAGGCGAACGGCTGAATACAAGCAATATTATTCACACCATTATCCAGCAGATCCATCATTTCTGCAGTCAGGAACCATCCCTCACCCATCTGATTTCCTACGGATACCAGCCGGCTGGCTTTCTCAGCAAGACCATAAATATTCTCCCGTCCTTTAGCCAGTCCCGCATCCTCAAGCGCAAGCTTAATCGGCTTACGATAAATCTCCAGATAGGAGATCAACATCGGATTAATATACCCTAGTCGTTTACTTTTGCCGAATTGCTCGGCTTTGTAGATCGGATTATATACGCAATAAAAGATGAAATCTAAGAAGTCTGGCATTACCGCTTCTCCGCCCTCCGCCTCAATCATCTCGATGATGCGGTTGTTGGCGTCCGGGTGAAATTTAATCAGGATCTCTCCAACAATGCCTACTCTTGGTTTAGTAGCACCTGTAACGGGCAGCTTACAGAAATCGGCTACAATTTCACGAATCAGACGTTTATATTCTCGGAACGAGAAGTTGACTAGGCTGACCTTACAGCGCTCCATCCCCTTACGGAACAAACGCTCAGCACTCCCTGGAACGACCTCATACGGCCTAAAATGATTTAGCAACCGCATCATTAGATCACCATAGCAAGCCGCAGCGATCAGCCGATTTGCCAGCTTAAGACTGATTCGGAAGCCTGGCTGGTTCTCCATTCCAGAAGCATTCAGCGAAATCACAGGAATCTGTTCGAGGTCTGAATCCTTTAAGGCTTTGCGGAGCAAAGAAATATAGTTCGTCGCCCGGCAGCCACCGCCCGTCTGTGACATGATTACAGCGGTACGATTCGGATCATAGTCCCCACTCTTCAGTGCCGACAGAATCTGCCCTATCGTTACGATTGCGGGATAACATGCATCATTGTTAACGTATCTAAGGCCCTCTTCCGTCTCTTCAGGTCCAGTGGTTTCAAGGATCTTGAGACGGTATCCCGCATCGCGGAAAACCTGCTCAAACAATTCAAAATGAATGGGCGACATCTGCGGCGCAAGGATCGTGTACGTTTCTTTCATTTCCTTCGTGAATGCTACATTAGCCTGTATTTTAGGCGGCTTCTGTGGCAGCACCTTTCCTTTTTCCCGTTCGCGCATCGCTGCCAGCAGTGAACGCAGCCGAATGCGCGCAGCGCCAAGGTTGCTAATCTCATCGATTTTGATCAGCGTATATACTTTGTTATGCCTTTCCATAATGTCTTGCACGGCATCACAGGTAATCGCATCTATCCCACAACCGAAGGAAGTCAATTGAACAAGCTCCAGGTCGGTTCGGACTGCGGCAAGACGGGCTGCGCGGTACATTCGGGCATGATAGGTCCACTGATTAACTACCGCAACATCCCCTTCACTTCGGTCCAGATGGCAGACAGAATCTTCTGTCAGCACGGCGAGTCCCATACCGGTAATCATATCTGCTATGCCATGATTAATCTCAGGATCCGCATGATAAGGGTGACCACAGAGAAGTATTCCCTTGTTCCCAGTGCTGGCAAGATACGCAAGCGTCTCTTCACCTTTGGTGCGCACATCACTTTTCGCGCGATCAGCTTCTGTAAGTCCTGCCTGCACAGCATTCGCAATCTCTTCTCTCGGAATCCCTGTAAATGTCTTCACGAGTCCCTTAGTCAGCGCAGATCTATCGTCGAAGGTCAGAAACGGGCTGACCAGCGTGATTCCATTCTCCTTTAGCCCATCCATATTGTTGCGGATGACCTCAGGATAAGAGGCGACCACCGGACAATTGAAATGATTATCCGCTGCTTCATCTTCCTTCTTCTCATACACTACGGCAGGATAAAAAATAAAATCGACGCCTTTACCAATCAAGCTCTGCACATGTCCGTGCGCCATCTTTGCAGGATAGCAGATCGATTCTGAAGGAATCGTATCCATCCCACTTTCGTAGAGCTTCTTGCTTGATTTAGGAGAGAGAATTACCCGGTAGCTAAGTTTGGTGAAAAAAGTATGCCAAAACGGGTAATTCTCGAACATATTCATCGTACGTGGAATACCGACAGTGCCCCGTGCTGCACCTGCCTCCGGTAATGCTTCATAGTCAAAGAAACGTTCATACTTATACTGCATCAAATTTGGCAGTACATTCTTCTCTTTCCTGCCTCCTGCACCACGCTCGCAGCGATTGCCTGTAACGTAGAAGCTCTTGTCCGGGAACCGGCTGATCGTTAACGCACAGTTATTTCCACAGCGGCCACAGCGACCTGAAGACACCTCGTACTTAAAGCCTGCTATTTCCTCCGGTCCAAGCAGTGTACTTTTTCCGTCAGCCCCTGCCTGCTCATGAGCAATCAGTGCACAACCGTACGCTCCCATAACGCCAGCAATATCCGGTCTGACTACCGTTCTCCCCGTTAGGCACTCAAAGGCCCGCAATACAGCTTCGTTATAGAAGGTGCCGCCCTGAACAATAATATTTCGCCCTAAATCCTCAGGGTTGCGAATTTTAATTACTTTTTGCAGGGCATTCTTAATCACGGAATAGGCAAGACCTGCCGAAAGATCCGCCAGCGACGCACCTTCCTTCTGAACCTGCTTCACTTTAGAATTCATGAATACCGTACAGCGGGAACCCAAATTAACCGGTTTGACCGCTTCCAGCGCCGACTTGGCAAACTCCTCGACACCTAATCCGAGCGCAGAAGCAAAGCTCTCCAGAAAAGAGCCACAGCCTGCCGAACAGGCTTCATTGAGCATTAGACTGTCGATAGCACCGCCGCGGATCTTGATGCATTTCATGTCCTGTCCGCCGATATCCAGAATAAAGTCTACCTCCGGCATGAACTTAGATGCGGCCTTGTAATGAGCAACCGTCTCCACTTCACCGCCGTCCGTCCATAAAGCGGCTTTGATTAACCCCTCTCCATAACCTGTTACATAAGAACCTGCAATATAACAGCCTTCTGGTAGAACCCGATACATTTCCTTCAGTGCCTCACTGACAGAATACAGGGGATTCCCCTTGTTGCTGCCATAAAAGGTATGTAGAATTTCGTCAGCAGAGCCGGTTAATACGAGCTTGGTTGTTGTTGAACCCGCATCGATCCCCAGATAGCAAGGGCCACGATACAGAGCCAGGTCTGATCTGGCAGCAGAAGCTTTACCATGGCGCTGACGGAACGCAGCAAGCTCATCGGGGTTCTCAAACAGCGGTGGTAATTCAGCATCCGTTGCCCGATCCGCTGTAAAATCCACGGCTGCTATTCGCGTGATCCAACCTGAAAGCGGTAAAACAGTAGGATCCGCTTCAGAAAGTGCAGATCCAATCGCTACGAAATACTGCGACCGCTCAGGGAAAAGAATATCTGACTCCGCAAGTTCAAGCGTCTCCGCAAAACGCTGACGCAGGGCTGGCAGGAAGGTTAACGGCCCGCCAAGGAAAGCCACCCGTCCGCGAATCGGACGTCCGCAAGCGAGACCGCTGATCGTCTGATTAACAATACTCTGAAAGATTGAAGCCGCCACATCCTCCCGGCGAGCCCCCTCGTTTAGTAGCGGCTGCACATCGCTTTTGGCGAATACACCGCAGCGTGAAGCGATAGGATAGATTCGATCATGCTTCTCTGCTAATGCGTTTAAGCCCGCTGGGTCGGTCTGTAGCAGCGATGCCATTTGATCAATGAATGCTCCCGTTCCACCCGCGCAAGCCGTATTCATACGCTGCTCAATGCCGCCTCGGAGATAAATTATCTTGGCATCCTCCCCTCCCAGTTCAATCGCCGTATCGCATTCTGGAATCAGCTCGCCAATCGCCTTCGTACAGGCGATCACCTCCTGAACGAACGGTACACCTCCCAGTTTAGATAAAGATAAGCCTGAGGAACCGCTTACAGTAAGGGCTGCGCCTCTCTCAGGAAATCTGCTCTGTACGTCAGATAGAAGAGAGAGGGCTGCTTTTTTTATATCGCTATAATGTCTTACATAGTCCTGATAAACAATAGTGTTACGCTCTATAACAACCAATTTTGCAGTAGTTGATCCGATATCAAGGCCAATACGCAGCATTATCACTACACCACCTCGTCTTGCTCCAAATTTGAAGCAATTATGAGGAAACTATATCATGACAACACCTTATGAAAGCTGTTAAAAATGTAACAGACTTTTACAAAAAGTTATTAACAAACTTTATGATTTGGAAATCCCTGCTATGGCTGATGCTACATGACCTTTCACTCGTACTTTCCGCCATTCCTCGACTAAGGTCCCCTGCTCATCGATCAGAAAAGTAGAACGTACTATGCCCATGTATTCTCTACCATAGAGCTTCTTAAGCTGCCATACACCGAACATTTCACTGATCTTATGATCCTCATCAGACAACAGTGGAAAGGGTAGACTATTCTTCTCCGTAAATCTCATATGCGAAGCCAAAGGATCTGGACTGATGCCTAGAACAACCGCACCAAGCGTAGTAATCTGATCATGGGCGTCCCGGAATTCGCAGGCCTCCTGTGTACAGGCTGGTGTCATATTTTTAGGATAAAAATATAAAATGACCTTTCGGCCCAGGTAATCACTTAAACTAACCTCTTGCCCGTTGGAAGACGGAAGGGTGAAATTCGGTACTTTTTGTCCTATCGCTACTTCGTTCAAGTTATATCCACTCCTTCTTGATATTGGAGGATCGAGCATGAATTGCGCGTATCCCCAAAAGAAATTATAATGTAGAGAATGTGAATGCGAAAGGAAGAACGAGAAATGCCACCTAGAAAGAAAAGGCACGCAAAGACTGGTAAGTCAAAGAAGAAACCGCTGCTTTGGATACTGGCCATTATACTCCTCCTTATTATCGGCGGGGCCATTTACTACTTTACATCCATTTACACTGAGCTTGGCAGTATGTCGAACACCGAGAATTCACCATTCAAGAATGCTGAAACCGTTGATGTTGACACGCCAGAACCTCCAAAGTGGGAAGGTACAGAGCCTGTTAATATACTACTAATGGGCGTGGATGCCCGCGGTGTCAAGAAGGGGGAAATTCCTCGTTCCGATACAATGCTCGTCGCCTCACTTGATCCCGTGAAGAAGAAAATCAGCGTATTCTCAATTCTTAGAGACACTTACGTTCCGATTCCAGATCACGGCGAAAAACGTATTAATTCAGCTATCATTTATGGACCTAACACGGCGATGCAGACTGTAAGCGATCTGCTCGGCATCCCGATTCAATATTATGTCTACACGGACTTCCAAGGATTCATCAAGCTAGTAGATGCCGTTGGTGGTGTAGATTATGAAGTCGAGAAGGACATGGTGTACAAGACCATTGCAGATGGTCCCGAATATGACATTGATCTTAAAAAGGGATATCAGCATCTCGACGGTAATAAAGCTCTGCAATATGTACGTTTTCGACATGATGCTACCTCCGACTTCACTCGGACTGAGCGCCAACGTGCATTTCTCAAGGTTGTAGCTGACAAACTGATCCAGACCACATCCATAATCAAGCTACCGAATATCCTAGGTCAAGTTACACCTTATATCGAAACCAATATGTCAGTAAATGACATGTGGAAGCTGGCAACCGTTGGGTACGACAGCACCATGGGCGGTAGTGAGCAAATTCCTCCGATGGATCTGCTCAAAGAGGAGACCGTTGACGGAGCATCCGTTATAGGCATTCGCAGTAAGGAGAGATTGAAGGAATTTGTGCAGGATACCTTAAATGGTCCTGAGCCTACGCCTACACCTTCACCAGAGACTACTTCAAATAGTAATACAAGCGGAACCAAGTAAGAATCTGACAAGCAACGTTCACAAGTAGACACAACAGGCAATGGTATAATACGGGCGGACAGCGGAGACACCGTTGTTCGCCCGTTGCCATGAGCACCAACAATCGAAAGGATGATCACATTATGAATCGTTCCACATCTGAGCAACTTTATCACGAAGCCCTTCAACATATCGTTGGAGGTGTAAATAGCCCTTCCCGCTCTTTTAAAGCCGTTGGAGGCGGAGCACCTGTATTTATGAAACGTGCCAGCGGATCTCACTTCTGGGATGTAGATGGCAATGAATATATCGACTATCTCCAAGCCTATGGACCGATCATTACCGGCCATGCTCACCCACATATAACGAAGGCAATTACCACAGCAGCTGAGAATGGTGTTCTTTACGGAACCCCAACAGAGCTCGAAATCAAACTCGCTAAAATGCTTAAAGAAGCTATTCCTTCTATGGATAAAGTTCGTTTCGTCAATTCCGGCACAGAAGCGGTTATGACTACCATTCGTGTCGCTCGTGCTTATACAAAGCGCAGCAAAATCGTAAAATTCGCTGGCTGTTATCACGGCCATTCTGATCTGGTGCTCGTTGCAGCAGGATCCGGACCTTCTACGCTTGGCATTCCAGATAGTGCCGGCGTTCCTAGCAGTATTGCACAGGAAGTAATCACTGTTCCTTTTAATGATCTGGAAAGCCTGCAAGAAGCACTGGACAAATGGGGCGAAGATGTCGCCGCTGTAATGGTTGAACCGATCGTCGGTAATTTCGGTATGGTGATGCCGAAGCCCGGATTCCTCGAAGGGCTCTGCAAGCTAGCTCATGCTAACGGCTCACTCGTTATTTATGACGAAGTCATTACGGCCTTCCGCTTCCACTATGGTTCCACACAGACATATGCTGGACTGGATAACCATGAAGATATTACTCCTGACCTTACAGCACTCGGCAAAATCATCGGTGGCGGCCTGCCTATCGGCGCTTACGGCGGACGCAAGCATGTGATGGAACAAGTAGCACCACTAGGACCAGCATACCAAGCGGGAACAATGGCGGGAAACCCTGCTTCCATTTCCGCAGGGATCGCCTGTCTGGAAGTGCTGAGCGCAGAAGGCGTATACGATGAGATGGAACGGCTTGCGATCCGCCTTGTCGACGGACTTCAGGAATCTGCTGACCGTCATGGTATTCCACTGACGATCAACCGCATCCGTGGTTCATTCTCTACTCATTTCTGCAAGCATCCAGTTACGAATTACGATGAGGCACAGGATACAGATGGCGAATTGTTCGCTAGCTTCTTCCGTCACATGTTGAACCGCGGGATTAACCTCGCCCCTTCGAAATATGAGGCTTGGTTCCTGACCACAGCACATACCGTTACTGATATCGAAGCTACGCTAATTGCAGCAGAAGCGTCATTCCGTGCTATGGCGGCTGAGAAATAAGACTTTATTTACGGCCACTAAACATACTAAAACCTACCACCAAGCTTCTGGTGATAGGTTTTTTTGCATAGGCACTATTCGAAGTCGACTTGCTTGTCCAATATAATCTCCGTCATTGAAGGCCCAAACATTCTGTCTTCACCAGGTATTAAGGAAAATTGAACCGTATCCAGATCCGTTGGTAGCGGTGGCCAGACCAAGAATTTCATTTGTGTATGAGCGCCCCCTCCGTGGCCTCCATGCGGTTGGATTTCATAGGCTGCCTCACTCATAATTTCCAATGTTAGGGCGGCTCTAAGATGAACGTGCTCCACCGTTTCTTTTAAATACTTAATTTCCACAGTAACGATGCTGAGAGCTTCATACTGCATAGCGTGTGTAAGTGTATATTCGCAATCTTCGAGGACTATCCGCTTCACGATTGGAAGTACACCGAGAAGCAAGCCGGGTTCTTCCCAATATTTCCGTCTGGGTACAGCCTCATTCAGACTGTGTATATACTGTACAATCTGAGAAGTGTCCATCTCGAATCTAGTTGACCACTCCTCAAGGACCTCACTTTCGGGGGAAAACCGTTTCTTGCCTGTTATAGCTTTACGTTCCTGAATCAATGATAAAATCTGCTCATCAATCTTCTTAACCTCATCATTATATTCGTTGACCACGCCTCTTATTGGCATTCTACCCCAACCCATTTAATAACCTCCTTCTGATAATAAAGTTAATTTCTACCCATTAGCTACATGGTACCTCTTGTGGATTAATTTGTAAAATATTTGAAATCATTCAATCTTGCAGATAGCAAAAAAAAGCATGCGCCCCTCAGCTTTATGCTGTAAGACCACACGCTTTACGATTCAGAGATTTTCTTTTACTCGTACAAGTTACGGATTTCCACTCCCTGAGGAAGCTTGAATGGATTTTCCTTGTTGATTCGGTCGTAGAACATGATCCCATCGAGATGATCAATCTCATGCTGGATGATGATGGCTTGGTAGCCCTTAAATTTAAGGACAACCTCCTTTCCCTCAAGATCATATCCCTTTACCTTTACAGATTCATAACGAGGTACAAATCCATGAACCGGTCGATCAACGGACAGACACCCCTCACTCTCCGGTAAGTACACCATGGTTAGTGAGTGACTGATGATCTTAGGATTAACCCAAGCATGCTCTACAATTCTCCCTCTCTCATCCGTAGAATACATCACGAACATACGCTTCAACAGTCCGATTTGATTCGCCGACAGACCTACGCCAGAACGTAAATTGTATTCTTCGGAAATCTCCGGATCCTGACTGTTCTTCAGAAACTGAAGCATACATTGCAGAGTCTCACGATCCTCCTCTTGTAAAGGAAGCTCTACTGGTTGAGCCACGGTACGAAGCACGGGATGACCTTCCCGTACAATATCATCCATAGTAATGATATATTCAGCACTAAATTTTGAACTAGACAATATTCCATCCACCTTTGCCTTACGGGCTTAATTTAAAATACTTATGATATAGTATGCAGATTTATGGATTTATGAAAGCGGTTCGCAGTTTGCTACTATAATTAACATCAAATCCAAGTCCGGTCGCCAATGCGGCAAGGGGAAGATAAGTTTTATCTTCTTTGCCTACCTTTTGCAGAAAAGCAGGGGTATCAATGGCTACATTCTGTCCATTCACCTTAATAAATTTGCTACCGATCGTGATTACAACCGTCCGTCCACCGTATTCAATAGTCGCACTAGAGGTTTTATTATCCCACTTTCCGTTAGCCCCTACGGCATTTAGAATATCTTTAAGCGCCAAGAAGTTCTGGCCATTCTTAAGGATGGGCTTATTCGGCGTATTTAACTCTACACCCTTTACAACAATCGACATCGGTACAGTATCCGTAGCCATCGTCGCTACAGTGGGAATGCGGTATTCCCCCCATTGTAATTCAGCAAACACTTTTGCAATGGTCTCGTATCCGAGCTGCGTAGGGTGAAAATCCGCTTGTCCTGCCCCGATAATATGCGTGAGTGATCCCTCTGAGCCGGCAAACTTTGCCGCTACATGAGCTACTAATACCTTTGCTCCCTCTTGATTCATACTTGCAGACACACGATCTGCCGAATCCGTAAATTTCGCTGCTGCGGTCATCAATTTAGTGTACATTGCACCAAGAGCGATCTTAGGAGCAGGCTGATATTGGTCAGCCAGTATAATTGTTGCTTGAGGATTTACCGCACGAATATTCTCAAGACTCGCCTTCACATTCGTATTGTATTCCGCTAACTTCTGCTCCAGCTGAGATTCGAAATCTGTATCTGTCAGCTCCTTAACCTGTAAGAAAAGACGGCTTACATCATTCCCCCCAATTGTAATCGTAATCAGATCGGCTTCCTTCAGCTCTGATGCGATCTGTGGGGTTAACTTTACGAACTGGTCTATCCGCGGATCTGGGAGACCTGACTGAATACCTTCAGCAGTAATTACTGAGCCATCCTTGATGGCTCCTGTGTAATTACGTAATCCAGCAGTGGTCAATCCAAGAATACCATAATTGGTAAGCTCGCTCCGGCCATGATACCACCCCTGCTCCAGTAGTCGCTCCGCATAACCGTAAGGCTTGGTATTCACATCCGTCATTCCCGGCTCATATCCGGCAGTAATCGAATCGCCAAGAGCTACGATGCGAAAGACATCCTGACTTGCATCTTGTGCTGTAGACGTGTCAGCTGCATTTGCCGATCCGGCACCTACGCCAATCAGCACAGATAACAAAAGCATACTGCTTGTGCTAGCTGATAAAATCCTTCTCCACTTGCTTAGCATCGTATCCCTCCCAAAATGTTCTAATTCTCATTCTACCATCCCTGATAGCAACGCAAAAGAGCGGCCTCCCATATTCGGGAAACCGCTCTGAAAATCACCATTATTATCACAGCTAGAAACGAATGTCTTATTCTTTATTTGAATCCTCTTGTGAATTGAAATTTTTCCCGGCACGTTCCAGATATTTATCATAACGATCGTCTAGTTCATGTCCAATCTTACGATACCGGAGCGTCTCCTCCACAATAGGATCCATTGTGGTCTGGATACGGATTTCATACTTCGGAGAGATCTCACGGATTTCTTTAGCTATACGGTCACCCTGTTCCATCTCACCCTCAACCAACATTTCGCTTAGCTTGCGTTCCAGATCATCCTTCTCGCTCATGATGCATCGTCCTCCCTAAAGCTTATATCCTGTTGCTTCAGCATTCTTCAGTGACGAAACCAAATATTCGTGAATATGACCATTACTTGCTACTATATGACGAGTGCCAATATCGTATGGGCGTCCAAGCGTATCCGTAATTCTGCCCCCTGATTCAAGCACTAGCAGCACTCCTGCTGCACAATCCCAAGGGCTTAAGCCTACTTCCCAGTATCCATCTACCCGACCAGCTGCCACATAAGCCAAGTGTAGAGCAGCTGAACCTCCTGCGCGAATACCACGAATCTGCGGAAGAATGCTCTGCAGTCCTGCCATATTCACAGGTTGCGCAAATTCACGGTCCGGCGGAAAGCCCATTGCAATCAAGCTGTCTCCAAAAACGTCCTCCGTAGAAACTGCGGTAGGAACACCATGCATATAGGCTCCCTTACCTTTTTCAGCAACGAACATTTCATCACGAATCGGATCGTAAATTACACCCACCGTTAATTCTCCACGAATCACTAAAGCAATGGAGACACAGTAAAAAGGAAATCCGTGTACAAAATTAGTCGTACCATCTACGGGATCTACAATCCACAGATATTCATGCTCACGAGCTTCTTCCAATGCAGCGGTTGCCGCTGCTGCTCCCGGGGATACGCCTTCCTCACCGAGGATCGCATGATCTGGATAATGTGTCAGAATCAACCTGCGGATCATCTGTTCAACGCCTTTATCTACTTCCGTGACCAGATCCTGTGCCGATGTCTTTGTATTAAGTTCCTTCACCAGGCCCTGTCTGCTCTTTATCCATTCTCCTGCTTTGGCAGCAGCATTAATAGCCACCGCCGTATGTCCCTTGCTCGTTACTACATAGGGTTCACGTTCTTTCTTACCCTCTGGTTTTAAAGGACTCATATCTTCACTCCGCTTCCTTGAACATAATCGCCATTGGCATGAAATTTAAAGCAATCCTATTCACAATACCGTTCAATACGCCAAAACGTTCTCAAAGTTCCGCCATAAGGGGCATACCCACTTCTATGATCCCTTGAATACTAATCGTAATAAAGTTTCATTCAACGTACCCTATTTCAAGTTACATATCAAGTCATGATAGGGCCCGTATTCGGGACCTATCGCCTTGTTTTCATTGTTTAAGGTTCGATATTCACACTTGCCCCATTTAATACAGAAATTCCGTTACCGGCATCCGCCAGCTCCTTCATTGCTTCCATCAATCCAAATAACGCGCCATCTTTTAGTTTTGCCTCAATCATAACATCGACAGCAGGGGTATCTGCAGCTATTCGCTTTAGAAAAGCTACTAATGGCGCAGGCTCCACACCATCGGCATGGCTGCGCGGATCAGACGGACTGCGCGGACTAGATACATGAATCTTAGGCGGGAGAAGCTCTCCCAGTGGAGCATCCTTCTGTGCAAACTCGCTCCGCCATGTCTGCTGAATGTCAGGCCACAGCTCCCAAGGGAGCTCACCTTCATTATTCACCCATTGATGGTGAATATCCAGCACCATCGGCAGACCTACGTTCTGGCAGACTGCCAGTGTCTCCGGGGCTGTGAAGGTTTTATCATCGTTCTCCAGCGTAATACGTGCCTGCAGCGCTGCTGGCAGCTCGCGGAAATGCTTCTCGAACCGCTTGGCTGCCGCCGGCTTGTCCCCATAGGCTCCGCCGATATGAATATTGTTCTTCGCCATGGCAGGTAGTCCCATGGCATTCAACATGTCCGTATGGTGCTGCAAATCCCGAATGGAACTTACTAGCACCTCAGGGCGGGGTGTACTAAGCACTGTAAAGTGATCTGGATGAAAAGACACCCGCATCCCATGCTTTTTCACATATTGCCCCACTTCCGCAAATTCCTCAGCGAGCGCAGCAAACGGATTCCAATCCTTTAAATCAGGATGCGTCGCCAGAGGAATCAACTTCGAAGTGAGACGGTACACGAAGATGTCCGAACCCACATTATGCTTCATTAGTCGCAGCGTATTGTGCAGATTCATCCGAGCGAGGTTCTCCAAACGCCGAAGTGCCGCTTCACGGTCATCCAGCTTCTTGAAGGAGGCCATCGTCATAGTCTTGGATGGTGAGCAGTCTTTGATAACGGTGGACATCGCTACATATCCAAAACGGACAATCATCCCTGCGCTCCAAAAAACATTTCATCTGCTAGTAGCGTCTGCACTCTGGACTCTTCTTCATTCAATTTACGCACGAGTTCCATTTCAACCGCTGTAACCTCATGCCCCTGAAAATTAATCTCTGCGATCGAGGCTGAGATTTTGACGATCGCTACAGCTACATTCTCAGGTGTGTAGGCAATCACCTTCTGACCCGTTGGATACACGCGAAAGCCCTGCTTCACCATTTTGGTACGCCCATACTCCAGCAGCTCGTACAGCTCTTGTTCATTCTTGAACTTACAGACGGAATTGAATTCAGTTTGAAAACCCATATTTCTTCGCCCCTTTCCAGTCGGGATGAACCCGCTAGTAGCTTCAATTACTCGTTGTCATACTTAAGACCTTGTTTGAAATTATAGCGCTCTAAGGCTAACTCAATCATTCGGTCTAACAGAGCTCTATAGGATACACCTGTCTCACGCCACAATAGCGGATACATGCTGTAAGGAGTGAAGCCAGGCATCGTATTCACTTCGTTAATTAGAATTTTACCATCCGATCTCCGCAGGAAGAAGTCCGCCCGGGTAATCCCGCTACCCTCTATCGCTCTAAAAGCGGTTATCGCGGACTCCCGCAGACGATCAGCAACTTCAGAATCTACTGGCGCAGGAATCATCATTTGCGATTTGCCGTCCGTATATTTAGCTGCGTAGTCATAATATTCTCCAGAAGAAACGATTTCACCCGGAACAGAGGCCTCTGGCTCATCATTTCCGAGCACACCGACCTCTACCTCACGAGCATCCACGAATTCCTCAATAATGACTTTGGTGTCATAACGGAAGGCGAAATCTATAGCTTTTACAAGGCTTTCCTTATCAGAAGCCTTAGAAATACCTACACTTGAGCCCAGATTAGCAGGCTTCACGAATACTGGATACCCCAGTTTATCCTCTACACCCATAATCAACTCATGACTTTTTCTTTTCCAAGCGCTGATGTTAAAATAACAATATTCACACTGATCCAGACCTGCATCAGCGAATAGCTTCTTCATAACAACCTTATCCATACCTGCCGAAGAGGCAAGAACTCCAGCACCAATATAAGGGATATTAGCCATTTCAAATAACCCTTGAATCGTTCCGTCCTCACCATAGGTGCCGTGCAGTAGCGGGAACATGACGTCCACAGCTTTTTCCGCACCGGATAGTGCACTAAATACTACATTCAAGGCTGTGCCCATATCTTCCGTTGCATCTGCAAGCTTGAGCTGCTCTACCTCACTATAAGGTGCCGATAATGTCTCTCCGACTTTCCACAAGCCCTGTTTTGAAATGTAAAAAGGAATGATCTCATATTTATCGTAATCAAATGAGTTCATCACGGCAAAGGCCGTCTGTAGCGATACCTCATGTTCTCCGGATTTGCCCCCGTACACCAGCCCTACGGTCAGTTTTGTGTTCCCCATACCTCTTTAACCTCTTTCTGTCTTATAAATAGTCGTTAATATGAAAAAAACGGTATTTCGTTTGATCCGTCCATGCGTAGGAATCACGATAGTCCCAGAAGCGATGACGGCTGCTAACTGTACGTGCATTCACAAGCGGCATGCCACCAGCATCGAAGGCTGTGACGATCGTGCTGTGCTGATATTGCCCGTTACCATCCCAGTCATATTGAATGATATCGCCCAGTATCAATTGCTCCGGCCGCTCCATGACTTCCGCACGCAAGCCACTGCTCCGGCTAACGCTCAAATAGCGCTGCAGACTGTCTGATACAGCCCAGCTATAACTCCACCATTCTTGTTTTCCTTGGTAGCCTTTGTACCACCAACCCGTTTCTCTTTTACCAGTATAGTTGATAGGCGCGCCCCCTGCAAAGAGGCATTGGGAGACATAATTCGTACAATCCACCTCAAACGTTTCGAACTCCGGATTGCCATCTTTCCACCAACGGTCGGCATAAGCCACTGCTTCTTCACGGTTGTAGCGAATCTCTCTTGAGCCAGAAATCTCCCCAAGAATATTTCGGTTTAGAAGGGGCTGTGATGGTAGCGGAGCAGGCAAAGCTTCCCCCCATTTGGACAACCTGCCTGGTAACTCCGCCTCAGCTCTATGAACTGTATTCCTTTCGGGAATGGTTCGTTCTATAGCAGTGATTTCCCAGCCCCCTCCGTCCCGCACAAAGGTCAACCGCTCCAGCTCAACCCTATCCTCGCGGTGGTTAACGCCTCCTTTTTCATAATAAAGTGCACTATGCAGCGTAACCTCTGCTACCACCTCAGTCGGAGTCTGCCGGACGGTCCGTAAAGTTTTTACACCTGTTTCCCCACGCAGCGGAGTGATCCCACGAGCGTTATACCATTCAGTGATACGGTGTGAACGTTCCCCTTGCTCCACCAGATAACGTGGATCTTTGACGGATACGGAAACTTTTTGCGATGAGTACTTAGGTTCCACCCTAGCCTTATTCACTTGATCTACATATACATATAGACTCTGCTTCCACTGTTGTTCCATTATACTCGCACCCCTTCATTCCCTTTTAACTACTGCTCTATGTATATGAAAGGAAACAGGCCGCTATACAGATCGCTTCAATTTACATGGTAGAGCATATGCTTTGCTTATGACTTACGTTTCGAAGGTAACTCTAGATGGTTTCAGAGATGCGATATTCGGGCTTTATATATAGGAAAAAAAACTTTACTCCCCTCTTTGTAACCGTTATAATTAAATAACATGCAATGTGAAATTGAGTTTCAATAGATGAAACAAGGAGGCGCACATATGCCAAGCAAGGATCATTTCTCGTTGGCCCGCACCCTGGAATCAGGTGGCAAATCTTATCGCTATTATGATCTTAACTCCCTTGAGGAACAGGGATTGGGCTCTATCTCTTCCCTTCCTTTCTCGATCAAAGTATTACTTGAGGCGGCTGTTCGTCAATTTGACGGACGGGCGATTACAGAAGAACATGTGAAACAATTGGCTGATTGGTCAGGCGACATTGATCGCAATAAAGAAATTCCGTTTATCCCTGCTCGTATCGTACTTCAGGACTTTACCGGTGTTCCGGTAGTCGTAGATCTGGCAGCTATGCGTGATACGGTAAAGAAAGCCGGAGGAGATCCTAAACAGATCAACCCGCTCGTTCCCGTTGACCTTGTAATTGACCACTCTGTTATGGTTGATGCTTTCGGTACGGCAGACGCTTTGGAATATAATATGAACGTGGAGTTTGAGCGCAACGAGGAACGTTACCGTTTTCTTCGCTGGGCACAGACCGCTTTCAATAACTTCCGTGCGGTTCCTCCAGCTACCGGTATCGTGCATCAGGTGAATTTGGAGTATTTGGCTTCCGTAGCCACAACTAAAACTATCGATGGTGAAACTGTCGTTTATCCAGATTCCCTTGTTGGAACGGACTCCCACACTACGATGATCAATGGACTTGGAGTTGTAGGCTGGGGTGTAGGCGGTATTGAAGCTGAAGCAGGTATGCTCGGACAACCGCTCTATTTTGTTACACCAGATGTAGTGGGCTTCAAGCTTACAGGCAGCCTTATCGAAGGGGCTACAGCAACAGACTTGGCATTGACAGTTACTGAAATGTTGCGTAAAAAAGGCGTAGTCGGCAAATTCGTCGAATTCTACGGTCCTGGTCTTGCTAACATCAGTCTTGCTGACCGGGCAACGGTTGCTAACATGGCGCCAGAATACGGAGCAACGATCGGTTTCTTCCCTGTAGATGAAGAGACACTTGCTTATCTCCGCAGCACGGGTCGTCCAGATGATCTGGTAGAGCTCGTTGAATCTTATTACAAAGCACAAGGCATGTTCCGCACTTCGAATACGCCAGATCCTGAGTTCAGCGATGTAATTGAACTTGACCTAGCTTCTGTCGTTCCAAGCTTGGCTGGACCAAAACGTCCGCAAGACCGGATCGAACTTACGCATATGAAAGAAAATTTCGAAGGTATTATCCGTACACCTGTAGACAAAGGCGGTTACGGTCTCAGCGATGAGAAAATCGCCCAAGTTGTAGAAATAGAACATAAAAATGGCACCAAAAGCAAGCTAAGCACAGGCGCGGTCGTGATCGCAGCAATTACAAGCTGTACGAATACTTCCAACCCTAGCGTTATGCTTGGTGCAGGTCTTCTGGCGAAAAAAGCTGTGGAACGTGGTCTGACCAAACCAGCATACGTTAAGAGCAGTTTGACTCCAGGATCATTGGTAGTTACTGAATATTTGGAAAAAGCAGACCTGCTGAAGCCGCTTGAAGCACTGGGCTTCTACTTGGCTGGCTATGGCTGTGCTACCTGTATCGGTAACTCCGGTCCTTTGCCAGAAGAAGTAAGTCAAGCTATTACTGACAACGATATGACTGTTGCCGCAGTAATCTCCGGTAACCGTAACTTTGAAGGCCGCGTACATGCTCAGGTCAAAGCCAACTACTTGGCTTCACCGCCGCTCGTAGTTGCTTACGCACTGGCTGGCACTGTAAATATCGATTTGCAGACTGAACCGCTCGGATTTGATCCACAAGGTGAGCCAGTATTCCTGAAGGATATTTGGCCAACTACTGCTGAAATTCGTGAAGCAATCGGTCTCTCCCTTAGTCCGGAGATGTTCCGTCGTAAATACGAGAATGTATTCACTGCTAATGAACGTTGGAATTCTATCCCTGTTCCACAAGGCGAGCTGTATGAGTGGGATGACAACTCCACGTATATACAGAATCCGCCATTCTTCGAACATCTGGCAGACGGTCTGGGAGACATCAAGGATATCAAGGATGCACGCGTTCTGGCGTTGCTTGCTGATTCCGTAACGACCGACCATATCTCACCTGCGGGTAATATCTCTACCTCTGGTCCTGCCGGCGAATATTTACGCGATCATGGTGTAGAACGTGCAGACTTCAACTCCTACGGCTCACGCCGCGGAAATCATGAAGTCATGATGCGTGGTACATTCGCTAATATTCGGATTCGTAATGCAGTAGCTCCAGGTACAGAAGGCGGAGTTACAACCTTCCTGCCAAGCGATGAAGTCATGTCCATCTATGACGCTTCCATGCTGTATCAGGACGCTGGACAGAATCTCATCGTAATCGCCGGTAAAGAATACGGCACAGGAAGCTCACGTGACTGGGCTGCCAAGGGCACGCTTCTGTTGGGTGTTAAAGCTGTTATCGCTGAGAGCTTTGAGCGGATTCACCGCAGCAATCTGGTTGGTATGGGTGTGCTTCCACTGCAATTCCAGGAAGGCCACGGCTGGAGCAGCTTGGGACTGACCGGACGTGAGACTTTCAACATTACCGGCCTCGATAACGAGGTGACACCAAGCCAAGATCTAACTGTTACCGCTACCCGTGAAGACGGTACTCAATTCGACTTCCCTGTTACTGCACGACTCGACAGCACGGTTGATATTGATTACTATCGCAATGGTGGTATTCTACAAACTGTACTTCGTCAAATGCTGGCGGATGCCACAGATTCTTCGGCTGTATCGGTAGAATAGGTTTAACGTAAGACGCACAAGGGAGTGCCCTTTGGCCATTAAGGCTAGAGGCACTCCCTTGTCTTATTATATTTGGATATTAAACGGCCAGCCTCCGATCATCCGGAGACTGGCCGTTTTTCTCATGTTGGGCTATGGAATCATCATGCCCATTTCACTTGCCGCTTCCTTCAAGATGGCGGCATACTCTACTAACGTATCCCTAGACAGGCGGCTGACCGGCCCTGACAGCGATAACGCAGCAATCACATTTCCACTACGGCCTGTGACAGGCACCGCCACAGCGGCCGCACCAGACTCACGTTCTTCGAAACTAGTAGCATACCCCAGCCGGATGATCTCATTAAGCTGATCTTTGTATACGTTCTTCTCAACGTAGTCCGGCCACTCTGAACTCTCCAGTAGCTCTCTCAACACCTCAGGCGGTGCGTACGCTGCTAACACCTTACTCGACGCCCCTACGGATAATGGCAGCCTCGCACCGATCTGTGCGACTCTACGAATCGCCTGCTGGCTCTGTACCGCCTGAATACGTACGCGTTCAATACCATCCCGTAAGTAAAGACTGACCGTCTCTCCGAGTCGATCTCTCAGCCGTTCCATAGATGGCAGCAATACCGCTGCCGACTCGTCAAAAGCAGGCAGATGCGTAGACAACTCCCAGATTCGTATACCCAGCCTGTATTTTTCTGTCGCCGGATTGCGAATAAGAAAGCCCTTTTCCTCGAGTGTTGCCAGCAATCTGTGGACTGTACTCTTATGTAAGTCAATCTTTGATGCGATCTCCGTCAACCCTAAATCACTGTCCTGCGTAAAACAAAGTAATATGTCGAGCGCACGTTCTACCGCGCGTACCGTTAACTTTCGGTCCTCCACAGTAATCCCCCCTCGTGTTTCATCAAATGAAACGCGGTTACATTATAATTAACTCTATCTTAGTGCAAAACTCTACGGAAAGTCCAGTATATTCACTGAGCCGAAAAAGACTGGTCCGCACTTTACAGTTACATTACAAAACGTTCTAATTCATTGACTTTGTAAGTGCTTCAACATACGATAAATATATTAATGCTTTAGTATCATTTTCGACAAATTATCCTAGGCACTAGTACTCACATCATACTTAGGAGGGGACCTTATGGATCTGACAACTAGCCGAGCCGGCACGTCAGTCTCCCGTCGTCCTAAACTACCTAATCAGGGCAGTTCATCACGACTATCGCTGCGGATGATCCGTGTTAAGCATATTATCGTTGCATTGCTATTATCTATATTTTTCTTTTTAGCATTTTGTTTTGTCTCGCTTCATGGCTACATCGCTTGGGTGCTATCCAATCCAACCGTCGCGCCACTGTACTCCAATCCTATGATTGCCAAAGGCCTCGCCTACGAGGATGTAACCTTCCCAGCTAAGGATGGCAGTCGCATGATGAACGGCTGGTATATTCCAGCCAAGGATGCCACTAAGACTATCGTATTCAGTCATGGCTATGGTGCCAACCGCGAAGAGTCTTGGGTACCTATGTACGATCTCGCTCACTATGCACACAGTCTGAATTTCAATGTCGTAATGTTTGATTACGGATTTGCTGCCCAAGGTAATAAGGATATTGCAACCGGCGGTAAAAAAGAATCCCAGCAGCTTCTAGGCGCCATTGATTTCGCAAAGGAACGCGGAGCTAAAGAGCTCGTTGTTTGGGGCTTCTCCATGGGTGCTGGCACAGCACTGCAAGCAGGATTAGTATCTGAGGACATCGACGCGATGATTCTGGACAGCACCTTTTTGTTAGAACCAGACACGCTATATCATAATATTAAGCAGAATATCGATCTGCCGCGCCAGCCTTCCCTGGCGATCATGGAAATGCTGTTCCCGGTACTGAACGGTACGGGACTAGATCAAATTCCTTATGCAAAGGTTAAATCCAAAGACTATCCTTTCCCTATCCTATTCATGCATGGAACCAAAGACGATAAAGCACCTTATCCTATTGCCGAAGAACTAGCAGCAAATCAGAACAATGTGTTCTCAGATTCCTGGATCATTGAGGGTAGTCATCATGAGCTGTTGTTCCGCGAGCATCCCCGTGAGTATTTGCGGCGGGTCTCCGCTTTCTTAGGGAATGTTCATCTGGCCAAAAATAATACTGGCGATCAGCCAGCGATGGCAAGTAATTAACTAAGCGTTAATAACCATACGAACAGCCTCTTCCAGGGACAGAAAGAAATGTATCCTAGGAAGAGGCTATTTTGGTCCCCAGGAAAGAAAGAAGCCAAAGAGGCACTCTAAGTTTATGTTCTTCATAACCTTCCAAGACCGTTCATATAATGGACTGATAAAGACATATCACGGGAGGTTTTCTTGACATGCTATATGTATACGGGCCGATGCTGCCAGTACGTATTCTAGAAGAAATCGTTTTTTGGAAAACACAAGAGAAGGAGCATACCGAAGTCATCAAAGCGATCGTACCTAAATTAGAGGAGCCTTATGTGAAACTCCTCGATGAATGGGCCGTTGTTTTTGGTGCAACTGAGCAGGCGGCACAGCAGCTATTGAATGCTGCCCTTTCCGCTTCTCCTCCGCCACAGGCAGAACTCACTGCGGAAACCGAGAAACTGCTACATATCTCCTGCAATCAATCCCAAGAGTTCGTCCGGCAGCTCTTTGCCATCATGGAGAGTAGCGCAGCGGTCAAAGCCGTCCCCCTTGCAACTACTGTCATTCTGCATATTATTCGCGAATCAGAATACTTCCTAGCCGTACTGCAGACACTCAGCTCGCCCGGAAAGCTTTCACAAGTCATGCGCGATTACACTGAGGATTATGTCGTAAACATCGATACAGACGATACCATGCGGAATGATGGATTCTCTACTTTTACAGATACTGTTCCTGAAATCCGCGATAAAAAAGACGCGGTACCCATTGGCGGCCATACGCTACCTCCCTTGCCTTACGCCTATAATGCACTAGAACCTTATATTGACGAAAAGACGATGAGAATTCATCACGATAAGCACCATCAAAGTTATGTAGATGGATTAAACAAGGCTGAAGTAAAATTAGCAGATTCCCGTAAGAACGGTGACTTCGATCTCGTTAAACATTGGGAGAGAGAATTAGCCTTTAATGGTGCAGGCCACTATCTTCACACGATCTTTTGGAACGTAATGTCTCCGCAAGGCGGGGGCCGCCCAACAGGTGCGTTACTAGAAGCTATAGAACAAAGCTTCGGAAGCTATGACAGCTTCAAGAAGCAGTTCACCGAAGCTGCGAATAAAGTAGAAGGTGGCGGATGGGCCATTCTCGTCTGGAGCCCACGCAGCCATAGACTAGAAATTCTCACTGCGGAAAAACATCAGAATTTATCGCAATGGGACGTTGTTCCGCTCTTGGCCTTGGATGTATGGGAACACGCCTACTATCTGAAACATCAGAATAATCGTGCGGATTATATTAACGATTGGTGGAAGGTCGTCAACTGGCCATATGTGTCAGAGCGTTATGCCGCTGCCAGTAAACTGGCATGGAAGCCTTACTGATCTCATTCCACTTCGTAGAGGACATCACTTCTATTCGCTTATATTGACCCAAAAGAACCCATCGTTCACAAAAAGTGAATGATGGGTCCTTCTAATTTCGAGGCATAGACACCTCTATATACTATTCTTTAATCAAGCTCAGAAACTCCGCACGAGCGGCAGCATCCTCCCGGAAGACCCCTCTAGTAGACATGGTTACCGTCTTGCTGCCTGGCTTCTTCACTCCACGTGCGCACATACAAAGATGTTCACCTTCCACAACGACCATAACGCCGCGAGGGCTTAGTACCTCCGTCATAATATCCGCAATTTGCGTCGTAATGCGCTCTTGAACCTGCAAACGCCGACTCACTGCTTCAACTAGGCGAGCTAATTTGCTAAGCCCGGCAATCCGTCCGCTCGGAATGTATCCAATATGCACTTTACCGAAGAAAGGTGCCATATGATGCTCACATTGGCTGTAATAGACGATATCCTTCACGATCACTAGCTCTTCATGAGACTCATCAAAAGTAACACCGAGCGCCTCGCGGGGATCTATCGAATAACCGCCGAATATCTCCTCGTACATCCGCGTAACACGTGCTGGTGTTTCAAGCAGTCCCTCGCGGTCAGTATCTTCACCGATTAATTCTAATATTTTCTCAACGTGATACTCGATTTGCTCACGGTTCTCTGATACTTTACCATTCACGTATTCATTGATGTTCCCCATGATGTCTCCCCCTTCCGCACCCGTATAATTTCTATCCGGACCCGGTTACTTACTTCTACGTTTATTCCCTTTAGCCGCTCCTGGGCGGGCGCCTGTCTGGTTCTGATTCTTCATCATCTGTTGGGCACGTTGCATTTGTTTCCCATTCAGGTTATAACCCATTTGTTTCGCAACCTTTTGCAGCATTTCAGGATCATTCTGCATAGTTGTCATTTGTCTGCGCAGATAATACACACCGATAAAAAATCCACCGATGAGACCTACGACCAATGTAATAATAGGTAATGCGATATTCATCTAAAGCCCACCTCTACACTCTATTGTCTGCATCGCCATATGGCGCGCGAATCTATCATAGCATTTCGAGAACTGGACAGCAATTGGGAATATGCAACCTGTCTATGATCTTTTTCCTTCATTAAACATCGCTGTCCTCTCGTGCCTGCTTCGCAGTAAGGAGCACATCCTGTGCCCGGCTCAGCATTTCTTTTACCGTGTCATGCTCTTCGCGCTCTAAAGCCGATTCAACAGCAGCTAGAGCCTCCTCACCACCGATGCGTCCCAGCGCCCAAGCAGCAGTGCCTCGCATCTCAGGCCGCGGCTCTTTCAGAACAATTTCTGTTAGCTTTGGCACAGCTTCTACTTCCTTGAAATTACCTAGAGCGATGATCGCATTTCGTTGTATCGGCTTTTTGCCTCTCCAGGCAGCAGAGCTATTTCCGAATCTCTCTTTGAATTCACGATTGCTAAGATCCAGGATTGGCATTAACAATGGCTTCACGATTTCAGGATCAGGCAGCATCTGAGGGCGATGATTCCAGTTCTTCCCTCGATTCTTGGGACATACAATCTGGCAGGTGTCACAGCCGTATAGACGGTTGCCAATCTTGGTCATGTATTCGTCACTCAGAAATCCTTTGGTCTGCGTCAGAAAAGAAATACAAGCCTGCGCATTTAGTTGACCTGGACCCACCAGCGCGCCGGTCGGGCAGGCATCAATACACTTGGTACATTCCCCACAGCCTTCTTCAACAGGTTCATCCGGAGCAAAAGGAATGTTCGTAACCATCTCCCCTAGATAAATCCAAGATCCCCATTTGGGCGAGATGATAGAACAGTTTTTGCCGCTGAAGCCTATTCCTGCTCTTTCCGCAACCGCTCTATCTACCAGCACACCGGTATCGACCATACTTTCCAGCACAGCCTCCGGCGCACGCTCATGAATAAAGTCCTCTAACTTACTTAAAGCCTCCCTCAGCACATGATGATAATCCCTGCCCCATGATGCTCGGGCGAGAATGCCTCTTCGTGCACCTGGCTCAGACTTCGGGGGATTCTCCATTTTGGAGGGATAGGCCACAGCAATCGAAATAATAGACAAGGGCTTGTCCCCAGAGCTCAGTGCGGGGATCGTCCTTTTATCCAGATCCGGTTCCTCGAAACCAGATTCATATCCTTTGTCTCGGTGGTTTTGCAAAATATTTTTTAAATATAAAAATGGTTCTGCTGTAGTAAACCCGATATCATCAATACCGAGTGACGTCGCAGCCTCCTGAATCTCCGCTTTAAGCTGTGCCCACTTGGAAGGCGGGGGTGCATACGGTGACTGAAATGTATTGTTCATTTCCGCCTTCTCCTTTCATGTTATCGATAAAATTCTTATAACCCTTTCAGTTTAGACAGCGGCCACCAGATATAATCCGCTCTGCCTACAATCATGTCCTGAGGGATCGAGCCGAAATAACGGCTATCTTTGCTTGCTGAAGCATGACGGTTATCTCCCATGACAAAATAGTTGCCGCTCTCCACAGTTAACGCCGCGAAATCCGGGTCTTCAATCTCGGTATCTATATACGGCTCATTCACTATTTTTCCATTCACATATAACTGGTGATCCTTCACTTCTATGATATCTCCAGGTATGCCAATGACACGTTTCACTAAAAAGTCCTTCCGGCTAGGCCCCGTGCTAGGATCATGAAGAATGACGACATCCCCGTGTTTCGGGTTTACAAACATCAATGAAAGCTTATTAATAAAGAGCCTCTCACCTTCCACAAGCGTTGGCTGCATAGACTGACCTTTAACCGTTGATATATTGAACACAAAAATATTAAGAACCGACATTAATGCAAAAACAACTACCGCTGTAAGCAACCAATCCTTCAATTCCGCGGCCAAACGACCACCAAAGCCTTTCTTTGATCTGGAGGATCTATGTCTTTGCTTCCGATTACGCATGAACTCTACTTGGGACTCCTGACTCAATATGTCACCTCTTCGATTATTGATGTCTATACTTGCAGATATTATAACAATAAAAAAGCATATCTCCCAGCCATTAGTAATGGACTTCTGGAAAATACGCTTGAGTATGAATGAAACAGACTATATCATCAACTATAGTTCTTTATTTAGTAAATGTTTCCGCTTACGCAGCTGAGTAATCAAAATTACCCAACAATGCTCAGCTTCCGGACAGATTTGAAAATTTGATCCTCGCTATATCCCATAGCTTCATACAATGGCAATGCAAAAGAATTATGCTCATCGACAGCTACGTAGATACCACTAACCTTACGAGCTTGAAACCTGGATTCCATAGCCGATACCAGACTTCTACCGACTCCTCTGCGGCGATAATCAGGATGTACAGCAATCCGGAAATAACAACCGTGGTTTTTCTCAATCGTACCAATCAGTGCTCCAACAATTTCTTCTTCATCTTCCGCAACTACAATGAGATCTGAATCCCATGAAAGCTGCCTGGAGAAAGGCTCGATAGTGTTCTCGAAACATTCTTCCGATAATGCTGTTTGCAGCAAATCAGTCACAGGGCTAACGTCGCTTAATTGAAAGGAACGAACGTGCATTCTTTAAAATCTCCCTTGTCTATGGCTTATGAATTTAACAAAAAGAAGGGGTTCCCTTAACATTGAGAAAATAAAAAAAAGCATCAAATACCGAGGAATACCTGCTTTTAAATCTATTAAAGCACACTTTTCTCGTGATATCATCATTTTTCTTTTGAAAGCGCTTAATATCAAGCGTTTATATTTTTGCTAAGATTCATTGTTTCATTATAAGGGTAATTATAACGAGTTATGTCTATAGAGTGAAGGCTCTTTCTTTTTACATTTTAAATACAATTGATGATCTTGTTTACACTCCTATCATACTTTATAAACATTTATGTTTGTTTAGTGTTGCATTATTGATCCAGATACTGTTTAATTAAAGTATCCTATTGGGAGATACCCTATAGTACATATCAACAATAAAGAATTTTGACGATAAACCGCCGAAGTTCTTTATCTATACAAATTCTAATATACTCAGGAGGGATTTTTCCATGGCATTTCAATTACCAGCACTTCCTTATGCAAACAACGCACTCGAACCACACATCGACGCTTTGACGATGGAAATTCACCATGATAGACACCATAACACATATGTGACTAATCTGAACGCAGCTTTGGAAAAGGCACCTGAATTGCAAAGCAAAAGCATCGAAGAACTTCTTACAGATCTGAACGCTGTACCAGAAGCTATCCGTACTGCTGTTCGTAACAATGGTGGCGGACACGCTAACCACACCTTGTTCTGGGAAGTTATCGGACCAAACGGCGGCGGCGCACCAACTGGTGCACTTGCAGCAGCTATTGACAGCGAACTGGGCGGATTCGAAAAATTCAAAGAAGATTTCGCAGCAGCAGCAACTACTCGTTTCGGCAGTGGCTGGGCTTGGCTAGTTGTTAAAGATGGCAAACTGGCAGTAACAAGCACACCTAACCAAGACAACCCAATCAGCGAAGGCGCTACTCCAATCCTCGGACTTGATGTATGGGAGCATGCTTACTACCTGAACTACCAAAACAAACGCCCTGATTACATCAAAGCGTTCTGGAACGTAGTAAACTGGGAAGAAGTTGGCAAACGTTACGAAAGCGCGAAATAAGGTATTAAATTCGGCTTGAGCCATAGATCATCCTATGGCTTCACCATTTAACTAGACCTAAACAAAGAAGGTATCTCCAAGCTGCAATGGCTCAGGGATACCTTCTTTTGTTTGGGTCTTATTTGGGTCGGGGTGTTTAGGGTTGGGTTGAGACTGGTTTCGTTAGAAACAGATTCGTTAAAAACAAGGTTCGTTAGAAACAAATAGGGTAGATCATTATCCTCGGATATTTCTTTTTTTATGCCGCTTGAATTGAATCCATGAATATGGACCGGGACTCCCCTTTATCGTACCACTGTTGGAAAGACGCCAAAATGAGGTATTCTGCTTCTATTTAGATGCGTACGCCACTCTCTCTTCATACATAACTTATATATTCAACACATCAAACTACATCGACGCATTAACATATTTCTTACACTAGAGAATTTGAATACTTTGCTTACTTCAGGCACTTCTCATATATCTGCTGCTTCTCTTACAACTCATTCTTCTGCCACATCGGATAAACTGCTACTTCCCCGACTTCGCCAGCTCTTCCTGCTCATCGAAATAAAGGTTCAGCAGCTTCAAGAAGACATTAGGAAACGCATAATTAGCCATGTCCTCACGGCTGATCCAGCGAACAGCTCCGCCATCCTCTGGACTAGCATTACCGTCCTCAAATCTCTCGACGGGCAGGCTGCTGTCCATCTCTGGGAACAGGCCTGCATCCGCGGTGTAGGCTGCCCGTCCTTCTGCCGCTATTGGCAGCGGAAGGGCGTCCTCCTCCCTGCAGCGATACACCTGCAGGGTCCACACAATATGGCTGAAGATATGCTCAGCAGCCATCCAGTGCTCCTCAGGCCGGGCGGAGATCCCGGCCTGCCGCAGTGACCGGCGCAGCCGGTCCAGCGCCGCGGCCTCCGGCAGCCCCGCGCTCTTAGCGCTGCCTTCCGCTGGCGGCGCCTGCCAGTGCGGCAGCTCCCACATGCGGGCTAACAGCCCGCTTTGTGGCCGCTGCCGGATGAGCACTTGGCCCGCGTGGGCACCGCGGCCCTCGATTAAGGCCGCCAGCCGCTCCTCTGGGCGCGGCGGCTTGGCCTTGGTCTTGACGGGCAGCGAAGTCTCGCAGCCCGCCAGGCGCGCAGCGCAATGCTCCATCACCGGGCAGGTTAAGCAGCTCGGTGATTTCGGGGTGCATACGAGCGCCCCGAGCTCCATAAGCGCCTGATTAAATGAGGCAGCTTCCCCCTCCGGGATCAGCTCAGCCGCCAGGCGCTCCATTTTCACGCGGGTGGGTCCCTTAGCGATATCATCCTCGATGAGGAAGTATCGGGACAACACCCGCATTACATTACCATCTACCGCTGGCTCTGGTCGATTAAACGCGATGCTTAGAATAGCCCCTGCTGTGTAAGGACCCACTCCCTTTAAACTAAACACCGCCTCACGGTCGTTCGGTACCTGTCCACCATAAAGCTCCTTTACCTGCTTGGCTGCATGCTGTATATTACGTGCGCGGGAATAATATCCTAAGCCTTCCCAACACTTAAGCACGTCTTCTTCAGGGGCGTCAGCGAGTGACTCCACCGTCGGAAAGCGTTCAATAAAACGATTAAAATAAGGGATTACCGTATCTACCCTTGTCTGCTGCAACATGATTTCAGAAATCCAAATATAATAAGGATTGCGATGCCTGCGCCATGGCAAATCCCGCTTCTGCCCTTGATACCACTCCAGCAAATGATAACTGAAATATTGCTTGGCCTCCCGCAGCTCCTGATCTTTTTTATCTTGTCCTTCTCGTCCTTCTTCTCGTTCCTGCAAATCCTGTCGTTCTTGTTGTTTCATTGTAACTCTCCTTGCCCTTCTATAATCACGGTTCAATTCATGAACCTAGCTCCTCCACAACCGCAAAAGCTGAAGCCAAATCACGGCCATGTGTAATCGTAAGATGAATGGTGTACTTCTGTCCTTCAGGTAGATCTAATCTGCTCCAGGCTTCGCATGATAAAGTTACTTCTGGCTTACCTTTACGGTTAGGTAATATCTCAATATCCTGAAAGCCAACCACATTACCAATGCCACAGCCTAAAGCCTTCACAACAGCTTCCTTGGCAGCAAAGCGCCCCGCTACGAACTCAGCCAACCTTCCACCTCGTTGCTCAGCAAGTCCATACTCTTGCTCCGTTAGGATGCGCTGGTTAAATTTCTTGCCCTGTCCCCTACGCATTACCTCTGAGATACGCTCAATTTCTAACACATCATGTCCGATTCCGTAAATCAAAATTTCACACTCCTTATGGATGTGTATCCTATACTACTTCAATAATGGTATGATCATTAAACAGGTCATTCATTTCAATTTTAAATTATAGTCCTATAAGATTCTTTCTGCTATCTTAAAAGAAAATGCTTTGGAAGTCTATCCAGGAGCCTTCGTGATGGACTTGCTGATTTACTTCATTTATATAAAGAAAGAGGGGATTACCCTATGCAGCATCGTAATTTCGAAATACCCGCTGGTGAAGGCACTGTTCTCCGCTGCTCACACTTTCCTGCCCAAGAAGCACCTAAGAGCCTTATCGTTATTGCACACGGTTACAAGGGCTTCAAAGATTGGGGGATGTTTCCTTACATAGCTACTACTCTCAGCCAAGATCATGAAGTGATCACCTTCAACTTCTCTCATGCTGGAATCGGAGAGGATCTGCTGCATTTTACCGAGCTTGAGAAATTCGCCCGCAACACCTTTCGTCGTGAGCTGAAGGACATGGAAATACTGTTGTCCTACCTTAGCCAGCACCCGAAATTCGGCAGCTTGCCCTTATTCCTTCTCGGGCATAGTCTTGGAGGGGGAATTTGTCTTGTCTACACGCTTGACCATCCCAGTGAAGTTAGCGGGGTCATCTCCTGGAACGGGGTTACGAAGCTCGATTTATTGACGGAAGAACAAAAGCAGGAGATGAAGCAAACAGGACGAACCCATGTCCTTAATGCACGTACGGGCCAACAAATGCCGCTGGATGCTGTTATTTTAGAAGATATGGAGAACCAACAAGAACGTTATAACATCCTTGAACGTATGAAGACAGCGTCCTTCCCAGTTGTTCTTATTCAAGGCAGTCTGGATGGAGCGCACCTCCGGCAAGGATCTGAGCAACTCACTGAACTCCGACCCGATATTAACTGGGTTCATATTCCTGAGGGTAATCATACCTTCGGAACTGTCCATCCTTTTGCCGGAACTACCCCGCAATTAGAGCTCGCGATTGCTTCGACTACTGATTTTATCAATCAAACGCTAGCTAACTAAGAACCTTGTAGCTTATCCATCTCACAAAATATCCCCACAAAGTGAGGCTTTGCTTTGATGAGTACTCAGGTACTTTACTGGGGGCCAAAATATATACTTTCTGATATGTTAAAAACCGCCACGAGAGCTGCTACAATGCAGACCCGTGGCGGTTTCTACTTCTACCTATTCTAAATTCCAGGAATGACATTGCGCTTATGCGCCGTTCTCCGGTAATAATTCTCGAGTTTCTCCGCTACCTCAGGGTTAACCTGTTTGCCTTCCAAATAATCGCTATTATCGTCATAAGTAATGCCCAGCTCGGTTTCATCCGTCTGCCCCGGCCATAAACCTGCCGTAGGTGCTTTAGTAACAATATCCGCAGGCACACCAATATGAGCAGCTAATTGACGAACCTGACGTTTGTTAAGTGTGGATAGAGGTGTAATATCTACAGCGCCATCTCCCCACTTGGTGTAGAAACCCGTAATGGCTTCTGAAGCATGATCCGTTCCTACTACAATCAGATTGTTCTCAAAAGAGAGCGCATATTGCATAACCATACGTGTTCTCGCTTTAACATTCCCCTTGCCTTGATGGGTCATATGACGATGTTGGCCCAAGGACTTCAGGCTATGCTCAACTTCAAGCGCTATTTCATTAACAGCTTCCTCAATATTAGTCTCCACTGTATGAGTCAGGTTAAAAGCTTTAGCAACATCATAACTATGCTGGATATCCTCTTGAACACCATATGGCTGGTATACGCCAAGCGTAATATACTCTGTGCCTTCCTGTGCCGACAGCTCGTCCGTAGCCTGCTTACATAGACCCGCAGCTACTGCGCTGTCCACCCCACCGCTAATGGCGATCAATAATCCTTTGGCACCTGCCTTCAACACGTACGACTTTAAGAAATCAACCCGTTTACGTACCTCTGCTTCTACATCAATCGTTGGCTTCACACCAAGATCAGCAATAATTTCTTCCTGTAAACTCACAAACCACACCCCGTTCCATCAGAAATGGTTCCATATCCATCAAAATATCCATACCAAGTGAAGCTCTATGCTTCTAAGTATATTCTATCCCATTATCGCTCTTATATTTTGAAAAATCCCGCAACAGCCGAATTACCGGCTGATGCGAGATTGTATGGAATAACTTTTTTACTTGCAAAAACGATCAAAAACTTCTTTCAATTCAGCAGAAATTTCAGCAGCCGAACGATTCTCAACACTATGACGTTCAATAAAATGAACGAGTTCTCCATCCTTCATCAAGGCGATGGAAGGTGAAGATGGCGGATAAGGAGCAAAATATTCACGTGCTTTAGCAGTGGCTTCTTTCTCTTGACCTGCAAACACTGTGAACAAGTGATCCGGAGCGATCTCATTTTGCAATGCCTGAGCTACACCAGGACGACATTGTCCAGCGGCACAACCACAGACCGAATTCACGACTACAAGCGCCGTACCTTTTGCGGTAGGAAGAGTGGCTTCCACCTCTTCTGGAGTCATAAGCTCCTGAAACCCAATGCTTGTAAGGTCATCACGCATAGGCTGAATCGAATCTCTCATATATTGATTAAAAGACATGGACATTTCTCTGCACTCTCCTTCACTAATTACTGTTTTGTCAGATAACATTACAGCAGTACTTACTAACTTTATTATACATTCATACTCTGTGAAAGCAAGAGATGCTACAGTAACCTGATTCAATCCGCAAGGATGGCTTCGCTATATTCTTCCTTTACTAAAGGGAATGAGATAGTAAATACCGTACCCTCTCCTTCTACAGAATCTACAGTTATTTTACCGTTATGCCGTTCCACAATACTGAGACACAAGGATAACCCTAGACCCGTCCCCTCCCTTTTTGTTGTGAAAAAAGGGGAAAACAACTTCTCTCGTTGACTTTCCGACATACCGATTCCTCTATCCCTTACAATCAGCTCCACTTTATCTTGAGTACTGTGTGTTTCCAGTGTCAGAATTCCCTTGGATCCCATAGCCTCCATGCCGTTGCGTCCTAAATTTAGGATAAGCTGCTTGATTTCCCGAACGTTCAACTCCAATTCATGGATGGATGCGTTCAGCTTTAGCTCAACACTTTGACCACGAAGATTAGCATCCGCCCACAGCAGCGGACTGACTTCTTCTATAACTCGGTGTAACAGAACCTTCTCCTTATCGGATATCCGGCTCTGCGCCAGCGATAGGAAATCATTAATAATACTATTCGCCCGATCCAGCTCCTCGAGCACGATCTGATAATAAGAATCCAAATCATCCGAGCTCTTTTCTCTCATTAGCTGTAAAAATCCACGAACTACCGCCATAGGATTACGAATCTCATGGGTAATTCCAGCTGCCATCTGCCCTACTAAACTCAACCGTTCCACATGATCCAGCTCTGAGCGGAGTTTCACTTCATCCGTAATATCCTGTGCAATGAGTACCACTCCACTCGTTAATCCTGAGTTCTTATGCATTAGTGGTGCTGAATAAATTTGATAGATCCGCGTTCCATGAATCATTCGCTCATGGGAACGCCGTTTATGCTGAATGTTATTCCGTACCCGCATATATGCATCAGCATCCGCTGAACCATTAAAAAATTCCCTAACCGGCTTGCCAATAATATCTTCCCTTCTCAAATTGGGATAATGAATTCGTGCCATCCCCAGCATACAATCATTGAGGTCGGTCACAACTCCATGATCATCCAGGGATATAATACTGAGAGGTACTACATTTGTAATCTGCTGCAGCTTCTCAGACTCCCACTGGAAATTATCACTTATACTTTCCATATGTACTTTAGCCCGCCAACTACTCCAGACCATTTCAACAAAATAAACAAAAACGCCACCTAGTGCGATAGTGCAAAATAGATACAATGTGATCAAAAGTGACTCGCTAGAATGGGCTTCATATATATTTTTCCCACCTATAATAGGTACAAGTGCAATGAACAACATATTCGGACAAAGGACCATCCATAACATACCTATCTTCTCTACCACTGTACCTTTCTTAAAAGGCTTAGCCAGCCCAAACAGCAGCGGATATAATAATATTCCTGAATTTAATATCATATTACTTATTCCGGTCGGCTCTGCAATGATTATATTGCAGACAAGAAAAAAGATGGACAGCAGAATGCCTGAACGTACAGTTCCATATAAAATACCGATATAAGCTGGGATCATTCCTAAATTCAAATAAACAATACCGAATAAAGTCGTCGAAAGAAGTGAGCATAGAATAAGACTTAACGTACACGCCAAAACCAAAAAAGTTTGATTATCCGGGAAACTACCTTTTTTTCGAGCCACAAGCCCTCGGTCCACCCACCACTGAATCAGAAAAAGAAAGGAGCATGCTGCCGATATTTGCAATAATATATCCTTAATTGCGCCAATAATTACAATCACACCCCAAAATGGACAAATTCCCCTACATGTCTAGATTAAAGCACAGGATCACTCTTCTGACAACGAATTATCACCAAGTGAGTGGACAAGACTGGTTACATGAGAGTCAGAATGGTATGATTCCGTTAGGAAAACACGAAATAACACCCGTGTCTTAACATGTAAAGGAGTAAAATTTCATGAGCAACTTCGATGTGATCGTCATAGGTGGCGGCCCTTCGGGATTAATGGCAAGCGTGGCCGCAGCAGAACACGGGGCATCCGTACTACTGATCGACAAGGGAGCTAAGTTAGGACGAAAGCTCGGGATATCTGGTGGCGGACGCTGCAATGTAACGAACGTCAAGGAGAGAGATGAGTTAATCTCCCATATCCCGGGAAACGGGCGGTTTTTGTATAGCGCCTTCGACCATTTTAATAATCAAGATATCATTGCCTTTTTTGAAGGCTTAGGCATTGCATTAAAGGAAGAAGACAACGGACGGATGTTTCCCGTCTCCGATAAGGCCTCCAGCGTCGTCTCCGCCTTAATCAACAAAGTACGGAGTCTAGGTGTGCAGATTATAACGGATACTCCTGTCTCACATGTAATATATGAAGAAGGGGCTGTTAAGGGCGTTCAGCTGGGCTCGGGTAAAACGATCTCCAGTGCTGCCGTAATCATCGCCACCGGAGGAAAGTCCGTTCCTCAGACCGGCTCTACTGGAGATGGATACCCATGGGCTGAAGCCGCAGGCCACACCATTACTGAGCTATTTCCGACAGAGGTACCGATAATTTCACGGGAAGAGTGGATTAAATCCGGTGAGCTGCAAGGATTGTCGCTACGTGATGTAGCACTTACTGTCTGGAATCCAAAAGGAAAGAAGGTCATTTCTCATCGTGGAGATATGATCTTCACCCATTTTGGATTATCCGGGCCAATTGCACTGCGCTGCAGTCAATTTCTGAAACAGGTCCAGCGTAAATCAGGGACTGACACTGTTGAGATGTCCATCGATCTCTTCCCTGATCAGAACTTACAAGAAGTGGAATCATTACTGCAGGACAAGCTGGATCTGGAGCCGAAGAAAGCGATCCGCAATTCACTAAAGGGGCTGCTGCCAGAACGTCTCATTCCCCTCTTGTTAGCTAAAGCTGACCTGGATGGAGATATTACGGGCCATCATGTATCCAAGAATGGGTTGCTTGCGCTAGCAGGTATCTTGAAAAGGATGCCAGTCTATGTTCACGGTACCCGTTCCCTGTCCGAAGCCTTTGTTACGGGTGGCGGCGTAAATCTGAAGGAGATCGATCCCAAAAGAATGGAATCTAAGCTTATGCAAGGGCTATTCTTCTGCGGAGAAGTACTCGATATTCATGGCTACACCGGTGGCTACAATATAACAGCCGCCTTCTCTACTGGATACACAGCAGGTAAACATGCCGCTGACCTTCGACTGAGCTAGGGCGTGTGTTCAAACTACAGAATGAGTCCAAAACATGGTAAAATGCCCACATGATAAGACGATACGAATTACACGATGATCAGTGGGATACCTAGAGGAGCCCTGCTTTGTATGGAACGAATCCGCCCAGAAACAATTTGATTGGTACGAACTGCCGCCTGCGGTTATTTTACGTTTCAGGAAAAGATAGTTGCATCAATTAGATGCTCTTATGTACCTGGGAGAGGATGAGGGGCCGTTATAATACGAAGGGATCTCAAGGCAAGAAAGAGCGCCAATGACGGCGCTCTTTCTTTTTGTTCGGAATGTCGGCTCATTTCGATCTGCACAGCTCACTGCTTCCCGCTTTGAGCTTGATAATGCAGTTATCGTTATTTGATTACGGTAATACACTCATCCGTACTGCTGCGCTCGATCAACGCCACGTTCCCGAGAAAGCGGACACCGTCCGCCTGAAGCACAGGATGCGAGGGGGCCCCCGTCTCATGGCGGATCACAACGAGATGCTCTATGCCTGGGTCCGGGAAACGAATGCGAACCGCTTCCGCAGCGGCCGCAGAAACCTGCTTCCCGCTGTGATCACAGACGTCGATCGGCTCTACCGTAGGCCGGGCGTCGTTGCCTGGCGGCTGCGGGAAGAGCAGAGATATCATCGACGTAAACCCTTTGGCGCGGCATGTATACGTTAGCGATCGATTCGGCAGAACGCGATTATATTCATAAGAAATCCATCCGTCGTTCACCGTTGTTGCCAGTCGCTCAGGATGAGCCGGAATAATGCATAGGTTCGCGCCCGCTCTATCGAGCGTTTGGCAGGAGCCATCGAGGTGGTTCACCGCAATGTCGTCGAGCGCAAAATGAAAGTACTGCGTGAACGTATGCTCTTCCTTGCAGTCGAAGCTATCAATCAGTATCCAATATCCTGCGTTCTTCACAAATATGATCCGTCTTAACGGATCGACCCGATCCGGCAAATGGCGGTATCCGGTATGGCCGCCTTCCACATAGTCGAAGCCAGGCTTGGATATCCACGTCACATCGGTCGGATGGGCAACACGCCCGAAGCCCCATGTATCGAGGATCTCCGTGAAATCAATACCATCGACAAGCGTTGTATTATGCGCACTGCATTGCTTGAGCGAGCGGCGAAGCGGCTTGGCGTCGCTATAGTTGTAGCGTCCGGCATCCATAAGCAGATCTTTGCCGTAGGCGTGCAGGTCGAAATGCAGCATATCGGCATGGCCGTGCCCGCCGCCCAGAAACCCGCAGTGAAAATATGCGTACAACGCGTCCCGTTCCCAGTCCGAGCGCATCGCATAATTGCCCGACTGCCTGAAAGGAAATGACAGGTGCGGCGGCGGCTGAACCTCAAGCGCAGCGAACGCCTCAATTCCTTCTGATCCGTAGTTCCACACGCTGTCAAAATCCAGATGATCATACGCGCCAAATTTCAATACGCCATCGCGCAGCAGAACCGCACCCGCCGTCAGCATATCACGCAAGTCGTTATCGTCGCTGTCTCCTTGCATCGGCTGATGGCCGTTCGGTTTCGCCATGTACAAGTCGGCGTACATCATTTGGCGTACCGCGTCTTCAATGGCCGGCTCCACCTTTAAGCTGTTCTTGCGGCATAAGCTCATCGTGTCCGCATAACAATGCAATACCTCGTTGTGGTACATCGGCGATTGCTCCCAGTGCATGCCTTCCTTCGTAACTTGCAAGCGTGTCGTTTCATTCAGTCTGACGACACTCAGCGCTCGCCATTTCATCGCTTGCTTAAACTCTGGCGCAAAAACCGACAAGCCAAACAGTCCGTGATTTTCAAGAACACCCCAATTGCTCGTTCGTTTCCAATCGTTGAAATCAGCGACAATATATTCGCCATGCTCATGCAGCGAGATTAGCATCTTTGCCAACCGCTTAGGCGTAAGGTGCGAGCTGTCCTTAATATATTTAAAAGCTTTGATCCAATTCCCGCAGCGCAAGCCAGCTTCGATAGAGCGCCAGGCTACATTCTCCCTTGTCGGCCTGGCCGGAACGGGATTGCGGTCGATCCAATCCTCCATTTGGCGGCAGAGCGTCTCCGCAAATCTCTCTTCGCCGGTAAGCACGTAAGCCTGACCGAGTGCAATCCAGTAGCGATGACGGTTTAACATATACGCCCACTCCACATCATGGTCGGGAACCTCGTCCCAGCGGATCAGACCGTCGAATGTGACCGGAATGTTCGTTCGTTCCATATCCCAAGGGAATTGAAAAACGAACGTCTGCCCGACAACCTCGTCGGCCGTTCGCAACGCCAGCTCCATCGCCTCGCTGCAATGCCTCCGCACATAATCGGCCAGTACATCGGTATCCTCGGCATCATAATACAGCCGGGGCGATGTCCGAGTGGCATAATGGCTTCGCAGCGCAGCATAGGCTTCTTCTTCATCGCCTCGGGCAAGCGCCGCTTGAACGGCTTCCAAACCTTCGGCTTCCAAATTGAGCAAACTCCATAGATCGGCCTTCATGTTATTCGTACCAATATCCTTTCAATCCCTTGTCCATTCTCAGCAGCGCTTCCAAATAATAATAATCGCCCCAGATCATATAATCGTCCGGCGCTGCATTGCCGCGGACGTAATACGATCCATGCTTGAGCAGCCCTTCCGCACCAGGATCGCCGACCGTCGAATAGTTTCGGACGAGCGATTCCATCGACTGCGTCAAGCACTCCTCAAGCGCGGCGCGGCCTTTATCGCTGTCTTCGAGATGAGACAAAAGCTCAAGCAAGCCTGCCGCCACAATCGCCGAAGCGGAGCTGTCGCGATAGGTCTGCGGGGTAATCGGAGCATTGAAATCCCAGTACGCGACATGATCCTCAGGCAAATTGCGGCAATAATAATGCGCCATACGTTTAGCCGTCTCAAGATAGGCCCCATCTCTTGTATAACGGTAAGCTAGCGCAAAACCATAGATGCCCCAGGCTTGCCCGCGGGCCCATGTCGAACCGTTATGATAGCCTTGATGCGTCGCGCCGCCGCTCGGCTCGCCCGTCGACGTGTCGAACACGAATGTATGATACGAGCTGTCGTCGCCGCGTACGAGAAACCTCCGGCTTTGATCCGCTTGCTTCACGGCGACTAGGCGGTAACGTTCGTCACCTGTCTGTTCATAAGCCCAGAACAACAGCGGCAGGTTGAGTAAACAATCGATAATCATCCGTCCGCCGTGCTGCGGATCCCCTTGCAGCCCCCAAGCTTGGATATATTCCCCTTTTTCCCGCCAACGACGCAGCAGCACATCGGCCGCCCGCAGCGTCAAGCGCCTTGCTTCCTCGTCTTTTTCGACGATCCACTGCGCCTTCGAGGACAAGGAATAGAGAAAACCGATATCATGATGATCGAGCACGGTGTGCCGATCCATGCGTGTTCGGAAGCTGTTCACCGTCAGACGAGCCGCATCGCGGAACATCTCATCGCCTGTGTATTCATAGCAGAGCCACAGCATGCCGCTCCAGAATCCGTTCGTCCAATCCTCATTATCATTCAATTCATATTTGCCGCTTGAACTGACATGCGGGAAACGGTTGCCAAACCGCTGCACATTGTCTCTGGTCTTCTGTATTGCATCTTCAATTGCCTGTTTCCACATTGGGAACATCCTCCTTCTTTCATGAAGTAGATGGACCGGCTTTCACCGGTCCATCCGTGGTGAATCTTATTGGCTAAGAACGCCTAACAAGCGTTTCAGCATCGCCGCTGCTTCCGCACGGGTCGCCACCTTCGTCGGGTTCAACGCCTCATTGGCATCCCCCAGAACTAGACCCCCTTGCACGGCTGCGGCAATCGAATCAGCACTCCATGCTGCAACCTGATCCCCGTCGGTAAACCGCTCAAGGCTGCTGACGGTGCTGTCCTTCATCCAATCAGGATGGGCTGTACGCACAGCACGCGTGAACATTGCCATGATCTCCTGACGGGTAATAGTATCATCGGGCTTAACGCTTCCGTCCTCGTAACCGCCGATCATACCTGCTTCATATGCCTGGTATATAGTTTCCTCATACCACTTGCCACTCAGCTCGGCTGCGTCCGAGAACGAGTGCTTCACCGGAGCATTTGTTAATCCTAGACCGCGAACCAGCATACTTGCCAGCTCGGCGCGGGTCGTGAGCGCATTTGGATCGAACGTATCGGCCGTTTTACCATGAATAAACAGCTTCGATCCCAAATATTCCGCATCGTTCTTCACCCAATGATGCTGAACATCAGCAAACGTCTTCACATGCTCCATCAATAAATACGTTACGCCAGGTATCGCTTGAAACGTCGCTTCTACACCATGCTCGGTCTGCATCAGCTTCATCGGGACCGGAACGAACGAATTACGCTCGGCATCATAGCGGACGCCGGCAAGATGATTCAGATCCGTCGGCATCGGCGACGATAATGTTATCCCGATCTTGCCTGTAATGGCCTGCTTCGACAGACCAGGCTTCTCCACTGCCTCCGTCAACGTAACCTGCTGCGGAGAAACAATGAGCTTGGCATCCATTGAAGCTATCACGTCTGCCATCGCTCCATTCGTCACATCTGCCGGACGATCTAAGGCAATTCTAAGCTTATGCCCATTTTGTCCTGCAGCCAACTGACGGAGGGGAATCGTGACAGTCATGCCGTCCGCCTGTAATACGAAGGCTGCATTGCCGTTCTGTTTTTGCAGCATCGTAATATCGGCGTAAGCGATGTCGAATGCAAGCCGCCCGTCGACCGAGCGCGGATGTATGATGATGCGTCCCGCTTCAAGCTGCTGTACCGTACTTACGACGCGTACGCCTTCGCCGATCATCGCTTGCACATTTTTATCCGGCGTGTTCGTCACAGACCCGGACGTACCAGACGATGAGCTCGAATCGGAGTTTGAACTCGGGCTTGGTACTGGACTTGGTACTGGACTTGGTACTGGGTTTGGTTCCGGGCTTGGTCCCGGGTTTGATCCTGGGTTTGGTCCGGGATTCGGGCCTGGGCCTGGATTCGGATCTGGCTGCGCTTCGACGACAATGGTTGTCACCGCTTTGAAACCGCCATCCAGCGTCGTAGCCGTAATCTCTGCCGTACCTTCCTGAAGTCCAGTGACGATTGCTTTACCATCCTCGACCCTCAAAGAAACGATTGCCCGGTGCGCCGGATCGACCGTCCAGACGACCTGCTTGTTATGCGCGTTATCCGGCTTCACCGTTGCTTGAAGCGATGCCTTATCGCCTACCTTTAACTTCGCCGCATGGGGTTCTATCTCGACATCAGTTACTAGAATCGTCTCCGGTGCCTTTAGTTCGACTTCCAAATAGGGCGCCAATGCTCCACTTTCCTTACTCTTGACTTGCGAATTCCATGCCGAGCTCCCGACTTTCTGCTCTTGCAGCGCCAAACTCAGCACCCGGTCACCTTGCCATTCCGCAAGCGCCGCAGCAGTTACGTCAATACCGCGCCATTTCCATGCGCTATCGAATGTCGTTGTCGCTAGAGCATCGCCAAACAAAGGTTTATTATTCCATGTCATTTCCTGCTCTTTCCACACGTCGTCTTCTACCTTATGCGCACCAATCGTCGCAGTCGTTGCCGCCGTGGCCTTGCTGTCATTAATGGCGCCGTGGATATGCAGCACCGCTGACTCGAAAGCTTGGTCAATCCCATTCAGATCGAATTTCAGGAATGATTGCTGTGTATATCCAGCGCCGCCGTCGCGAACTTAAATCGGATTTTTTGTTCCAAAGTTGACAGCCGCCGAGTTTCCGTCGCGTACAAACGTATCTTCCGCCACCGCAATGACCCGCTTCTCGCCTTTCGCCGGCTGTGCGGCTTCCAGGTCGATCGTTTGAGACGGATCGATTCTGAACTTGACCTTATGGCTTGCGCCGATCGAGCCTTGCGTGTTCACTTCCAAGCGCACATAAGGAAAGGTCTGCAATACGTTCACGCGCTCATCTTTCTCCAAAGTCTCGAACGCGATTCTCCCAAGATCAACGACGACTTTCGCTTGCTTCTGCGTCGGATCGGCGATCGCAACGGTCCATTCGTCGCCGTTCTCCTTCATTGTTATGGAAATCGGCTGATCCGTCCGGACATCGCGGAACGCGTCCGCTTCCCAAAAGTTAATCGCTGTCACGCCTAGACCTTTATCCCTCACGGCATGAACCCGCCCGGTATTGCTAAGCACCTTAATATCCGGCCGAGCACTGTAATTCTCCGTTTGTTCTTTTGTTTTTCCAGGGAGCACTACATACGCATACGTTCCGGCTTTTGGTGCCTGACCATGCTCAATCGCCAATGTCATATAATTGCGGGTCACCGGATCGACAGGACCCTTCGCGTGAATATCGCGCCATGAGCCCGTGCGTGCTTCCCTTTTGGCAACGATATCCGTGGCAGCAGGGAAAATATACCCCACATCCGAGCCCGGCACGTTTCCTTCGAGATGAGCCCATTCCACACCAGGCAGCTTGTCCTGCCAGCCAAGCTCTTGCGGCTGCTCCACCCCATTCACTGTTAACATATTCGACCCCGTTGCCGAAAGACGCCGGTTTTCCACAATAGTCTCGGTCATCTTCGCCTCGGAGCTGCTGATATCAGACCCTAGCGCCACCACCTCGTCATCGAACAGAAACCACGACTTTTTGCCCTGGAGCGTGCTTCCGGTGCTTTTGTCCAACGAGAACGCCATTCCAACCGCGCCGTAAGCCTGATCGAGCGTCGAACCGCCGACCCAATCCTTGCTGTTCATATAATACGCCCAGTCCTTCGGTGTCTGGTAGGAACCGTCCGTTGTCGTTCCAGGCAGCCGGTACATATCTACAGTCGGCCAATATTGATCGCTATATTGCTTCAAATCGTTATTATATAAGCTGGTCATGCCGATGCCGGTATACCAGCCCTTCTTGTTCTCCCCGTTCCCATACTCGAATGCGGATATCCGGTCGGAGAACAGACTGATGCCAAAGCCGAATCCCGGACGCACATGTATGGCGCGGTCCATGCCGGCAAACATCTGCGTTCTCGTCAGGTCATCTTTTGGCGTAATGCTTGCATCCTCCATTAATGTCTTCAGGAGATTGATATCATACAATGACAACCCTTTATAGTAGTTATCAAACGTCGTATCGGCTTGAACCCAGGCCTTCACCATCCGCTTGATGGTTGCCGCATGCTCTGGCGGAGCGCCTTCGGCTAACCTTAAAAGCGTCGTGATGACCGCTCTCCCTGTCAAGTGATCCGAATCCTCGGCACGCGAAATGCTGCGTCCTTTGACCATATCCATTATTGCGCCTTTATAAATTAATGGTTCGAAAACTTGGCTGGCCCAGCGATAGACGTTCTTGGCATTCGGATCGGTCAGCTCCCATGGCGAGCTTGCGAACAGGTAGAACAGATCGGCCATCCTTCCCATCAGCACCGCTCCGTACCCGCCGGTATAAGCAATGTTGAAATGCTGCACTAACGAACCGTCTTCATAAATGCCGTCTCCGCTCTTGACATACAAGAACTCGCTTGTCATCGCATCGCGGCCTTGCTCGACCTTGGCGCCTGCCTTGCCGACAACTCCGCGCAGTGTAACGACGAGTGCTTTATCCAGCAGATTTGCTCCCGTCTCCACGACTGAGGGATTTGCCACCCTTTTTTTCGGGTCGGGTACGAACTTGTCAATAGCTTTGAGATACTTGTCGATCTGGGCTGGCGTCAAATCGTCGTACATCAGAACAAGAATGTCCATCAGCGCCTGCGGCGCTCCGATTTCCCAATCCCACCAGTTGTTGCTAATTGTCTTCGTCTCGTTATATTGATAGGTGTGCATCCATTCGAGCGCACCGATAATATCGTTCTTCAACGCCTTGTTATGATACAACGCCGAACCTTCGATCGAATAAGCTAAGGACAAATCGCGAATGATGCCGTATGCCCAAGAAATACGCCAACTGTCGGTAGAATACGTGTAAATAACATCATCCCACAAATACGTACGATCGGGCGCTTTATTCAGCTTGTCCCACCGTCCCGTAAGCTCCGCATTCGTCATCCGTTTCATTAGCGCTTCGATCCCGGCAGCAACATCCTGATCGTTCATATTCAAGCCTTGGCCGCCAACCAGTTTGCTGCGCCATTTCTGACGAACGGTTTCATAGCTTTCCTGCAAGGCATCCGACTCCACGCTGATATAGCTTGTCGCCGATAATCTGCCATCTTTTGTCGCCGCCGTAATCATTGCAGACCCATAATCATGAGCGGTTACCTGGCCGTCATAGACGGAGGCAACGACCGAATTCGACGATCTCCATACGATTTCCCGATCAGTCGCATCCGCCGGCGTTACAATCGGACGAAGAAGATAGCTGTCATCCTTCCCCATCGTAACCAGAACAGGATCAAGCGCCAAGGCCGTAATGCCTTTCCAGGCCGTCAACGAGAGGTCGTCCAGCCAGACATTTCCCGCTGCCCTATCGAGGAACATCTCGATGAGGATATATTGGCCATTCGCAGGAACGGTCACTATTTTCTCTTGCTGGGTCCAGTCCATCATTCCTTTGATATAAGGAGTGGCGGGACCGTCTGCGATTTTCTTTTTATTGCTGTCCTGAATTTGGGTACGAATGTACACACCTTTATCCGACACGACGTTATCCAGCTTCAGCCATGCGCTTAGCTTATAGGTCTGCCCTGCAGTTACAGGAGCCAGCGTGAAAATTGAAGTTCTCGCAGTTGCCTGATGCTCGATCTGAACGGACTTCTGTCCAGAATGATACACAGCCCCAGTAACCGATACTTTTCCTGTCCCCTCGGCCAGCCAAGTGTTCCAGCCTGTCGGCTGGACACCGTCAACCCAATCCTTATGACCTGTAGTATTCACGGTTTCGAAACTCCCGTTCGCCACTGTATCCTCCGCTGCGGTGTTCGCTGAAGCCACTCCATGATTGGCGGGAAAACAAGACAAGATAAGCTGCAAGGTCATGCTGCAAGCCAATACCGTTGATAGATGCTTTTTGTATTTCTTCATCCGAATTCCCCTCTCATCCATCTGTCAGTCGTTACCCCAGATTCGGCTGATCTGTCAACAGGACACTTGGCTCATTCGTCCCGTGCAGTTCGAAGATAACGATCTCATTGTCCCCTTCCCGCAGCAGCGGGCCCGGAACGTAGAGCGCCTTCTGGGGGCCAGCCTCCCAGTAACGGCCAAGGTTGAAGCCGTTCACGAACGCGACACCCTTCGTCCAGCTTTCCAGCTCCAGGAACGTATCGGCAATGTCGTCTACACGGAATGTTCCGCGGTAGAACACGGGACCTGTCTCCGTCATATGCTCCGCCGCCGCGATTGGCTTAAATTGCAGCTTCAACAAGTCGTCCAGCGGCAGCGTATGAATCGTCCAGTCGAACAGGAATGGAAATCCGAGTCGAACCCCTTCTGTGATGCCTTTGCAATCCCGCAAATACGGGCCATAATTCGTCCGTCCCATGTTCTCGACAAGGATACGCAGTTCCACGCCCTCTTTCGGTACGGTAAATTCGATGGACTTCGGGTCCCAGCGCTCGATAACACCCTTGTATTCACCATCGATGAACACAAGCGCGCGATCGTGTACATCTTGCAGCTCCAACGAACAAGCGGCTCTCGGCCCGGATATGCGCGTAGTGTACAGAATGAATCCATAATTCTGTCCCAGCTTCTCCATCGGCTCCGGGCAGGTGCGCTGTACCGGATCAGATAACAAATCGAGAGAAGCGAACAAAGCCGCCTGCCCGCTCATCCGTACTTTCCCGTAGTTCTTCTTGGATACAGGCTCCGGCAGCGGAGCCGGCTCGATATCGAAATATTTCTCAATCAATCCTTTGACCAGAACATATTTCTCCGTAATGTCCCCCCACTCTGTCAGCGGGCTGTCATAGTCGTAGCTCGTCACCGTTGGCTCGTATTTGCCGTGGTTATTCGCTCCGTTATAGAATCCAAAGTTCGTGCCGCCGTGGAACATGTAGAAGTTGACGGAACCGCCCGCCTTCAGCATATCCTCGAACACGTTCGCGGCATCCTGCGCCTCGCGCGTATGGTGAGGTTTACCCCAATGGTCGAACCAGCCGTTCCAATACTCCATACACATTAGCGGCATGTCCGGCTGCACCTGCTGCAAGCTATCGAATGCCTCCGACGCACGCGAGCCAAAGTTCACCGTTTCGAATACGCCAGGAATCATCCCGCTCTGGAGCATGAAATCTTCCGGCCCGTCCGATGTGAACAGCAGTACGTCCATACCGCGCGCAATCATGCCGCTCTTCAAATATTCCAAATATTTAAGATCGTTGCCGTAGCTCCCGTACTCGTTCTCAATCTGCATCGCAATAATCGGCCCGCCGTTCGTGCATAACAGCGGTTTCAACATCGGCAGCAGCACATCGTAATAGGCGTCTACCTTCGCAAGAAACTTCTCATCGTAGCAGCGCAGCCGCAGGCCGTCCTCGGCGAGCAGCCACGCGGGCAAGCCGCCAAACTCCCATTCGGCGCAAATGTACGGGCTAGGCCGCACGATAACGTGCAAACCGACCTCCGCCGCCGTTTCGATGAACTTCACGATATCGAACATGCCTGTAAAACAAAACTGCCCTTCCTTTGGCTCATGCACGTTCCAAGCCACATATGTCTCGACCGTGTTCAATCCACAAGCCTTCAGCTTCTGTAATCGATCCTTCCAATATTCCGGCACGACGCGGAAATAATGAATGGCTCCCGACAGGAGCTGAATCGGCTTGCCTTCATAGGCGAAACGATCCCCTTGAATTGTAAAAGATGCCATACGACTCTTCCCTCCGCTTTCCTCTCAACGTGATCACTGCAAATCTGCTTAATATACCGAAAAGGACCGGATAATCGGCCGGTAGACGCTTTCCAAGCAGCGAAGCCGGATCTGTGAAGCGTCAATCCCTTCGAGCCGGTCAATCTTCTTATGTCCGATCGCGCTGCCTCGCACCACCTCAGTCCATTGTTCCTTGTTCTCGCTCCAAGCCTCTAGTACATAGGCAAGAATCCGTTCCCCATGCGCAATGTCTTCCATAATGACGGCATAATGGACGGTTTGCTCTCCCGGCAGCTTCAACAGAAGGCAATCCCCTTCCCCAGCCGTCTGTGCTAAGGGATACGAGAATCTGCGGCGGATTTCCGCACCGAACTCTTGTACGCGATCCACGTCGGAATCGGGGAACAATCCGCGATTGTCAGGCGCGACATTAAGCAGCAGCGTGCAGCCGTGACCCACCGATCGCTCGTAAACGTCCATCAGATGCTCCAACGATTTCAAGCTGCTTTCGTCGTTCGGGTGCCAGAACCAATGCTTCTTCCGAATGGGAACGTCGCATTCGGCAGGCACCCAGTTCGGAGTGTCCGGCAGCCATTGCAGCATTTCCTGCGTAAACATGCTCGCTCGCGCGCTCTCCGCTTCGTTCCAGCACGGATACGGAGCGGTGCCGTCTTCGTTGCCGACCCAGCGGATGGTCGGTGCCCCCATATTGAACATCATGGCACCGGGCTGATACTCTTTCACTATATCCACAATGCGCCGCCAGTCGTATTCACGGCCTTCCGAACCTGCTCCGTCGAACCACAACTCCACTAACGGGCCGTAATTCGTTAACAGCTCCGTAAGCTGTGCGATATAGAAATCATTGTAAGCGCCGGGATCGGCATAACATGGCTCATGACGATCCCACGGCGACAAATAGATACCGAACCCCAGGCCTGCTTCGCGGCACGCCTCGGCGCATTCCTTCACAACATCACCTTGTCCGTCTTTCCAAGGGCTCGACTTCACAGAATAATCGGTCGTCTTCGTCGGCCATAGACAGAAACCGTCATGATGCTTGGCTGTCAGAACGAAATAGCGGAACCCGGCTTCTTTCGCCGTGCGTACCCATTGTCCCGTGTCGAGAGACGTCGGGTTGAACAATGCAGGAGAGTCCAAGCCCTCCCCCCACTCTTGATTGCAAAACGTATTGATTCCAAAATGACAGAACATACCCATCTCGAAATCTTGCCACTGCAGTTGCTGGGCGCTTGGCACCACCAATGACTTGCTGTCCATCATAACCACTCCATCGTTAACTGTGTATTTGAATTTGCTGATTGATTTCCTCGCGCTTGCAAATATACCACTCTGTCTCTTGCGGATAGGTATTCAGCGTAATTTCATAGCCTAATCCTTCCTCCAGCAGCGACACGACCCGCTCGCGTCCGATCTTCGTCTCGAGCAGTTGCAGCGCCCGCAGATCTTGCAGCGCTTCTGTCAGCACTTCCAAACGAATGGATTCAATCGGTCCGTCTTCTCCGGGATAGACGAGATAGGCATCGCCGGACGGGAATCCTCCGCCGGCATCCGTTACCGTGAACGGATCAATCGGATACTCGGAGAACTGCGCATACCAGAAGTTATAGCCCCAATGCAGAAATCCCGCCAATTGCAGCTTATAGATCTGCATGCCCAGCACACGATTGCGCGACGACGGCATATTAAAAAAGCGATTCGACACTTGCTTATACTGGGCGCAGCAATAGTACGTCCACAAGTCTTCCACGCCGTGATCCAGGAACGGCTGCATATCGTTGCTGGCCGGTATCGGATTGCGAATCAATCCGCTCTTATAAAATTCGAGATCGGACAAAGCATCCACAATCGGATAATCCCGCAAATACGGCTGGATCAATTCGAAGGCCGCGCGGTACGTGTCCATGTCCTCTAGCTTCGGTTCATCCGATAAATGAAAATACACCCGCTGCTGTATGCCGTTCTCTTCAACAAACCGCACGAGCTCCGTCAGGAACAACGAGATAAATCGAGTGTACTCCGGGTCGGCCGAATCGGTATGCCACCCGAATAGCTGTTCTTCCTTGCCATCCACGGTCGCCATAATTTTCGGAGCGTGCTTCGCTCCCCATTGTGTGAACAAATGGGAGAATTCAAAGTAGGTCATGCCCAGCCGATCGCAAAGATCGATCCACCGCTGCAGCCGGTCAAAACGGAAGCGGTACGTTCCTTCGGACATCTCCACATCAACAAGCTGTACAGCCGGGCGGGACCCGCCTACAGCCGTGTCAAGCGGAGGCGTAAACAGCGGGGTCAGAATCATATTCATCCCGTGTTTTACGGCTGTCTCGATAAATTGCCCGATACGCCGCCAATGCTCTTCGCTGAAAATATCGGTCTTATAATATGTTGCGATGCAGTCCGTATGAAACCACTCCGTATGCTTGAGAGTCTGCTCCGGCAATGTTGCGGCAATCACTTCCAGCACAAACGTTTCCCGGCCCACTTCTTCGCCCTTTTTCAGCTCAAACACGATATCGATATCGTAAGTGCCCGGCTTTGTCTCCGGCGGCAGTTCCACGGTCACCCAAACAGACCGCCATTGGTTCGGATAGCCGGTAATCCCTTTAAGCGGATTCAGCAGCATTAGCAAGTCCGGGTACAATCCGGGCGTTCGCCGCAGCACATGATCGTCCGCATCGTGGTAACAAGCCAGGTTCGAAGGAACCAGTTCAACCGAACGCACGGAAATTGGCGCTTGCAGCGCCGATTCGGCAAATACGTGCAACGGACGTATAAGTAGCGATGCGCGGTAGGCGACCTGGAAAGAGTACATTTCCCCGCGCAACGATGAGCCTCGTCCATGTATGGGAGCTTGCAATTCCTCATCGGCAAACACTTTGACCAACGAACTGATCTTTCTCGTCTCCATTCTTGTTGCTGCTTCCACTAGCACCCCTCCTCTTATAGAAAAAACCGGCAAGTTCAACAAAAGCCCTTCGAACTTGCCGAAAATCGGATTACATTACTTCCCTTTCGCTTTGAAGCTTTCACTCGTCTCGCTAAGGTGCTTCTGGAAGCTTGCATCTGCCTTTAGACCGTTCACAAAATTATCCCAGTCGGCCATGCTTGATTTGCCGATCACCACATTCGTATATAGATCGACGAATTTCTTCTGCCAATCCGCACCCTTCTCAAGCCATACGGAAGAGACAGGCAAGCCAGCGCCTGGATTGGCTACCGACACTTTCGAAATCTCATCGATTAAGGAACGATTATATGCACGTTCTTCTTCGGAAATGCCTGACGACTCCGCTCTTTGATATTTATTGAAAAAGCCCGAAATCCATTGCGCCGAGGTTGCCGTTCCGTAAGCTTTTTGTTTCCCTGCGTCGGTCTGCGTAATGCTACCGTCTGCAGTTACAGTGTAATCGACATCCTTTACGCCATACGCAACGAGGTTATATCCTTCTTGTGTTGCCGTTTCGTTGTACACTTCAAGAATTTTCTTTAATTTCTCTTCGCTTACCGATTTATTAATAAGGAATTGTCCGTAGGAACCGACTTGCTGGTCGTAATACTTCTTGCCGTCCGGAGCACTAGGCAGCGCGTAAGCTTTCAGTACGGCATTTGGACTTACCTTCTTCAGCTCTTCGCTAAACATGAACGCTTCGTTCACGTTAGCCAGCGCCATTCCCGCCTTGCCTTGGATGAGCATATCCTTCACTTGGCTAGGCTTCAAAATCGGCAAATCCTGTATAACATACCCGTCTTTGTACGCTTTGCTCCAGAACGCCAACGCCTGCTTCGCTTCCTCTGTAGTCCAATATGGCTCCAGGCCGCCTTCGGTTGTTTCCTTCCATGTACTGCCCGCGCCGAACATCGACATCATGTAGCCGCTAACGCTCGATTGCACGAGACCGTACGTATCTGGCTTGGTGTTGCCGTCCGGATCATTTTTCGTAAAGGCAGCCATCAAGCTGGCGAATTCATCCATCGTCGCCGGTGCTTTCAGCCCGAGCTTATCCAGCCAATCCTGACGAATAATGAGCGCCTCATGTCCATCCAACGGGCGCACACGCGGAATACCGAAGGTTTTACCCTGGAATTGCACATTTTTGTATACGTTTTCCGGGTAAGCCGCCAAATTCGGGTAATCCTTAATGAACGGCGTCAAATCCCAGAAAGCTCCCTGCTCGGCCGCATTCGCAAATGCAGGATCGTTAATGTCCTCTACCAGAATGACATCCGGCAGTCCTCTCGATGCCAGCAGCGCGTTAAGCTTTTCTTTGTAGCTGTTCACCGGATAGTAGTCGATGTTTAATTGAACGTTAAATTTCTCGTTCAACTGCTTGATACTGTCCAAATCATTGCTTGGCGATTCCGCGAACGTCATCGTGCCGACACTGATTTCAACCGGCGCCGATGCTTGATTTTTAGAGCCCGATTCAGACGGTTCCTTCTTCTCTTCTTTGCTGCCGCACCCGATCATGGAGACAGCAAGCACCAGCACCAATAACATTACGACCCACTTTTTGCTCTTCATTATCTTTAACACCCTCTCATTATGGTATATCATGCCATTCCTCGGAGCAGCCAGTCCCGTTACCCTTTAACGGAACCAACCATCATGCCTTTAACAAAATATTTTTGTAAAAACGGATAGACCATAATGATCGGCACAGAGGCGATAACAACGGCCGCCATCTTGATCGTCTCCGGAGGAATCATTTGCTCGCTTTGCAGCATCGCCGCTACAGCCGGGTCGGCAACGCTTGTCGAAGCTTGAATAAGCATCATTTGCAGCACGACCTGCATCGGACGAAGTGAGTCGTCGTTAATGTAGAGTACGCCGTTAAAATAAGTGTTCCAGAATCCTACCGCAAAGAACAATCCGAAGGCGGCAATCGCAGGCAGGGAGACCGGAAGCATAATTCGAATGAAGACGCCGATATCGTTGCAACCGTCAATTTTGGCCGCTTCCTCCAACTCGTCGGGAATCTCTTGATAGAAGTTCTTCATTAGGAATACATACCATGCGCTTGTGAGTACCGGAAGAATTAAGGACCATACCGTATCAATCAAGCCCAGGCTATGCACGAGCATATAATTCGGAATCATGCCGGGATTGAACAACATCGTCAGCAGAATCGCCAGTAAAAAGAATCTTTTTCCCAAGAACCTTTTGCGGGATAACGCGTATGACAATGCGCTCGTAATGATAATGCTGAATGCCGAGCCTACGATCGCCAGAAAGGCGCTGACGCCCAAGGATCGCGTGAACATTTTGGTCGACAGAATATATTCGTAGGACGATAAGCTCCATTTTTCCGGAAAAATAATTAATGGTTTACTGATATACTCCGATGGATCGGTAAAAGATACCACAATAACATAGAGAAATGGCAGCAGCGTAATGATGCCTACGATGCTTAACACCGTATAGATCACACCATTAGCGAGCTTGTAACTAAAATTTTCCTGCTTCAATACAAGCCCTCCTCGCCGAATTTTTTAGCCAAGCGATTGGCCGTAACGACAAGAACAAGTCCTACAACCGATTTGAAAATACCAACAACTGTCGCGTAGCTGAATCGGCCATTCTGAATGCCCGTTCGGTACACATACGTATCAAAGACGTCGGCAACGGATGCAACCGGTGCGCTCATCATCAGATAAATTTGTTCGAAACCAACCTCCATCACCTGACCCAGCCTTAGAATAAGCAGGACAATAATCGTGCTCTTAATGGCTGGCAGTGTCACGTTCAGCATCTGCTTCCAGCGGTTTGCACCGTCAATCTGCGCCGCCTCGTACAGGTCTTGGTTCACTCCGGCTAACGCCGCCAGGAAAATAATCGTTCCCCAGCCGGCTTCCTTCCAAATACTCTGTGCGGTCAACAATGCCCAGAAGAAATTGGGTTCGGTCAGGAAGCCAACCGGTTGTCCGCCGAATTCCACAATGATTTTATTAATGATGCCTCCGCTTTGTCCTAACACAATAAAGCAAATCCCCGCGATAATCACCCATGACAAGAAATGCGGCAAATAAATGATCGTCTGAATCGTTTTCTTAAAATGATGACTCCGAACTTCGTTAATGAGCAGCGACAGAATGATCGGAATGGGGAAAAAAAACACGATATTCAACAGGCTGATCGCCATCGTATTGCGAAACAAAATCCAAAAATCCGGATTGGTAAAAAACTCGTGAAAGTATTTGAAACCGACCCATTCGCTGTCCCAAAATCCTAAATAAGGCGAATAGTTTTTGAACGCCAAAGCCAATCCCCAAATCGGTAAATACTTAAAAATCAGAAAAAATAACAATCCGGGAAGCGCTAATACGTATAAGTATCGATCGCGGATCAATCTATCTTTTACTCTGGACCCTCTAGGTAGCCCCAGTCCGTACGATCCCTTATCCCCTCCTTTGTCCAATGTGATGTGTCGATTGATAACTTCTGATTGTGATCGTGACAATAGTTCCACCTCCAAACGTTGAATTCAACTTAAGCTATGTCTGCATCTTATAGTCTGAGGCGAGAACCCTACAAGGACCAATTCTTATGCGCTTTCAACCTTGTGAACAAAAAAAGGGAACTCCTTGCTGTGTCTGGGTTACAGACCGCAAAAGTCCCATTTATTAATGCAGTGCGCCTTACGCAGAATAAAAAAAGAGAATCCTTTTTTGCTATCGGTTTCGTTCCCGGTATTGTCCCGGGGGCATGCCGGTATGCTTCTTGAAGACGCGTATGAAATTTTTAGGCTGGTATCCGACTTTCTCCGAAATATCCGTCACCGACAGGTTGGTCGTCTCCAAGAACAGGACCGCCTTCTCAATTCGATACTTCGTGATATATTCAATAAACGAGATTTCCATCTTGCGTTTGAACAGCCTGCTCAAATATTGCGGACTGATTCCGCATAGCTGCGCACACTGGTCGAGCGAGATGTCGAGATGATAGTTCGCCTCGATAAACTCGGTTACTTTGCCGATCAGGAGGTCATTTTCCTGCTGTTTTTTGCCCTGCACCGAAGCGATTATCGGGGAAACGAGACGTTTCATGAACCAAGCGTTGAATTCTGGAATGGTCGAGCACTGCCTCATTTCAGCGTACGGATCACTTCCCTCCGCTCCGAACAACGCTTCGGTAGAAACGCTTAACAAATATGCCGTTCTTATCAGGGTCGTCAACAGTTGATCGTACGACATTTGGATGAGCTCGGGATTATGAATTGCCGTCTGCACTTTGTGGGAGAATGTCTCCAGCATCCGCTCCGCCTCTGCCAAATCACCAAGCTGCAAGGAATTCGTGAAATGCGATTCCACCTCGATCGGGTACCGATAGTGCAGCGGATTGGTCATCCCTTTGCTCTCGATAACCCGGTTGCCGCCGTCAATGATCCTGGATCGAACCGCAAGCTTCGCTTCTTGATACGACTCCGGCAGCTCTTCCACCCGGTCCACCGTCCGTCCGAGGCCGACGGTTACCGGCAGCCGCAAATAATCGGATATAAAGGAGCGAATAAGTTCGACTGTAGATTGAACATCGCTCTCCCACGTTTCGGATTGGCCATGCTCCGTCCAAACCCATACCGTCACTTGATCATTCAGCGAGTTGATCGTGATGCCCTCTGCTTGGCGCTCTTGAAGCAATTCGGAGGCGATGTTCTTCATCGTGAATACGATCAAATCTTTATCTTTATCCGAGAAGCGGCCCTCATCAGGCAAATGGTCGTATGCCATAATAAATGCCATGCCGTACTGCTGCCCAGGAATACCGTATCTGCGCAGCATATCCTGCACGTAATCCCCTCGATATTGCACAAATTGCCCTTCCAACAACTGCAGTGCGAAAATTTCGCGAAGGAGCGGAAATTGCTCGTTAAGCTGCGTTTCCAATTGGCTTGCCTTGCTGTGAAGCTCGTTCCATCGCGAGCCGACATAACTCAACTCGTCCAATTCCGCTTCCGACTGCAAATTCGCAGGTGTGTTGCCGCGAATTTGCGACACGAGCGCTTCGATCGGCCGATAGACCCTGCGCGTACCAAGCAGCACCCATACGGTTCCACCTAAGAGCACAATCGCAACGATCGCCACGGTAAATCTAGAAATTTTGTTCAAGCTGCTATTCAGCTCAGCTATCGGAATCATGTCGATATAGTTCCATTTGTTGTGGGATGATAATTTTGTTGTCACCAGATATTCCATGTCATTCCACTTGAAGGTGAATCGTTCCCCTGCCGAATGCAATCCGGCAGCCTCGAACAATCCTTCCGGAACGGCCCTATCCGCAGCAGAGTAGAATACCATTGTGTTTCGTTCGTCCAAGACGAACATCCGCTCACCTTCATAATTCGTATAGGAGCTAGACAGACGCTGGAACATGGAATTGTCGATATTTACTTGCAGCAAGCCAACTGGCTCATTGGTATTAAGCGGGAGTTTGCAGTATAACGTCACCCCGTAAGGACTGGTCACCCCGTTAGCGGTATATCCATTTTCCCAAAACAATTGTCGATCCGATTCCATCAAATTTGCATAGTGCTGTCGATCAGCTTCATTATCCAGCCTTACGCCACCGTACGACGCCGAAATTAAATTATGTTCATCCAGCGTATATAAGCTGATGTCGAGAATTTCTTTATTTCCGTTCTTATAAGCAGATAAGTTCCGAAATACATTGGAATAGAATCCGGCATAATTGTTCGATTTCAATTCTTGCGGATTCGAAGCGAAAAATGAACTCAGTGCCAACTGCATCACATTGTTCTCAATGAGCTCCAACGTCTTGTTAATGGTGAGCGACGCATTGTTAAGAATACGCACGTTGGACTTGCTAACCTCCTGTTTAATCGCCTTGGAAGCAAGCAAATAGCTTCCGATGCCGAGACAAATCACCGGAATAACGGAAGCAACCAGCGTGAAAATAATCATTTTGCGATAAAAGGACGGGCGACGATGAAATAATTCATTCCATTTCGGTTTAGATAAAATCGGCTTTCTCATAGTATGCTCCCGCGGTCGATGTGAATGGTGCCTAAATTGTATAGGCAATTGTAAGCGTCGTCAATGGAAATATCTTCAACAGAATACCACTTTGCTGCAGAGATCGCTGAAAACAGAAGTGGGCAGCGTGTGGATTGAATTCATTCGCCCATTGAATGTCGGACAATTCTTTAAATCCTAAAAATTGTCGGTTTTCTAGAACATTGCATTTGTTAGCCCTCAATTGGCTGTGAAGCTCACAGCTACGAGAGGACAACCGATATGAGAAATGCTGGGCCGTATTATCTCCTCACTCGCAAAAAAAGGTTCCTAAGCCCCCCCTTCGCTTGAGACGGTTTTTATGAGGTACATTAAAGAACCGGTAACGCCCAAGTTTACTTACTGTGGCAGGGGCGTAGCATATCCCTCAACCCTTTTAGGGAAATGCAAGACGTTTTCGTTCCTTTTTAATTTCTCTCTGCAGAGAAAACCAGGAATCCTCACGGTATTTATCACGATCATCTTCCGCACATCGAAATTCATTACGAAAGCAATCAGGAGTACCGTAATATTCGCAATCCTGGCAAACCGATTTGGTGAATCGCTCTACTTCACGACAGAAAAGAAGAAATGTGCGGTTTAGCGGTACGTTGCCTATCAGCTCTGGTTGTTAATTTTGTGAGAAAACTCACAGTTGACGAGAAGGCAAAGACCTCCGTTACTCCAGCGCAGTCCTCATAGCATCGTCCTAGTAGCACTGATAAATTTTCTACCATTTACATATCCCTTGTTAAATAGGTCTGTTTTTAACTTTCCATTCAACGGAATGAAAACATCCCCTAATTAAATTCAACTAAAAACAGCGTGACTTGAGAGGCTTATCAAGTCACGCTGTTTGTTTATCTATCTATCATTCTTTCCCTAAACGGAACGTACCAAATATTCTGCTGATAAAGAGTCCAACCATGTATCCAACCGGAACGAACAGGATGATCCCCCACCATCCATATAAAGAGAGACAGATTAATGCGGAGGTAATCATTGTAAAGGGAAGCAATAGAATAGGGACCGCATGCATCCCCGCTTCAGCCTTTTGTTCTTTCGTAAACGGAAGTATCCCAATGTAATCATCACCAACAAACAAAGACCAGAACGAAAACAGCCAAAAAGACATGAGCGATGTTAATACTACAAATCCCAGCCATTTAAATCCCGATGGAATGATAAGGATCGCTACCGCGGACACGGCTGTAAAAGCCAGATAAAGCTTCAAATGGGCCGGATTCCGTACGAGTGCCTTAATCGCTGCCGCTGAGAAACGGCTCTCGGCAGTTTTCGATTTAAGTAAAGGCTGTGACTTCCGAAAAATCCACGGCTTATGACGTGTCGGACGAGGTTTATCCAGAACATTGCGGAGCAGTATGGCTGCTATCTTCATTCGCTGCTTGTAGTCTTCGCGCACATCCTTCATAAATGTCCCGCGGATCATTAAGCGCCATCGGAAGGCGATGATTGCAACGATTGTAAATACAATCGCACTCAACCACATGAAGAGTGGGCGATCATTCCAAAGGCTAGCTACTCTGAAATAAATAGCGTTCGGGACGGAGATCGCCAGAAACAGCCACAACCACCGCCGCCAACCCTGCTTCTGTACTTTTACAAGATGTCCAAGTAACTTAACACACCAGCTGCACGCTAAGGTCAGAGCGAACAGTGCCCATACCTGGGATGAGGTCATCTCAAATCCCAAAATCAGAAAAGGCAATAACAGTGAAAAAGCAACAACGAACTTCAGCGATGTTACAATGAGGCTGTAGAGCAAACCGCGAAATACGATTGTATTTATCCATCGCTGCCGTTGTCTAAGAAATAAAAGATCCCCTTCCTGCAATAATAACACCAATCCCCCATTGCAGATCAGGAGCACTAATAATGAAGGAATGAGCATAAACGGCAATTTTTCACTCCAAGCCGGTAGCGATTCATTCCAGAATTCATAATACAACCGCCCGCCCAGTAATCCCCCGGGGATAAGAATATATAAGAGAACGGTCCAATCAGCCGCCGTACGGATAATAGCGGATTGCTCACGCCAATGAGAGAATAACCGCCGTCTGAATAGCTGTTTGGCATTAGAAAAAGCAAACGCCCGCTTGCCCTGCTTACTCATGTCAGTTCGTCGAAGCAATCAAACAACGACGCCTCCGGCAGTCCAGCATAATCACGAATATCTTCGAGTGTTCCCGCGGCGGCAACCTTTCCCCCGGAGATCAGTACGAAATCATCGCATATCTTCTCTGCAGTATCCAGTACATGTGTGGACATTAATACACCAGCTCCGCGCTTCCGTTCCGCTTCCAGCAGCCGCAGGAAATCTTTAGTGGCGCGAGGATCTAAGCCGATAAACGGCTCGTCTACAATATAAACATCCGGCTGTACCAAAAACCCCAGCATTAGCATCATCTTTTGTTTCATGCCCTTTGAAAATCCAGCCGGAAGATCATTGCGCACATGGCCCATACCAAACTGCTTCAACAGTCTTTCTGCAGTTTCCTCGAACTGTTCGTACTTCAGTCCATAGGCAGCGGCCGCTAAATCCAAATGCTCCCATAATGTTAAATCCTCATAAAACACAGGCTGCTCCGGTACATAAGCGTAAGATTTATTAACTCCACTAAAAGACACCTTAGCCTTGGTATTCTTCAGCAAACCAAGCAGGGTCTTTATGGTTGTGCTTTTCCCAGCACCATTAGGTCCGATCAGTCCGAGCAACTGCCCTCGCTTCACTTGAAAAGAAATATCGAATATGCAAGGATCTCCCGCTTCATAGCCAGCTTCATCGATCTCAACATCGAGCACAATGTCGTCATAGCTCTCGGTATCCACCGTAGTTTCTTCTTTTTCCATACTCTCCATCTCCTAGTACTTCTAATAAATACTATTATAAATTGCATTCCAACAGAAGCAATCGCAACTTATCTAATCGTACTATATATTTTTTCTGAAAATAATCAAGCTGCTTTTTTCACAATAATAACTCATGCCCTTCGCAATAGCGAATAAAAGAAACCTCCCATCAAAGGGAGGTCTCTCCTACAAAGTCCATGTTATTCGTCGCAGCTATTCCTTCCTGCTTCTTGATCGCTGCTTCATCCCTGCGCTCGATTTTACCACGCAGCATTAACAGCCCTAGTCCCAGCAATCCTGTAAGCAAACCAGATAGAATAAAGGCAGATACCGGCCCCGATGCTGTCACTAAGGCTCCACCGGCTACGGGTCCTAGAATAACGGCCGCGCTTGTCAGGCTCCCTATGGTTCCAAATACACGACCCGTGTATTCCGCAGGTGTCCGTTGCTGGAGCATTGAATTGAAGGGGATAAACGCTAGTCCTGCACCCACACCAGCAAACATGAAGGACCCAAACAAAGCAATGTTCATCCAGATTCCCGCTTGACCATGAGCAGTTACGATCCCTGCACTCGAGAAGACAACGCCCATGATTACAGCCCCTAATCCCATAAAAATAAGTGGATGCTTACCACTGCCTAATCGGCTTACAAGCAGCGCAGATAGCAAGGTTCCAAAGCCACTGGCTGCTACACACCACCCCAGCAGATCTCCGTTCACACCTGGAATCTCCCGGAATAACGTTACAATCTGAGAGTCTCCGATCTGTAGCATTAGCAGCACCAGTACCAACATAACAATGCCACACAGCACTACAGGCATTCCTGCAATCACATGCAGACCTGCCGACATTTCTTGGCGGAAGGATTTACTTACCTCCGTATCCCCCCCGCTTGTTTCCGTATCTTTCTTCTTAATCGCAGCTGTACGCGGTAATCCAAACAAAATAATCGCCGATAAAACGAATGTAACAGAATCGATCATATAACAAACAGATATGCCGAAGGCTGCCACTAGCAATCCACCAAGAGCTGGACCCACAATTTTAGTTATCTGCTCTATAGATGAGCTAAGCGCCAATTGCTTTATCCATCTGAGCTGCCGGAACAAGTTCCTTAATCTTTCCGCTTTTGGCCGGAGAGAACAACACATCCATACATCCCTTAGCCAGCAGCAGCACATAAACCTGCCACAGAGAGCCTGCAAATACCAAGCAAATAACAACCGCTGCACGGGCTAAATCCGAACCAATCATAAGTGCCTTGCGGTTAAATCGATCACTTAAGTAACCTGCAAACGCTCCTCCTAAGAGCAAAGGCACTGCCATACATAAAGATATAGCCGTAATTTCCCACGGTGTGGCATTCCATTTAAACCCTACCATTGTCAGTAGCGCTAGTATGTGCAACCAGTCTCCTACATTCGATACAAGCTGTGCCGCAATAAGCAGCATGAATGGCTTATTTGCGGTTAGCTTACTTTCTTTTAAATCATCAATATGATGTGCCTCCATCCTTCCTTCACTCCCCGTTACTATTTCTCAATGAAATAATAGTAAAATATTGGGGATTGTCATTCATCCGTCTGGAGGCGTAAATAACACTGAACCGGGGGATGAAATTGATATCCTTTCAGAGACTGAAGTAAAAAAACATTCAATTTCAGCATCTTCAAAAAATTGTTTGATTTTTAATAATTAAAAGTTGCTCATTGTGACAAATCACATGTTCTTCATTCGATCTTTCACGTATTCTATTGTTATCTCAAAGTTCGTTGCACAGGTAAACCGTGCACTAATTAATATGATTACAGACGTGCGACGAGTTCACATGATTAACGATAGAGGGTGGAGAAGCATGATACAATCTTATGAACGTGATACACAATTAACACTACATTTGTACCGGGTATTTGCCAAATCATTCAAGAGTATTAATGAGCATGCTGTTACCGGCAGCAAAATTGAAGGTTTTAACCCTACTGCCTTTGCCGTCATGGAAGTGTTGTACTATAAGGGACCACAGCCCATTCAACAAATTGGTGCCAAACTACTGCTACAGAGCGGCAACGTGACTTACGTTATCGACAAGCTGGAAGAACGCGGCTATTTGCAACGCAAGCCTTGTCCAAGTGATCGTCGTGTGATTTTCGCAGAGTTGACCACGGAAGGCGAACGTCTCATGAATGAGATGTATCCGAAATACTCAGAGCGTCTTCATCTTGCTTTCAGCGGACTGAATGATGAAGAGAAGGAACAAATGATCACTCTGCTCAAGAAGATGGGTCTGCAAGCTGAGAAGCTTTCTCCTCTTCCCCGTAAGTAAGGCTGCTTTTTACTTCATATGTGTTAGACAAGCTGTTATCGCACGAAGAAGCCCGGCCGGTAAATACCCGGTCGGGCTTCTTTATGTGATTTAGAGAATGAGTTATGCCTTTTTCAAAGACGACGTAGCATCCTCTACCGAAGGTACACCCTTGCGCAAACCCCAAGATATAACTAGCGACAAGACTGCGAAAACTGCCATCACGATAAATAGTGAATGAAGTCCCCCTTCAAGTGCACCACGTAAACTGTTTGATACCTCGCCGGACAGGTTAGTGCCTGTATGAGAGCCCAGCAGCTTATTAATATCATCACCTGTAACGTTTGAATCCGGTTGTTTTCGCAACAGCTGATCAATATTCAAGTTCAGCCAGGAACCGAATATAGCCACCCCAACGGTCTGGCCTAGTGACCTTGTAAATGCATTAAGTGCTGTGGATGCACCGCGTTGATCATACGCAACCGACGACTGAGCGATAATCGTGAAGACCGTAGAAGAGTATCCGAAGCCTACCCCACAGACCAGCATCAAGCATAAGAGGATTAGCTGTGAAGACTCTCCAGTCAAGAAAACCAGACCAATAGCTCCGGCAGCAATCATCATCAATCCAAGCATTGCCGTTCGACGAGAACCCGCTCGCAGAATCATCCGTCCGCCTGCGATTGACCCAAACATCCAACCTACAGACATTGGCGCAAGCAGCAAGCCTGAGATCGCAGCGCTTTTTCCAGAAACGCCCTGAACCCATAAAGGGATATACGTAGAAAGTCCAATAATTAATGTACTTACAAGCAGGTTAGCACCCGTTGATACTGCGATGTTACGATTTGAGAATAGGTTCAACGGAAGCATAGGCTCTGGTGCACGGCGCTCCACAAACAGAAATAGGATTAGCAGGATAACCGCTGCACCCAGTGTTGCGAGTAGTAATGGAGAGGTCCATGCCAGGTTCTGCCCTCCCGTGGAGAGTCCAAAGAGTAGAGCACCCATGCCTGCTGCGAACAGAAGGACGCCTGGCACATCGATCTGTGTCTTCCGACGCACCTTTTCTTCCTTCAGGCAGCGCGCTATAAATACCATTGCCAACACGCCAAATGGCAGATTGAATACAAATACCCAGCGCCAGCTTAAGTAATCTACCACATAGCCACCAAGCAGTGGCCCAACCAAAGAGGAAATCCCCCATACAGAGCTTAGCAATCCTTGTGTCTTGGCTCTTTCTTCAATGCTGTAAATATCACCGATAATGGTAAAGGTCATTGGAATAAGTGCACCCGCACCTATACCCTGTATCGCGCGAAACAGGATCAGCTGTTCCATACTTTGCGATATACCGCATAATAAAGAGCCTAATAAAAAAACAGCCGCTCCCCACATGAATACAGGCTTGCGTCCGAACAAGTCACTGATTTTGCCGAAAATAGGTGTTGTAATAGCCATTGCCAGCAAATACGAAGTAAATATCCAGCTCAGCCACTGCATTCCCTGAAAGTCACCAACAATCGCCGGCCCCGCTGGCCCCGTTACAGTACCCTCAATAGCAGCCAGAAATGTGGCCAATAATACGCCTGTTAATATTAGTTTGCGTTCTAAATCCCCTGTTGACTTCAATGTTCCAAACCCTCTCTTTATGTATTAATTAGATTGCCACTCCTCGCGCAGCAGAGCATGGAGAGCAGTATCCTGAAAGCCGGAAGCGATCTGCCTGTATTGACGCAATACGCCTTCCTTCTGAAATCCAAGCGTATCAACCAGCCTCTCCGCACGGATATTATCAGGATGACAGAGTGCTTCAATCCGATTCAAGCCCATAACATTGAAACCAAAATCGAGCACAAGCCCAAGCGCTTCTTTCATATATCCAAGCCCCCAAAAGGCAGGCGACAGATCACAGCCTATCTCACCACGGTAAGCTCCCTGAAGCTGCCAATAGTTATATCCACAGCTCCCTATGACTTCCTCCCCAGGCCCAATAATACTCCAACGTAAGCTCTCCTCTTCCTGAGCCATCCGTGATAGAAGGTCGATAAGCTGCTTCGTCTCTTCTATAGAGGATAATGCTGGTGCACCCAGCCAGAGAGAAACTTCCGGATGAGACCAAACCTGAAATAACGCTGAAGCATGTTCAGTAGTCATTGCACATAATTTTAATCTTCTACCGATCAGTGTAGGTGTCACTCCATTGCATAGATACAATTCTCCGCTCCCCCTTCAACTTATCAATTATACATCATTCAAGAGTATATCCTTAAGCTAAAAGTTCTAATTTCTTTAACATTGAAAAGAACAAATTGTATCCTCGCACGTAAAAAGCGCCTGCATCAGAAGGTTAATTCTCCCTTGATACAGACGCTTTTATAAAAACTTTGCGTTAAATGATTTCATTCTGCTCCCTGAATAACTTCACTACACAACACCTGAAGTTTAGCTCGAATATCCTTGAACTCTTCAATGCCCGTCCCAGTAATACTGTACCCTTCACTATGTGCAGTCAGAAAGTTGTCCAGCGTCAGCTTTTCCAATTCCTGTTTCACTTCGCGTTCTCCTACACGATACCCCATGTCTTCCAGTCCGAGCAGCATCTCCGAGATCGTCACATCTTTATCATGAGCACAATAAAGCATGTGAATTCCTATGAACAAGTTCTGTACATCAGCGCGCATATTCCACTCCTCCTGGCAACAAAGCCTTCGGTATTTACTCTTGCATTACCCTATGACAGTTCATTGGAAACATCATCACAAGGGCTCAGCGCTACAGAGGAATCACAGCCCGTTCCAAAATATTACAAAAGAATGTTGTATCTTGACGTACCCCGCATAGCTGTACTATGTTGTTAGTTACAGTTATGGTTTCATATTGAATTTAAAGTACAGGAAGGTGATGCTTCATGTTTCAAGCTATGCCATATGATGGAACGCGCAGCGAGCAGTTTGAAGCCGTTCTAATCCAACTCGAAGCATTGATAAAGGACGAACCAAGTGCTACAGCCAATCTGGCTAATGCTTCGGCACTACTTAAACACGCTCTATCGGATACGAATTGGGCCGGTTTTTATTTATTTGACGGTAAGGAGCTTGTACTCGGACCTTTTCAAGGCCTCCCTGCATGCATTCGAATTCCGCTATCTCGCGGGGTGTGCGGAACGGCAGCCGCAGAGCGGCGCACACTTGTAGTAGGCGATGTGCATGCATTCCCAGGTCATATCGCCTGTGATGCAGCCTCTAACAGCGAAATTGTTGTTCCTTTAATAAAGGATGATCGCTTGCTTGGTGTACTTGATATCGACAGTCCGCTCAAGGATCGCTTTGATGATGAAGAACGCCGATTCTTGGAGAGATTCGCAGCTTTTGTATCGGAAGCTATCTAAAAATTCCCCCACAAATATATACTTTCTGATAGGTCAAGCATAAACGCCTTCGTCGTCCTCATAAGGACGGTAAGCGTTTAAGCGAGAAATATAAGACATAAAGTATGGTGTGAAACTTATACTTTCTCATATTTTACAAAAAGGCTGTCTTATTTGTAGGGGTTACCTACTTATAAGACAGCCTTTTGGGGTTGATCCTACAGCCGAACTGGGCTAATGTTCCAAATCTCAGCTGCATAGCGACTAATTGTGTTATCGCTGGAGAATTTACCGGAATGACCAATATTAATAATGGACTTCTTCAGCCATTCTTGCCGGTTGCGATATGCCCGATCAATTTCGACGTGTGTCTCAACGTAACTAGCGAAGTCCTTCAGCACAAAAAACTCATCATTATTATCCAGAAGAGAGTGGAAAATGCTCTCGAATTCCGTAGCGTGACAACATATAGGTCCTGGTTTGATTAACTGATCCAGCACTTCTTTCACACGACTATCCCCGTTGTAAATATCACGCGCATGATAACCGCCATGCTGGTAGTAATCCATCACCTGCTCAGCACGAAGTCCGAACAGGAACATATTGTTGTCTCCCACCATTTCATGCATTTCCACATTTGCGCCATCCATCGTCCCTACTGTCAATGCACCGTTCATCATAAACTTCATATTCCCGGTACCGGATGCTTCTTTGCTGGCTGTAGAAATCTGCTCACTGATGTCCGCTGCAGGAATGATCTTTTCTGCTAGGGATACCGAGTAATTTTCAAGGAAAAAGATGCGAATCTTCCCTTTAACATCCGGATCTTTATTGACTACCTCCGCCACTGTATTAATCAGTTTGATAATCCGCTTCGCCAGATGATAACTTGGCGCTGCCTTTGCCCCGAATATAAACGTGCGTGGGACCATATCCATCGAAGGATTATCTTTAATTTGATTGTATAAATGCAGAATATGCAAAATATTAAGCAACTGGCGCTTGTAGGCATGCAGACGTTTCACCTGTACATCAAAGATAGAGTCAGGATCGACATGTACTGAATGTTTACTGTAGATGTACTCTGCAAGACGAAGCTTATTCTGGCGCTTAATACTGGCTACTTGTTCCTGGAAGGAAGCATCTTCACAATATTTAATCAAGCCAATCATTTCTTGAGGATGGCTCACCCAACGGGTCCCTATCGATTGATTGATCAAATTAGCCAGATCTGGATTGGCATGCAGTAACCATCGCCGATGGGTAATTCCGTTTGTCTTATTATTGAAACGATGTGGATACATTTCATTAAAAAGACGCATCTCGCGCTTCATTAATATTTCTGTATGCAGCGCCGCTACACCATTGACACTATGGCTCGCTACAATCGCCAGATGAGCCATCCGAACCTGATCATCATGAATAATCGCCATCTGCGCTATTCGATCCTGATCACCCGGATAACGACTCATAAGCTCACCACAGAAACGGGCATTGATCTCTTCAATAATAAGAAAAATGCGTGGCAGTAGCTCCCTAACCATTTGAATAGGCCATTTCTCAAGCGCTTCGCTCAGAATAGTGTGATTAGTATAAGAGACCATACGCGTCGTGATACTCCATGCCTCATCCCATCCTAAACCATGTACATCCATCAGAATCCTCATCAATTCAGGAATCACCAACGTTGGATGTGTATCATTAATATGAAGAGCAACCTTGTCTGGCAGCGATTCTATAGGAATCCCAAGCTTGGCATAGGTACGCAGAATACTTTGCAGCCCCGCGCTACAGAGGAAATACTGTTGCTTCAGGCGAAGCAGCTTTCCTTCATATTGAGAGTCATCTGGATATAGGAACTCCGAAATGGATTCTACAGAACGCTTATATTCCAGAAACTTATGATAATCCGTCCCGGCAAAAGAACCAAAGGTTCTAGAGGGCTGGGTGATGGATTCTGCACTCCAGTTACGCAGTGTATTCACATGCCGGCGATCTGCACCAATGATAGGGACATCGTAAGGCACTGCACGAACAGCCTCATATTGCGTATGATCGAATACGAGCCGTCCGTTCTCTTCGCGGGTCTCAATAGCCCCCCAGAACCTAACTTCAACCTGCTTGTCTTCGCGGCGCACTTCCCATACGTTATCATTCTGCAGCCAGTAATCAGGAAGTTCCACTTGATACCCATCAACGATCTTCTGCTCAAACAGGCCATATTTGTACCGTATACCACAGCCATGTCCCGCATATTGCAGGGAAGCGAGTGAGTCCAGGAAGCAGGCGGCCAAACGACCGAGACCTCCATTCCCTAACCCGGCGTCCGATTCTTCCTCCTCTATATCCTGCAAACAAAAGCCTAGTTCCGCTAAACCTTCACGTACTACTTCCAGTACACCCATATTCAGCAGATTGTTCCCCAGAAGCCTGCCGATCAAGAACTCCATTGAAAAATAGTAAACCTGCTTATCTTTATCGAGCTTATATTTCTGGTTCGTTTCCGCCCAATTTTTCCCGGCGTTCTCACGAATCATGTTGCCCAGTATTTTATAGACATCGGCATTCGAGGCTTCCTCAAGTGGTTTACCTAATTTACCAATGAGGGTCTCACGAAATACCTGTTTGAAAGATTCTTTATCGTTAAACAACAGTAGGTCCTCCTGACAAATGCTTTTATTAGAAGTGCAGCAGACTGTGCCATTAGATCAGATAGGTTAATACTGCTTAGTTCATCTAATCCAGTCGTTAGATCTTGCTGCGCTTGGCGATGACGAATGGACGTTTGCTATCTCCAACAAGAATTCGGTTCTTACTCAAATGTACGTCTTTATCCATAATTACATTCTCAATGACCGCATTCTCTTCGATGACGCACTTTTGCATAATTACTGAGTTGATGATCTTCGCTCCCTTACGTACCTGAACCCCACGAAAGATCACGCTATTCTCTACCGTTCCAGCTATAATGCAGCCATTAGCGACCAACGAATTACTGACATTAGCACTCTCCAAGTACCTTGTTGGAGCCTCATATTTAATCTTCGTCTGTACCGGGCTTTCTTTGAACAAACTGAAGTAATTCTCCTGCTGGAGCAGTTCCAAACTGTTCTTATAATAACTCTCTAATGAATTAATTACGGCATGATAGCCATGATATTCGTATGCGGCGATATTAAATTTGTGTCGGTTCTTCTGAATTACATCACGGAAAAAATAACTCTCTCCATGCGCAATGCAATGCTCCACCTGCTCCAAGAACAGTTTTTTCTCCATAATGAAGATATCCAGATATAAATTAGGATGGTCTTTCTCATGATGGATATTAGTCACCTTATTCTCTTCGTCTACTTCAATTCGCTGGCATAGATCATGTTCTGGCTGCAATTCCGCAATCTTTTTATACACTACTGTAACGTCGGCACCCTTCTCCAGATGATAACTGTACAAATCCTGAAGATCGATCGTATTGATATGCTGGCTGCCGGAAAACACGATATATTTAGCAGATCCCCGTTTAAAAAGATCCAGATTGTTATGATAATGCTGTAAGTCCCCGAGAGAAGTATCCGTTGGATCGTTCCAGTCTGGAGGCAAAATGAATAATCCCCCATGCTTGCGGTTCATATCCCACGATTTCCCGTCACCCAAATGGTCCATTAAGGAACGGTATTTACGGCGGACGAACAGGCCAACGCTCTCCAGGTCTGCACGCATCATATTAGAAAGTACGAAATCAATCAACCGATAACGACTGGCAAAAGGTACGGCTGCACCACAGCGGAAATAAGTGAGTTCATTTAGTTTGTCGAGTTCATGATCCAGATTAATTACACCCATGAGTTGCTTCATCGGAATCCACCGTCCTCTTATAATTTATAAGAAAGTATAAGTTTCACAATATACTTTATCCTTATAAATCTCGCATAAACGCTCACCGTCCCTAGAAGGACGCCGAAGGCGTTTTAGCTTGATTATATGGTTTTGGCTACAGCTGATTTTCGCTTCTTGCTTTTATTGTCGATCAGCAGAATTTCATTCTCATTCTCCCGTTCGATGCCTATTTCCATATAATCGTCAATTACCGTATTCTCACTAATAATCGCTTTATGAATACGTACGTTTTTGCCAATCTTGACCTTAGGCATAATCACGGAGTCCGTAATTACACTTCCCTCACCCACTTCTACACCATAAAAGAGAACCGAGTGATTCACTTCTCCGTGCACAATGCAGCCCTCATTAATAATGCAGCCTGACACTTTCGCCCCAGGGGCGACATATTGGGCAGGTTGATTCGGGTTACGCGTAAAAATGCGCCAGCTGGGATCATTTAGATTAAGTGGCGGGGTATCGCTCAGCAAATCCATATTTGCTTCCCATAAGCTAGTTATTGTACCTACATCTCTCCAGTATCCTTCAAAAGGATACGCAAATAAGGAGTTTCCGTCCTCCAGCATTAAAGGAATGATATCCTTGCCAAAATCGTGGGATGATCCTACATTCTCCCCGTCCTCCAGTAGATGCTTGCGGAGAACCTCCCATTTAAAGATATACACACCCATAGAAGCTAATGTGCTTTTTGGCTGAGCGGGCTTCTCCTCAAATTCGTAAATTTTTAGATCGTCCTCCGTATTCAAAATTCCAAATCGGCTTGCTTCCTCCAGCGGAACGTCAATAACAGAAATCGTGCAATCTGCGTTTCTTTCCTTGTGGTATTGAAGCATAGCGTGATAATCCATTTTATAAATGTGATCACCGGACAGAATAAGAACATGCTCTGGATCAAACTGATCCACAAACTTAAGATTCCGATAAATCGCATCGGCTGTTCCCCGATACCAGCTGCTTCCATTCTCACGTTCATGCGGTGGCAACACGAATACCCCACCGTTCTTACGGTTTAAATCCCAATCGCTGCCTACTCCAATGTAAGAATGCAGTATGAGTGGCTCATATTGAGTCAGCACACCAACTGTATCAATACCTGAATTGGAGCAGTTACTTAAAGGGAAATCGATGATCCGGTAGGTCCCTCCAAAATAAACAGCGGGCTTGGCAAGCGATTTGGTTAAACCTTTCAATCTTTTGCCTTGGCCTCCAGCCAATAGCATGGCTACCATTTCCTTTTTCTTCATGGAAAAGCCTCCCTTGACTTATGGGTAATATGAAGTTCAGCAAGCACAGGTTGAATGAACAGAAGTTCCAAAAAGAAGTGAATGAACAAGAAATACACTTGAAAGAAATGAGCCTTGATAGGAAGATGGACAAAGATGAGAAAAACGTGGAAGGAAATGTAACACAGTAGAATGATCTTTCCTAAAATGGGTAACTTTCACCAAAATCAGGAGATTATCCTTATTGTAAAGTGTTCTATATCCGCCGTCAAAACCCTTTATCACATTTTCGGAAATCCGGATTTTTTAACCTTGTGTGTTATTAAACACATTAATATTACTTATAACTAAATTAACCCCTTTGAATCATCATGAGGTAAAAAAAGACTCCTTTAATCGTAAAACAAAGAAACGGATCTTCAGCAAACATTCAACCGGATATGTCATAATGTAGCTATCTATCACTGATTTGGAGGTACCTATGATGAAAGCAGCTCAAGGCGTTCGACTACTGCTCGTAGATGATGAGCCTCATATACTACAATTTCTGGAGCTGGGTCTCCTTAACGAAGGATTTGAAGTCAGAACCGCACCCGACGGGATCATAGCCATCTCGGTCGCTGCTGAGTTCAAGCCACATGTAGCCATCCTAGATGTCATGATGCCTGGCATGGATGGATTCGAGTTATGTCATTACCTTCGCTCGGAAGAGACGGAACTAGCCGTCATTATGCTAACTGCAAAGGATGAAGTAGACGACCGAGTCAAGGGTCTCACTATTGGCGCTGACGATTATATGGTCAAGCCCTTCAGCTTCGACGAATTGCTTGCCCGAATTCAAGCGCGGCTACGCAATCAGTTTCCAGGTCTGCTCGGCGAGGTGCGCTGCGGTCCATTCCGAATGGATAGCCGCAGAAAAGAAATTCGCTTCAAGGAAGAAGTCCTTGAACTCTCTCCCACGGAATACGAGTTATTACAGTATCTCGTTATTAATCATGGCCTTGTACTAAGTAAACCAATGATTCTTGATAAAGTGTGGGGCTATGACTTTGGTGGTGAGGAAAATATCGTTGAGGTCTATATCCGTTCGCTTCGCGAGAAGCTCGGGGATAAGGAGCACCGTATTATCCGTACCCTGCGGGGAGCAGGCTACCGGGTAGATCTATGAGTACGCGCTTCTCTAAATGGTTTCGTAAGCTGCCCGCACCACGTTCTCTGCGTAAACAGCTGCTAGCCATTTCGCTGCTCATTCTATCAGGATTGCTGCTTCTAATCGGAGTATTACAATATATACTCATGCGGGATTTCATATATAGCAATAGAGCAGAGTCTATGGAAGCGCAAATACGTTCAGTTCCCCGTGAGATGTTTTTCAACTTTTTCAATTCCTATGACGAGGACACCACAACTCCTAATGAGGGAAACACCGAGTATAATGGCAATTTGCCGGGGGAAAGAAACGGCGAGAATAAAATTCCAAATGGCCAAAGAACCGGTGAGAATAGGCGTCCACTCCTGCTGGATGCCCATACAACCCTCGCTATTTATAGCTCAGATGGCACCTTCAGGGACTTGCAGCAAATGACTTTATCTGATTCAGCCGCACCTAGATTAACGAATGAACAATACAATAGTCTACTCATTCATATCACGGATAGAGCAACAGGAAATTACAAGCTCATAGAGGCCGATGACGGCACTGAACATCTGGCTATATTCGTGAATCTCTATAGACCCGGAAATACTCGATTGTTACTCCAAATGAGTGTGAATACCGGACCTCTTACGGAAGTAATCTTACAGCAATTAATGATCTACGCAGGTTTGTCAGTGATTGCTTTATTGGCTGGCTTCTTCCTATACTTGCCTGCCCTTCGAAAGACGCTGGTCCCTCTTTCAAATATGGGAGAGTCCGCCGAGATCATTGATGCCGGTAATCTGGATATCCGATTTCCAATTAACCAAGGTCAGACTGAGATCGACAAGCTGGCTCATTCATTCAATGGTATGCTCGAACGTCTGGAAATATCCTTTCATAATGAACGGGAAGCCAAGGAACAAATGCGCCGCTTTGCTGCTGATGCTTCTCATGAGCTGCGAACGCCATTGACCTCAATCCACGGTTTTCTGGAGGTCTTACTACGAGGTGCTGCGGATAACAAAGAACAGTTATACAATTCATTGCGAAGCATGCATGGCGAATCGAAACGGATCAACAAGCTGGTGGAGGATTTGCTGCTGCTCGCTCGGATGGACGGCGCCCCCCAACTGAAGATGACGGATCTGCTGCTAGGTGAGGTCATTGCCGAAATGAAGCCACATCTGCTCTTATTAGCGGATCAGCGCAAGGTTACTTTTGATATTTCGTATGGCATCCATGGTAAATATGAGCCTAATAAAATCAAACAGGTGATTCTGAATCTGTTCCACAATGCAGTTCAGCATACGGATGCAGAATCGGGCACCATTCATCTCTCTTTACTCGCTAGAGGAAATGAGGCCATTCTAAAGGTGCAAGACAACGGCTGCGGGATTTCTCCAGAACATATCCCACATATCTTCGATCGCTTCTACCGCAGCGATTCCTCTCGCACACGAAAATATGGTGGATCTGGACTCGGCCTTTCTATTACCAAGTCTATCGTGGAGGCACATCACGGCAAGATTAGTGTAAGCAGCACCCTCGGTGAGGGAACAACGTTCAGGGTTACCCTTCCTTGCGAGGAAGGATTAGCCAAGAGAGAGTAACAACCGTTATAATAGATGATAGACTTAAGCCTATGTCTACGATGCGAGTTTTGCTCCGCAAAACTAAGCCCATGCTTACGAAGTAGTTTTGCTATGTTGTCCATTCTAAGGAGCATCGCTCCGCAAAACTTTGAGGAGGTCAAAAAATGTACGAAATCGCCGTAATTGGAGCCGGTCCTGCCGGTGCAAGCGCAGCCCTGTTCGCCGCCAAGGCGGGCAAAAAAACACTACTGATCGACAATGATAAAGGCATGACCCGTAGAGGATGGTTTGAGAACTTTTATGGAATTTCCGAAGTAGGCGGTCCTGATCTCGTAGAAACCGGACATAAGCAAGCCGTCAAATTTGGCGCTGAGCTGGTAGCAGAACAAGCTATTAACCTTACTTCCAGCGGCAATGGATTTGTCATTGAAACCGAAGACGGAATCATTTATGAAGCCAAACATGTTATTCTTGCAACAGGTGCCCTTACAGATCTAGCCGCCAAAGCAGGCGTGGAAACTAAGGATGGTACAGAGCCAAGAATCAAAACAGTAATCGCTGTTAATCCAGAAGGTAAAACAAATATTGAAGGCATTTGGGCTGCAGGTACTGTTGCCGGAGTAAGTGTACATGCCATTATTACAGCAGGCGATGGTGCGAAGGTAGCCATTAATGTGATTAGCGAGTTAAATGGTACGCGTTACGTGGATCATGATGTACTAAAGGCTTAATCAATGACTGAAAATATAGATCCGGAGACGATTCTTAGGAATCTGTCCTCCGGATTTTTTATATCGCAAAAAATAACTGCACTTGGTGCAGCTATTTCATATTTTAACTTGGACAGAGTTTTCCTGTTGGATTATGAAGAAATAAGTGTATCAAGTGCAACTAAGTCGATACGTAGCAGTCTGATGCGCTTTTAATTGTATAAAGTACACTTATTAGTTCCTCCCCACCTGCCCTTTAAACGCCCACGCGCAAAAAAAACTGCCCCAAACATCATCCCACCGCCGCCGGAGACAATGTTAGGATCGTTTGGAACAGTCTCCTTCAATCACTAGCGTGTACCCCAAGGTAACGCCCCCACTTCTTCACTTTCCTTCAGACTAGCAGCCAGCTTTTGCAAATACGAAACCAGTAATGGACGCAACTCCTCCCGCATCAATCCGACCTCCAGCGTAGCCTGAATGTAGCCGAATTTATCACCAATATCATAACGTTGCCCGTTCAAATCCAGCGCCAGCAGACCTTCATTACGGCATACCTCATGTAATGCATCAGTCAGTTGATATTCGCCACCTGCTCCACGCTGGAGCTTAGCCAGCACCGAAAATATCGAAGGTTCCAAAATGTAACGTCCCATGATCGCATACTCCGAAGGTGCCGTATCCTGGGAGGGCTTCTCCACCAAACCTTTAACTTCATGGACGCCTTGCAGAGAACCGCTTGATGAAATAATTCCGTATTTATGAACCTCCTGTCGTGGTACCTGCTGAACACCGACGATGGTCTTCTCCTCTTGTTCATACAATCGCATCATTTGCAGCATCGCCGGATCCTCCGAGACCATGATATCGTCACCGAGCAGAACAGCGAAGGGCTCATCGCCAATGAACTGTTCCGCACAAAGGATGGCGTGACCTAGTCCTAGCGGCTCTTTTTGCCTAATGTAATGAATGCTGGCCAGTTCACTAATCGCTTGGACTTCACGAAGCAGCTCCTCTTTTCCTTTTTCCAAAAGCGTCTGTTCCAGTTCCACTGATTTATCGAAATGATCTTCAATCGACTTCTTGTTTCGCCCCGTCACGATAATGATACTTTCAATGCCGGATCGAACAGCTTCTTCTACGATATATTGTATCGCCGGTTTATCCACAATGGGCAGCATTTCCTTTGGCTGAGCTTTTGTTGCAGGCAGGAAACGAGTGCCTAAACCCGCGGCAGGAATAACCGCTTTCCTAATCTTCACAACGAATCCCTCCCCTTACATTTATTGACGATGTAAAACTTGTTGCTCATGAACATCCTGTTGTTTCTTACCTTCGTAGAACTCTTGAACAATATAGAGCGGACGTCCCTTGGTCTCGTCATAAATCCGACCGACATACTCACCCAGAATCCCTAACATAATGAGCACAAAGCCATTAAAGGTTAGTGTGATTCCGATCATCGATGCCCAGCCCTTAACGACTGAATCCGTAAAAATCACCAGATATAGCACATACATCAGATATAGAAAACCGGAAGCCGACAGCAGCGCGCCAAGGTATCCTGCCAGCTTCAGCGGTTTATAAGAGAAGGAAGTAATTCCATCCAGAGAGAGCTTGATCATCCGTTTCAGCGGATATTTAGTTTCTCCCGCCAGACGTTCATCGCGTTCATATTCAATGGCTTTTTGCCGAAAACCGACCCAGCTGACTAGCCCGCGTACGAACCGATTTTTCTCTGGAAGGCGTTTGAGCTCTTCACAGACTTTACGATCGATGAGGCGGAAATCCCCCGTATCTACAGGTATTGAAATATCAGTTGAATAACGTAGCACTCTATAAAATAGGCTGGCCGTCCACTTTTTGAATAAGGACTCTCCGTTGCGCTTTATCCTTTTGGCATATACAACTTCATACCCCTGCTTCCATTCCGCAATCATGTCCAGAATCAGTTCCGGCGGATCTTGCAAATCAGCATCAATAATGACAACTGCATCCCCTAGAGCGTAATCCATTCCGGCAGTAATAGCGATCTGATGTCCAAAGTTACGAGACAAATCGATCAGCTTCACACTCTCATCCCAGTAGCTGTATTCCTCAATCATCTGAGCGCAATTATCTGTGCTGCCATCATTTACAAAGATCAGCTCATACACTTCATTAGTTAAACCCATTACTTTTTTGATACGCCGATACGTCTCTTGAATGACCGCCTCTTCGTTAAACATCGGTATAATAATGGAATAGCGCACGTTGATACTCATGAGCAGCTCCTCCTTAAATTTGAATAATGAAGCGTGCCTGATCTATCTCATAACACGCCTCATATGATTAACATTCGCCTAGTTTAAAGTGACTTTGTATAATGTCCCGCTGTCTCCTGCATCACTACCTGCCCAATCGGCTGCTGGAACTTCTGTACCATTCTCTGTGATCCAAGTCGTCAACTCGGAGCTACCCCCACGTCCGCCACCCATACCACCGCTATTGATCAGGAAGTACTTCACCTTCCCACTCTCTACAAACGCCTTTAAGGTATCTGGGGTATACACGGTGTCTGAATTAGAAAATCCGTTCAAAATAACAACCGATGCACCCTTGTCAACGATATAAGGAGCTGCTGTGCCATAATCCAATGTAGCAAACAGATAAGGCTCCCCAGTATTGTTCTCCTCCAAATAGGACAACAGACTCTCATTCGCACTTGCGGCGCTATTACGTCCAAAATTGCTTGAATTGCCTCCCATTCCCCCTCTACCCTCACTACCGCTCGGGCCTGCCTCTGGGGTTTGACTGTTCAAGCCATAAGTAATGGGGGTAGCTGCCCAGTAAAACGGCCCAATTAACAATACTAATACGGCTGCAATGCCTGTCGCATATATAAAGGATTTCTTCTTGCCTTTAAGAACTACCAGTACCAGCGAAACTACAATGCCTGCAGCTAAAATCCCAATGGACCAGCCACTGCCGATTGTATCGTTATAAGGATGCACAATGTACCACTGGAAACCTGCTGTAACCAGCGTTGCGGCTGGCAATAGCCAAGACAGCCAACCAGAGTGCTCGCGATATAGCGTCCACAGCTTTGACCATCCTGCACCGACTAACGCTGCAATTGGCGGAGCCATCATCACCAGATAATATTGATGGAAGAACCCTGCGATACTGAAGAATCCCATAACGGGCACCAGCCATGCTAACCAGAAAAGAGCTTCTTTATGCGCTTGGGTAAAGTACTTTCTCCGCAGATTGGCGAATAATCCAATGATGCCTATCAATACGAAAGGCAGCATCCAGCTAGCTTGACCTGATAGCTCTGATTGGAACAGGCGCAGTGGGCCTGCTGTTCCTGTATTGAACATTCCGCCTCCGCTTCCACCGCCATTCATGCCGCCGAGATTTCCCCGCCCGCCGCCGTCGCCGCCAAATTGCCGACCTTGACTGTCTGTTCCACTAGGAGGTTGACCTGGTGCACCTCCATCATCGTCACCAGTCTGGCTATTCGAGATCGAATTTGTACCTTGCTGGCCCGAAAATGCTCCACGCCCACCATCAGTGCCACTATTACTGCCTGACCCATTCATAGCTGGCATCTCGCCGTTCATGTTCGGCATCTTACCATTCAAAGCTGGCATCTCACCATTCATGTTCGGCATCTCGCCGCCATTCATTCCAGGCATTCCGCTGCCGCTACCACCTGCCCCGCGATCCCCTGTTAATCGGGCTACGCCATTGTACCCAAAAGCAAGATTCAGCACTGAATTAGTACCACTGCTGCCGATATAAGGTCGTTTGCTGGCGGGGATCGAATCCACGATCACTGCCCAGGATAAGGAGACCACAAGCAATATTGCTGTGGAGGCGGCCAATACTCCCGTCTTCCGCTTCCAATTCACTTTGGCAGCTAAGACATAAAAGAAATAAAAAGCCGGTAGAACCATGTACGCCTGCAGCATCTTCTCGTTAAACCCAACACCGATTAACGCAAATGCGGTGAGAAGGCTGCCCATCTTGTTGCTCTTCGTCCCTTTAAATAGAAACCATGCCGCGAGCAGAAGGGTGAATACAAGCAATGCATCAATATTGTTCGTCCGGCTGACTGCCGCTGCTACCGGAGTAGTTGCCATGACTAGAGCTGCGATACGTGCTGCCGCTCTGCCAAAGACAGGCTTCACCAGCAGGTATACAAGTAACACGGAGCCCACGCCGCCAAGTGCCTGTGGCAAAATCACACTCCAACCATGCAGCCCGAAGATAAGCGCGCTAAGGGTCTGAATCCAAAAGGTAACTGGTGGTTTATCCACCGTTACTGAACCCGCGGAGTCCAGTGAAGCGAAGAAGAAATTATGAAAGTTCTGCAGCATACTTCCCACCGCGGTGGTGTAGTATGTATTCACATAGTGGTCATTCCAAACTCCGTAACCGTACAAAAAAGCGGCAAGTAATAAAATGAGCCACAGTATAAGATCCGAGCTTATTTTTTTGAACGTACTCATCTCCATCCACTCCTATCCTTTGATCGTCTATATTCCGGCAGTTCTGTGCCCCCGGTTCAAACTTTCTGTAGGTGTATTATTTCACCCTTACCTTAACTCTCAATGAGTCCAAGCTGAATGTTTGCTGAATATACAAGACCGTGCCAGAACGCAAAAAAAGCCCCACAACTGTGGAGGCTTTCTGTTCAAATCCCAACCCAAGTAAATATTTTAAAATAGACTATTCCATCCTGCCCATAGCAACGAGCTTATTCACTGTATTCCAGTTACGTGCTGTAATCGTCATACCCAATATTCTGTCAAAAGGAACCTTGAAAAGCGGCGACTGGCTCACACTGACCTCATATAACACGTACATCTCTCTGCCGACAAAACGCACTTTATCTGGTCCATCCTCATAAATACGCAGCTTTTCAAGCGCCTCGGCTGAAGGCTCAGCCGGTAAAAAGGAGACATACCATCTCTTGAACGCCTCTGGCTCAGATAACGGAAAAGGATTGTTAGCGAGAACTTCCTCCATCTCAGCCAGTGTACGAATCATAACAGAGACCTCAAAACCAAACACCTCATGAATCTGACGTTCAATGACTCCGCTAAGGAGACTCTCCGATTCCTCATCACTTTCAAATACTACATTTCCGCTCTGAATATACGTTCGTACATTGTGAAAACCAAGGGACTGCAACATTGTCTTCAGATCCTGCATCTTAATGATTTTGTTGCCACCGACGTTAATGCCACGAAGCAGCGCAATATAGGTAGTCATGGAATACACTCCGTTTCTTGTCATGATCAAGTAGTCCCACGGGTTAAGGTCTGCAGACGTTTACGAACTTCTTTTACTAGAAGCTCCTTCTCCGGTGGCGGAAGTCCTTCCACCAGACGCGCGGCAGCGATTGGCAAAATCCAGCGGTCTACGTCCTCATAGGTGAGACCTGATAAACGGAGATACTCCCGAATGTATCCCTTGGTTAATTTCTTTCTAATAAAACCTATCATCATTCTCGATAAGGCAGAGGCTCCAGGGGGCATGGCTCCCATACTGAACATCACTACAGATCGCGCAGCATCGGCCGCTGGTTCTCCCACCACACCTGTCATCCAGTCGATTACCCAGAGCTGATCATCCATAAGCACATTGTCAGGATGGAAATCTCCATGACATAAATGGTTCCCTTGTGGTAACTTCTCCAGATAGCTCAGGATGGCTGACTTCTCATCTTCACTAAGCATTAGAGCACCCATGATATTCCACTTCAATATATCCTTCTGCTGTCCGATCTCCTCAGTAATTTCAAGCTTATGCAAATCGTATTGAAGCCTAGCCATCATTCTGGCATACTTACTAACTTTCAAAGGCTTCTCACCCATCACCTTTAGCAGGGAGGGACCTTTAATTTGTTGAAATACAATACCTTGTCTTGATTGTTCAGAAATGAGTTCAAAGGGCTGTGGTGTCCGGACGCCCTGCGAGTGCACAAACTGGCTAATCTTATATTCTCGGCTAATATTCTGCTCTGAAACATCCTCTAAGTACAATTTAAGAATCCTCTGATCATCATGCTGCCAGATCTCCGCTGTTCTGCCTTTCCCAACAAGCTTCGCTTTCATTCGGCAGCCTCCAATTAGTCCAGATTAATGCAGGTAAAATGCTCAACAACCGGAAATGGGTCGTAGTAATGGTGAAGTAGCGCCTTCCATTCCTGATACTGGCTGGATTCTCTGAATCCTATGGTGTGATCTTCAAGCGTTCTCCACTTCACAAGCAGCAGATACTTATGATCATCCTCCAAGCAATGTTGCAGTTCATGCCCTATGTAGCCTTCGATCGAAGAAATTAAGCTTGATGCCTCCTTGAAGCTTTTTTCAAATTCAGTGGTTAAACCAGACTTCACTTGCAGCATCGCAGCTTCCAAAATCATAATAAGCATCCTCCAAAGGTTATGTATTTAAAGCTTCACGGAAAAATTCATGATAAAAATTTATAATAACAAGCAGAATGGCTAGTGACTCGTTGACCTGCTCTACCTCAAGGCTATGATTAGCATCATCGATTCTATACACTTTTAAATGATGAAGCCCACTAATTTCACCAGAAAGCTGTTCGCTAAATAAAGGGTCGCTTCCCCCATAAATTACAGTCCCACGACTCTGCTGTATCAAAGGGATCGCCTCAGGTAATGGTGTTATATATAAATGAGACGTCTTTTTCTGTATTTCCAGCTCTTCTGAAATTTTCCCTGCTATGACCGAACCCACGCTTTTGCTAATGAATAGAATTTTTTTGTATTCAGGAAGAGATGCAATGGCCGCCTTACATTCCTGAATGAGAATAATCATTTCATCACGCTTAAAACCTACTCTAGCACTCTGGTAGCCATATTCAAGCAGCAGGACATCGCAATTATGTTCCCGAGCTGCTTTGGCCGCATAATCTAGCAGAGGGCGTTCAGCCGAGTAATTTTTACCTGGAAAAATAACAGCCAATGCCTTAGATCCTTGAGTGATATATTTATGTCTAACCTCTCTACCCCAATAAGAGGACATAATGATGTTGCTGACGTTCATACCTGTTTCCCTCTTTTCTAAAACAACCATTCTATGTATCTATCATTATAGCTAACTTATGTTTAGTTTTAAAATCAAACAATTCCTAATCTTTACTAGAGATCAGGAATGTTCGAATGAAGGCCTATTGTTGTGATGCTGTCTGCTGCTTATGTTTACTTCTACTAACCATAATTTCAGCGCAAATCCATAGTATCAACGGAATAATCACCTGAAATGGAAGCGCGTAGATTTTATAAATATGGTAGGAAAAATACTGCATCTCCAACATATCCTTGTACACGAAATCGGCAAAATAAATCATGAGCAGTCCCATCTGAAGCACAACAGAGCGATAGCTTTTTAACTTGAATACTTTAGCTACTCCACTGCTAGCTACGTATAGACATAAGCTCGCTTTTATGAAGGTTGTGATTACAAATACAACAGCTGTGGAAGCCTCAATTCGGGACAGAAAATCACCTACATTAATACGACTCGCAGACACATAAGAGGGAAAATTCAGACTGGACACTACTTCAGGGCCGAGCATCAATAGATTACGTAGCGTAGCCGAAAGAATAATCATCCCAGAAATCAGTACACCACCAAATAATATTTTCTTACCTGCGGCTTTGTTCGATATAGTACTAAATGCCCCCAGTATTATTATAATCTCTGCAAATGTAACAGAAAACGTGCCCATAGTATCACTTAATACCGACTGTAAGCCTTTGTCAAACAATGGGAGTAAATGATGATACTCTAGCTTGGAAATAGATAATGTGAAAATAATCAAATTCACAGCTATAGTAAATAGAAGCAGAAGTTTCGCGCTTCTTCCCAGCACCTCAATCCCCGCCTTAACCACCCAAATGCACAATAACCCAAGACATAGCATAGGAACAAGCATCGGTGTTTCGGTCAAGGCGACCGATCTACTGAATTCTCCAAAGACCCTGAGAGCCAGTGCCCCCAGATGAAAAGCATACCAAATATAGAGACAGGAGATCATTCGCCCGAGAACTCTTCCATATACAGCGATCAGCATATCAAACAGATCCTTACCCGGAAAAAGAACATGAAGTCTTGCGTATATCAGTATAAGAGGAACTACAAGTACCATGGCAAAAAGCAGAGCGATCCACTTGCTGTTACCAGATTGTCCTGGCAAGCCCATAAATATGGAAGTTCCTACAGTAAACAAAACCGTAACGCTAATCATATGCCCTACAGGAATGATCTCCTTATTCATACACTTTCTCCTTTTAAGCTTGTTCCCTAAAATAGCTTCTTGATCCAATTTGCAATTAGTGGTGAAGGGCTGGGAATCGACCACTTCATGGACAATGCAATAGCAATACCAAATGAAACTAGACATAAGGCTGAACAAACCCAAAAGTCCCGCTTCATCCCCTGCTTTAACAATCCGTAAGGATCGAACAATACGATAACCACATAAACAAGAATTACGATTACAACCACTTCATCACCTATTTTTAATGAGTCTGGATAGATCTAGAGGTTTGTCCACTACTCTTAATAAACACTTTGGAATTTACAACAACGCCCAATTCGGAAAATTCCTGTCCCCAGTTTTCCTTAACTTTCTTCCAGGTTTGCGGCATTCTCTCATGCACAAGCTCTCCAAACCCAAAAATATCGGCATGATAATCCTGCTGAACCCTATGGATGACGGAAAGGATCCGCTTCTGTAATTCCTTTCCGGCCCGCTTCTCAAGAACGTTCTTGCTATCAATATTATTGAATTCTTCCGGAGTCATTACCTCATCCAGTCCGACTTGCGTTTCTGTGTTAATTTGCATTTGCAATTTGCCATCGATCCATACTGGCTTTACTTTTGTTTTATTGGACAGAATCTCAAGCGAAAAGGCAGGTTTTCCTTGTTCATCATTTAAGGGTAGCACCCCACCCTCGATTTGATTTATGGCAAACAGCATATATTTCGTTTCTTCACCGCTGATCGTGCCAACCATTTTATCCATTCTGAATATAGCTGTCCCACTTACCTGAGCATTTTTCGTCTTATTTTGTTCATGAATATTAATAAGTGGGGCCATTGCAAATTCGCCAGAAGCCTCTAACTTATCAATGAAATCCCAAACTTCCACGACGGGAGCCGTACTGACATTCTTCTCAGACCTCATCTGTTGTGCTAGTGCAAAGGCTGTAATACTTTCCGTTACACTGCTTAGACTGATCACTTCCTTAGCCGTCTTCTCTTTAGAGACGAATATGTATACATCCGATCGTGTCTCTGTATCTCTGTTATACCAATCAATCACTTTGATAACTCCTTCCCGGGCTAGCTCTTCACTGAGAACAATCGCTTTGGAATGACTCCAAAATAATTTTTTTCCTGTTATGGAGATTATTCCTCGCGCAATCTCAAAAATCGTCTTGCCAGAGAGTGTTAGTATTTTAAATCCAGCTGGACTTGATTTCATCCCTACCTTCGTATCCACAATCTCTACCGTTACTGACAGTTCCCCTTCAGATTCGCCCTTGTCAATCCCCACCCCGGCTACAATCGATATATCATCCACTTCAGAGTAGTTCCAACAGCCAGTTACACTTATAAGAAGGATCAGGGATATAAAGGCCAGGATTACCTTTTTCAGCATGTTCATGGCCTTCTCTCTATTTTATTGGACCCTTTTCTCTTCCTGTTTCGTGCCCCGATCATCGCTGGACGCAGATGCATATGCCACCACGGTGCCCTGATCGCTGTATCTTTAATATCCTGCGGACGGATAGAGCCTATCCCAAGCATGTATGATACCCCAAAGGAGCGCAGACTCATCAAATGAATAACAAGCCCGAGTATCCCGAGAAAGTACCCGTAAACCCCTAGCATAAAGCTTGCAATTAGTAGAAGTGCTCTTACTACAATTAATGGACCCGTCAATCTAGGATTGAGCAGCGTCATAATTCCGGTTAAACCGACTACAATAATCATCGGAGCACTTACTAATCTTGCTTCTACGGCCGCCTGCCCTAACACAAGAGCCCCTACGATACTGATCGCCTGTCCAATATAGGTAGGAATCCGTTCTCCTGCCTCTCTTAGGATTTCAAATATCGTTAACATGAACACTGCCTCTACTACTGTCGGAAAGGGGACTGCTACTCTTGAAGTAGCAATGCTGAGCAATAACTGGGTCGGTATCATTTCCTGACTGAAGGTGACCAAAGCCACATAAAGTGCGGGAATACTAATAGACAGAAAAGCTCCAACCATTCTTAGCATTCGGTTAAATGAACCAAAATAATAGTTAATGTAATAATCAGAACTTGCTTGAAAATTTTCCACAAATAGATAGGGTACGGTCATCGCATACGGACTACCTTCTATGAGTAAGGCCACTCTACCCTCCATCATTTTACTGACTAAGGAATCCGGTCGTTCTGTGCTTCCTGTCATTTCAAAGGGTGAAAAGGGTTCGTCTCTTATTAATTCCGAAAGATATGCCGTATCCAGAATAAGATCTATATCCACCTGCTTAAGTCGATCCTGCAATTCTTTAATAATACTTGGTGATGCCAGGCTTTCCATATAGCAGATACATATCTGTGTATTGGAACGTGTCCCGATCTGGCTAAAAATAAACTTCAGATCAGGATCTTGTAGTCTTCGACGGATTTGAGTCAGGTTAACTAGCAGCGATTCTGTAAATCCTTCCCGCGGACCATAAACACTTTTCTCGGTGACTGGCTCCGTAATAGCCTTTGTCTCCCAGCCTTGTGCATTAATATTGAGAACACCAGCATAACCGTCGAGCAGCAATAAAGTCTTGCCAGCTATAATCGCACTGATCATTTCATTCAAATCTGTAGAGGCAACCACATCAGTAATGTTAATGACCTGCGTCCGAATCTTCTCCATCAGTTCAGCTGTGTTGCCATCATCCATTCTGGTGAAATTAAAAGCCATCAATGGCTTAATAACTCCCTCCTGAATCATATGCTTGTCAACCATCCCGTCAACATAGACTAATCCGAAGCGAAGACTTTCACTGTACTCATTATTTAGCACTCTGATTCTAAGGGTGCCATCATCCTTGAATATTTGTCGAAACAGGTTCATCATTTCATCTAGTGACGTACTCGGAGTCTGCCCAGACGTCGTATTTTGTTGAGAATCTTTGCGTGCTGTCTGTTCCTCCACAGTAGTCACTCCTGTCACAATAGGTTTCCTAGAAATTATCCCCCATCTCACTAAATACTATCCGCCAAAATTATACTGAAAAGGGATCAACTTCTTAGCGAGGGGGAGTAAACTTCATCAGTTAAATATAAAAAAACCGCTTTAGCAGCGGTTTTGTCGATTGTTTATGATTACAGTGATCATCTGGTATAATTTGGTCAACAACTCATGACTAAAGTCACGAGCTTGTCTCCGCCTACAACGTAGACGGTGCTTGTACTTCATACAAGCCTTCTAGACTTATTCCTAACCAGTAGTGCCGACGTACGTGATGGTACTCCTACCTTAGCGTGTTAGAACATAAGGACGGTTGACTTCGCCCCTACTAGAAAAGACATGCTTAACTAGTAACTGTACTCATGGCTTCTACGCCTTTTCTGTACAGATTCATTGCACCAATACGGTCATCGTTTGATTTGTAGTGGCAATTACAACATCCAAAAGTATGTTGTTTCTTGTTACGGTTGCGCTTATCAACGTGTCCACATTTAGGACACGTTTGAGAAGTATACTTAGGGTCTGCTACCATCACTTTATGACTGTGTAATTTGGCTTTATATTCAAGCATTTCACGGAATTGATAGAATGCCCAAGAGACACTTATATATCGATTGCGTACTAGAACTTTTTCGGTAGCGTTACGAACACCACTTAAATCTTCTAATACAAACAACGTCCCTTTTGGATATTGCTCAACGAGTGCCTTTGTTACTTGATGATTAACATCACGAACATAACGGTTTTCTCTTGAACCTATTTTTTTTAGACGTTTACGTGCGGAAGAGGTTTGGCATTGTTGTAGCTGCTTGCGTATAGCTTTGAACTGTCCTCGTTTATGTTTGATGGTTCTACCTTTGAAAAACTTGGTTTTTCCTTGACTGTCATAAGTTGTAGCTAAAAAATTCAAGCCTAAATCAATACCAACAACGTTATTGATGCTTGTGTCACTAATTTCTTCAAACGTTTTAGTCACAGGAATATGCAAAAACCACTTGTCAAATTTATGGACTAACTTTGCGGTGCCGAATTTCCAAGTACCGTCGAAGTATTTCTTCATACCTTGTTTTTCAAAACGAAATTTCAAACGTCCATCTAACGTATTGACGGAAAAATGATTTTTGTTAAGAGAATAATCACGATTCCAGACTAAATCATACTCCAGTTGCTTAAAGGTGATTAACGACCACTGATGACCATTAGATTTAGCAGATTTATAACGAGCAATGACGGTTTTCATAACCGATTGAGCCATTTGACTTTTTAAGTAAAAAGTTTCTCTCAATAATGTATAGAAACTTGAATTGAGTTTAGCTTGATTCAATTCTTTTGTTTCGAATACCTTAGCAGATAACCAGTTGCAAGCTTTACGATATGCGTTTGTTGTAATTACCAGAGAATCAACTTGTTCGTCTGGAACGTAAATTTGTATTTTTGCAGTAATAGTAGACAATGAGACTCACCACCTTTCACTAATCTAACAATACCATATTCTTTGGTAAAAAAAGCAAGAAGTGAAAGCGAATCGGAAGGAACACTTTGGCTTTCGCCAACGACGTTTCCTCCCATGACTTAAGTCACGGGTATCCACGTCGAAAATGATAAAAATAAGAGATAGGAGCTCCCTATGACACCATTTACGGAACAAGTGATACGTATCATACAATCCATACCTGAAGGTAAGGTGATGACTTACGGAGGAATAGCACGTGCGGCAGGAAGCCCAAGAGGCGCGAGACAGGTAGTTCGTATCCTTCACTCCATGAGCAGAAAACATAAACTCCCCTGGCATCGGGTCATAAATGCCAAGGGCATGATCTCCCTGACTGAAGATGAATCTAGCTCCCTTCAGAAGCTTTATTTGCAGGAGGAAGGCATTATTTTTAATGAAAAAGGTGTGGTAGATCTGAAGCAATACCAATTTGATCCGGAATTTATGGATTAACCACGTATGCGCTTGGTGTCCCTTCCTCTTTCACTGGTTCCAAGACCGTTTAGCAAACAGTACATCGTAGTGTAGATAACCAGCAATACAAACGCAATGAACAAGCTAAAAAATACCGACTGTCGATTCAAGCTGTCCATAACCAGTTGGTATAACTGATGCCGGTCCGTCAGTACGTCCCAGCTATTCAGCCTGTAGACTCGGCCAAGCAGGACACCATACCCCCCAAGTACACATGCTGCGAGTACGAATATCCAAGAGAAGAGCAGGCTGCTTTTGCGATAAACAACCGTCTGGAACTGGTATAAAGAGAAGAACCCGGTCAACCAGCCGCTCCAAGTGAACAACAGGAGAGTAACCAGATCATACCAATACCGATTCTGAATGGTGCCATCCACGATATATCTGCTTTTTCTTATCGTTAGATGCACCAGATCCGTCATGAGATAAGGCGCGTTTGGAAAGAACAGCAGCCAAGCAACGCCTAGCGGAACAAGCAGCAAGCCACCTATCTTCCTTTTATCCAGTTCATAAGCAGCCATAGAGAACAGGAATGGAATCCAAGCCAGGAATAAATTCCAGAGTAAAAATGCATAAAACGAATCCGTCTGTAGCGACACTACACGATATACGGCCAATGTCGCCACAGACAGGCCTGCCAAGAGCATAAACACCTTCGGATATTTCAATTCCTTCATGAGCTTATATTCTCCTTATCAAGATAGTTTACATTTAACTTATACACAATTGTACAAATTTGGCATTCCCAAGTCCAATTTCAAGCATAAACGTCTTCATCGTCCTTATTAGGATGATAAGCGTTTAGGCGAGAAATAGAAGGATAATGTATAGTGTGAAACTTATACTTTCTTATATTTGTACCAAAAACCCGGACGCAGAAACGTCCGGGCTAACTCTTTTCTATTTAACTCAAAGACCACTATTTAGTTCAGGTGCAATTACAGGTTTCTTGCGCCCTTTCAGACCACGCACACTTCCCGCTTCTTCCTGACAGGAGAACGCTGTACACTCCCTAAAAGCAGCATGGCTACATCCAATGCACTTATTGTAATCGATGCTGTTAAGTGCGTCATTAATTGCTTCCCCGGTGTGTGGATAAAACTGAGCCTCACCTATGGTGTTATACAGTCCAGTCCTCTTGAGTAGCTCAAGCGGCTGTGGCTGAATGCCGGAGATCATTAGTTTCCCTCCAACGGCTTGTAAATGCCGCACCAGCCCAGCTAAATTGGATTCTCCGGTGGTATCCATAAAAGGGACTTTCCCCATCCGCATTAATATAATTCTGGGCTGATTCGAGTCGCCATAGCTTGGCATAGTGTCATCGAATCGATAAGCAGCGCCAAAAAACAGCGGACCTTCCACCGTGTAAATTCCAATTTGCGGACAATCATGACTCTCCGTAACCATATGTGCCTCTACCTTAACGGACTTCGGATCAGGCAGCACTTTGGCTACCAAATGAACCTCTCCCATTCGTTTCACAAACAGAATAACCGCAAGAATTAATCCCACCTCTACAGCCAGCGTTAAATCTGCAAATATCGTTAACAAGAAAGTAATGAACAACACCAAGGAATCGCCGGTCTTAATCTTAAGCAGATGAAGGAACTCTTTGCGCTCACTCATATTCCAAGCTACTACCATTAAGATCGGTGCCATCGCAGCCAAAGGAATACTGGAAGCATAGGGTGCGAACAACAGGAGAATTAGAAACACTACAACCCCGTGAACGATCCCTGAGATTGGAGAAACAGCGCCACTCTTGATGTTCGTCGCTGTTCTAGCAATTGCACCTGTCGCTGGTATGCCTCCGAACAATGGAGCAGCAATATTTGCGATCCCCTGACCAATCAGTTCTCGGTTACTATTATGGCGGCTACCTGTCATTCCATCCGCTACAACAGCGGATAACAATGACTCTATAGCACCTAGCATTGCAATGATAAATGCCGGACGAATTAGCAGGGTAATTCGTTCCCAAGTAATGTCCGGAAATCGAAAGCTTGGTAAGGTATTAGGGATATCTCCGTAAGCAGAGCCAATCGTAGTCACTTTACCGCTAAAGAATAACGCAGCAATCACAGTCGCGCACAGAAGTCCCACCAATGATCCAGGCACCTTCGGTGCGAATCGAATCGCTAGGATAACGACGGCAAGACAAATCACGGCTGTCAGGATACTGTATCCATTCATCGTCGATAGATGAAGCCCAATTTCTTTCATGTTATCTATAAAGCTCTCATGCCGCTCTATACTCCTTAATCCAAGGAAATTAGCAATCTGTCCGGTGAAGATAATGACCGCTATCCCTGCTGTGAAACCAATCGTTACTGGCCTCGGAATAAACTTAATCAATACACCCAGCTTTAATAACCCCATGAGAACTAGAATAACCCCTGCCATCATCCCAGCGATAAGCAAGTTCTCATAACCATACTCCATCGCAATGGCAAACAAGATAGGAATAAAAGCACCTGTTGGCCCACCAATCTGAAATTTTGATCCTCCGAACAATGAAATACATATTCCGGCAACGATTGTCGTGTAAATGCCATACTCCGGTTTTACACCGGATGCAATAGCAAATGCCATCCCCAAAGGAATGGCAATAACACCGACGATTGTCCCCGAAATCAAATCCTTGCGGAATGCATTCATGTTGTAGCCTTTATATCGGCCCCACCCTATCATGATCAAACCTTCTTTTCTTTAAATATCTGATTATTTGAATATAAGAAGAACATTACTCTAGGACGCAACTGTTGTCAACGCCAAAATAATGTTATTCCTTTATTCTCCGCGCATACCTTCGAGCAATGAAATGGTATTCACCAGATGGTTATCAAATATTTGTTTAGCTACGACCAGAAGATCTTTAATCAGAGGATCACGTAACGAATAGATCACAGTGGTGCCTTCTTTTACACTGGCTACTACATTCTTGGCGCGTAAAACAGCTAACTGTTGAGATACAGCAGAACCTTCTGATCCTAGAATGGCTTGTAGCTCATTCACATTCTTCTCACCTTCGCTGAGCAGTTCCAGTATACGAATTCGCATCGGATGAGCCAGCGCCTTGAAGAATTCAGTCTTAAATTGCTGAATTTCGGTGTTCATAGACTTCTACTCCTCATACTTACTTCTGAATCTAATGTTATCTTTGTATGTTATCTTAGTCCCTGATAAGCGTCAAATACTCAAGGGGTAGATGCTCACATTACGAACCTGTACTTCTACAAACACACCAAGCGCCATAGGCTCACCGAGACACTCGAACATCACTAAACTTTCACCTATTCGCAAAAATCCAGTTCCGTCCTCTTCAATATTCTCCAGTACTCCGGTAAAAACAACCTTATCTACCTCTAACCTAATATTGAACTCACTAGTAGATACAGGTAGAATATCCACCCATCTCATCAGCAGCTCCGGAAGCTCGAATTCCACATCCGTTTCTGTCCCTGGGTTCACAGGAGCACCGCACCAAATCCCCCGACCCTCGCCAAAATCTGTGAGAAAGAATACCTCGTCCTTTTTCAAGCCACTCTTTGTAATTTTGATTTTCATAGCTACTACTCCACCTTGATAATTTATAACGATCATTATACATGACAATGGGCCTTATATAACGGGGAAGACAAAAACAGGGATGCCCGAGCCATTATGGCTATGGATCATCCCTGTTTAGGATAAAACAAGATTCACTAAGAATCGAGATAACTTATTTCACTTGCTCTGCGCTAAATACTTTTACGTCTAGTGGCGCAGCCAAGAATTCACCAGCTTTAGCTGAGAACGCGGTAAAATGAGGGCTCGTATTGTGGCTGGATACGGCTTCAGCGTCGCGCCAAGTCTCCACCATAATAAATGAGTTTGCTTCTCCAGCATTCTCATACAGCTCGTAAGAGAGATTTCCTTCTTCAGCGTGAGTAGCTGTGAGAAGTGTTTTGGATTCCGCCAAAAACTGCTCGCGGCGTTCCGGATTCACTTTAAGTACTGCATGGGTAATGATCATTGTTTATTCCTCCTAAGATATAAATATTATTTCCACTCAGCAATCTTATCGATAGGCAAACGGACAGATGGGTAACCTGCATCAACAGCCTTACCGATGGAAAGCAACATTACAGGAACATAACGATCTTTTTCCATGCCAAATGCTTCTGCGAGTTGATCTTTTTCATAACCGCCGATTGGGTTTGTATCGTAACCATGTGCACGGGCAACCAGCATCAACTGCATTGCAACAAGAGCACCATCAATAAGCACAGTATCTTTGTTAACTTCACGTGGCAAGGTAGCAAAGTGAGCAGATAATCTAGTTAATTGATTTTCTTTTACTTCAGCAGGCATTAGTCCACGTTCAACAGCTGTGCCATAAATGTCCTCTGCATAGTCGAAATTGTTCAAATCACCGAAGATGGCAATCATAGCTGCAGAGGTTTCAACTTGTACGCTATTAAAGCGAGCAAGAGGAGCTAAAGTCGCTTTTGCTTCGTCACTTTCAATGACAAGAAACCGCCAAGGCTGCATGTTCAAAGAAGAAGGTGCAAGAGTCGCTTCCGTAAGAATCTGAGTCATCTCTTCTTTGCTGATCTTAACGGATGGATCATATTTGCGGATAGAGCGGCGACCCGTAATAATTTCTTTAAAATCATTGGTTTGTGTTTGTGTAGCGTTCATATGTGTATTTCTCCTTTGAATGTGTAATTTGGGTAGTTACATTTACAACAGATTGATATTAGATTGCAGACGATTAAGCATATCTATGAGCACTTTTCGCTCCTGATCGTTAAATCCAGTAAGCAGAGTAGCAACAAATCGTCTCTTCTCTTCGCCATATTGAATCATTCTTTCCCGCCCTTGATCCGTTAATGAGACCAATGTAACCCTGTTATCTGCGGGGTTGTTGCGGCGAGTGATCGTCCCACTCTCTTCCATCCCTTTCAAGTGCCGAGTGACGGCGGCCGCGTCTATATCCATGCCCTTTTGCAGAGTAATTTGGCTGACTTCATCCACCTGGAATAATTCATGCAGGAGGCGAAGCCGTGTGGGACTAATCCCAGCACATCGTTCAAATTTCGGACAGATTCCCTTGTTTAATGCCTGCAGCAGTTCAAATATGCGGTCTTCCTCAGGATAGTGCTCCGTCAAAATATACCTCCTTTATAAATTTAATTGTGTACAATTGTTTTGCATAAAATTATATTAACTGATAATCATTGACCCCTCAACTAATATATCAAATCATTTTTTAAAAATCAACATTGCTTATCCTCTTATGGTGCTATAGTCTTGAACAAAAAGGAGGAATCCTATGAGAATCTCCCTGATTCAGCTGGATATAGCATTTGGCAATCCCCATATGAATTATGCTGCTGTAGCAAATAAAATTAGTGAAGCTGCCGCCACAGCCCCCGACTGTCTTATTCTCCCTGAGCTTTGGACCACTGGCTATGATCTGACCCGACTAGAAGATATTGGCGATCCGGAAGGAGAAATTACCAAGGAATTCATCTCCAGATTAGCCAGGCAATACAACATCAATATCGTCGCTGGTTCAGTCGCTAGCAGGAACGCCTCCGGTGTAACTAATCGTATGTTTGTATTTAATCGATCTGGTGAACTCGTTGGCGAATACAGTAAGCTGCATTTGTTTCAGCTAATGGATGAACATCTGTATTTGCAGCCGGGAGAAGACAAAGGTCTCTTCACATTGGAAGGCACGTTATGTGCCGGATTAATCTGTTATGATATCCGTTTTCCAGAATGGGTTCGTGCTCATACCGCACAAGGCGCAGAAATCTTGTTTGTCAGTGCAGAATGGCCATTACCCAGGCTGTCACATTGGCGTGCACTACTGATCAGCCGAGCGATCGAGAACCAATGTTATGTAGTAGCCTGCAACCGTGCAGGAAGCGATCCTAACAATACCTTTGCTGGACATTCTATGATAATTGATCCTTGGGGAGATATTTTATGTGAAGCTTCTGAAGGGGAAGAAATCCTAACGGGGGATATCGATTTACATATGGTGCGTGAAATTCGAGCACAAATCCCGATTTTTGCAGACAGACGTCCGGACTTATATGATTAAAAAGGACGTAACAGATGCTGGCCTCTCGCCAGATTTCTGTTACGTCCTTCTTAACGATGCTCAATATCCATTTATCCTTGGGCATAACGTTCATGCAGGACTCGCGCAGCATCCAGAACACGCGGATCTTCATAGTCCAAGAAATATCCGGTCTCCCGCTGTAGCCTGTCAGAGGATTTAAGCATCACTCCACGGTGGGCTAATGCTTGTCTAATGCCTTCGGCAAATTCTTCAGTAGCATTTGGTCCACCTAGTTCACCAAGCCCAGCGATCGTCTCTGGACGAACCCGTGGATACGATAATGCTGAGTCTCCTCCTGAGGCTTGCTCATAGAATTTATGAATGAGTTCACCACGTTCCTGTCCCGAACCCGAAACCACTACAAATGCATGCACGAAATAGGCATTATTTTGTCTGCGCTGAGCAATGCCGCAAAATTTTCGCCCACCGATCGCCAAATCGAAGTCCCCCGGGCAGTAAGAACCAACAATTTCACCAGCCTCAATTTGAGCCGCAGCCTGTGGGTGACTCATAGCCACTGCCTCGGTAATCAGAGAAGCCAGAAGCCTAAAGTCATCATGAAAGTCCAGCTTTCCGCGTCCTTTGCGGAGAACTAGCGAAACATTAACAATTCCATCATCCAGAGGTACCGCAGCACCACCGGAATGTCTTACCGCTGTGCGAATTCCTTGCTGCTCCAACTTAGCCATCGCTTGAGCCGCGTACGGAAGCTTACTATCACGTAGTCCGAGCGCAACACCCCGGGAATGACTCCATAGGTGCAAACTAGGAGGAACAAGCCCGGCTCCGACATCCCTGCAAAGAGTCTCTTCAAAGGCAAACGGAATCAACATCTCCCCGATGCCCCCGGCTTCCTCATCTATACTGTCATCCTTTAAGATTAGATGCTGAAAAAGTCCCATTTCTGCAGGAAGTCCGATGACTTCTTTACTTCTATTAACAGATCCATTAATCATTGCATCGTACTCCCGAGTATTCACCGATTCTCCTCTTTCCCGTATTATCCGTGATATTGTAACCGATCTGCCTCGCTGGTGCGAAATCAGAATTGAAATGAGGCTATGATAACGCTATCCTTATAGTATACGAACGAGCCCCAGCTCGAAAAGGGGGTAGCCTTAGGTTCATGCTATACACAACGTTAAGGAGTGATGCCGCATGACAGTGGAAGTGATGAAGGAACGACAGTTAACCAAGACAAGACAATGGGAACAGGCACTTAACCTGCTGTATATTGATTTCTGGGATTACTGCCATGATGCACTTAGCAAATTCGATGACGAGGACATTCACCAGGCAAGAGTGAACTGCCGCAAGCTGTTGACACTGCTATCCATTCTCGATCCGAGCCATACTCTAGGGTTATACCCCCTTTTTGAGAAAGCCCAAAAGAGATTAGGTAAAGTCAGAGATACAGACGTTCTCATCGAATCGTTCAAGTCTAAACGCAAACAGGCTAAGGAAAACGGCGATACAAAGACCGCAGAATTGTTGAAGGCAGTGATCGACCACCAAAAGAACAAGCGCAAAGCTTATCGTAAGAAGCTGGCCGATGAGCTGCCTAAGCTAATCAATGAAGATCTGGATGAGAAGTGGAAAGCCTTCCTAAGTGAACAGCTTGAGGCCCTGGTAGCGAAAAAAGATGCCAACGTTGTCATGCGCGAACTTGAGGTAGCTTACGAGCAGAAGAAAAAAGCTTGCAAGGCTATATTTCGTGGACAAGATACCGAATCAGAAGCAGCCTTCGAATCACTGCATGAGCTGAGAATGGCTGCTAAGGAACTTCGATATACCGCTAGTGCAGCCTCTTTTGCGCTAAATCAGAAATTTCATGCCCATGAGGAAATATATAAGCAGATCCAAGATCAACTCGGGCTAATTAACGATAAACGCCTATGGCTGGAAATACTAAATGCTATTGGGCGAGAAAAGCTGAATGTCGGCAAAAAAACATGGATTACCTTTACTAAAGAATTAAAAACCGAGGTACTTGATGCACTACATCAAAATGATGTCATACCGCTCACACATCAAATGAAGTAACTCTGAACCTTTTACAATTTCTCTATTCAGCCGTTGTATCTGATGCGCCGTATTCTTCTATATTCACATTTACTTCATAGGTAATCGGAATTTGGCTGAAGGTTTCGTCCCAGTTATCCTTGACGCTCCGCCATACGGCTGGATGCTGATTATGTAGACTGGTGCCGAAACCGGCAGCTTCGGTATGCAGTTCCTTCTGCATCTTTGTTACAGTAGTTTGCACCATTTCTAGGACACGTTTCTGCAGCAAGGCTTTATCCTTCTTTACAATTCCGTCATGTAATTTCTTCGGTTTCTCGGCAAAGACCTCGGCGTATCTACCTGTAGATTTTATTTTCACGTTAAAAGAGATTTGCCCATTGTTCACATTAGCTTTGATCTTGCTATGCATCGATTTCACCTCATAGGTTAAGAGGTCATTGGTATCCGGATTATACGTCTTAAGCACTCCTCCTAACCCCTTTCCGGTCAGCCAAGCCATCCCCTCCAGCTCCGACTCATCCAAAAATCCAACAAGCTTCCCCGTTGTCCCTTTGATTACGCCTGCTCCTGATAGCTTTGTCTCCTGATTAATAGCGATAACATTTTGCAATAAGAAGCTTTTCTTTCCTTGCAACGGACCAACTACTTTTGCCAAAGTAACCGGCTCCCATATCCCCATATTCCGGTCTCTATTATTGAAGATGCCTTCAAGTACAAATGCAGGAGTCTGACCCGGCAGTGCATTTTCCAATACATCTTTAGCCATTCCCTTGCTGACAAATAACATAACACTCGGACGAATATCATTATCCCGAGTAAAGAAATCTATGATTTTAGTAAGGTTATTGGAACGCGCGAGTTTTTCACTAATCACAATAACCTTTAAATGATGACCAATCGGAGTGCGTCTAGTACGCAGTGAAAGCTGCCGCATCGCTTCAAAGATAGAATCGCTAGTTTCACTCATATTATAGTAATTCTTAAAGGAGGAAGAGGAACTGGAAGAAGACTTCATAACAGCCCCTCCCGACCCCTGCGGAATCGTAAATTGATAGGTGCTTATTATTTTTGTAGGTTTCGTATGATTCTCCCCTTCAGACTTAGCTATTTCCCCGCCTCCTGACTCCTCCGCACTGTCCAGTGCAACCCCAATCTGCATGTTTAACTCCTCAATCGGTGTGCTGCTCCAGCAGCCTGATAACAGAGAACACAGTACAGAGAGTACGATCCACAACCTCCATTTTTTCATGAAGCAGCCCTCCGGAAGTAGGTGATGATTAATAATGGTAAGGGAAGCAAACCGAATAAAATAAGCATACAATCACCGATGCCTGATCCTAAAGCAAACAAAGCATTCACATTGGGAGGAATCCTAGAAACTATATAAACAACAGGAAGTAACGCCAATAAACAGCTTTTGAAGTTTCTATGAATGATTTGAGACAAGCCTAACGCCGCTGCATAAGTCGCAATACAAAAGGTACAAAAGATCTGCATAATCCAGATCACCAACAACAACGACTCAAACCTCTCAAAGATGAGATAGTTCACTTCAAAACTTCGTACAAGATCGAGAAACGGCCAGGTTCTTGTGAGAACTCCATCTATAGAAAAGGCACCTATAGTCGCTACAACTGCCAGGACATAAAATACCGTCGATATACAAGTTCCAGCTATTATTACCTTCACTGCTTTTTGGGGCTTGTCCATAAATGCAACAACGAACAGCATTGCTTCTCCAGCTGTAAAGGTAAGGATGGTTGGCCTAATCCCTTTCCACACGGGTTCCAATCCGTTTCCAAGGACGGGAAGCAGGTTATTAAAGTCGAAAACTTCGAAACTAAGCAGACAAACTCCTAGAAACACTGTCCAGGTGATCGGAACAATAAGTCTGCACATGCTAGTGATCGCATTAATTCCTCCTCTGCATAAATAGAAGGCAATCCATATAAAAGCAGCTACTATCGCCCAAGGAGGTGTTCCTTCCAGTAGAAAAAAAGAGGTCACTTCCTGCACCGAACGTATCTCAAAGCCGGCGATACTGAGAAAATATCCAATGACTCCTATTGAGAGAACCATTCCGAGTGGCTTGCCGATGATCTTCCCGATATATTGAAAAAAAGTTTGGCCTGGGAAGCGTTGACTAAGCTTCACTATGATCAATCCGAACAGAAAGGAGATTACTCCCCCTAACAAAATACTTATCCATACATCTGGACTACCACTGGCCTCTACAATGGTCCGAGGAAGCGTAAGCACCCCTGCCGCAATCGTATAATTGGCTAGAATGACTGTCGCTTGAACAGCAGTAATTCGGTCCTTTACATCGGGGCTCATGTTCTCTTCCTCCTTCACCTAGACTTTTCACCCTTTACGCAAAGGGTCTTTTGGTTTCAACAACGTAGGCCGCCCGGTTAAAAATTGGAAAGGCATACGGAATATAAAATCTTTCCAATTGACTGTCTTATTCGGGACTGCCAGACCAAGATAGGGAATCCCAAAGCTCTTCAGCTTAATTAAATGACTACTAAGCAAAAGAAAAAACAGTACCACTCCGTATAATCCAAAGATTGCTGCAAAAAACATAGCTGCAAACCGGAGCATACGAAGCGTCATCCCCGCACTATACATTGGCATAGAGAAGGAAGAAACAGCCGTAATTGATACTACAATGACTAGGATTGGACTCACGATCCCAGCTTCTACCGCGGCTTGGCCAATGATCAAACCGCCGACAATCCCCATCGCCGGACCGATAGGTTTAGGCAAGCGAAGTCCAGCCTCCCGTAAGATTTCAATCGAGGTCTCCATAATCAATGCTTCGATTAATACAGTGAAGGGAACGCCTTGCCTGGAGGCGATAATGGAAATAGCCAACTTCGTTGGAATCAATCCTGGCTGGAACGAGAGGAAGGAAATATATAGTGCTGGCGCAAAAAGTGATATTGTTGCCGCGAAAAAACGCAAAAGACGCAGCAGCGACCCTACCATCCAGCGATCGTTATAATCCTCTGGCGATTGCAGTAACATCCCAAAGGTAACCGGCATAATCAAGGCGAAGGGAGTGCCATCAATTAAGATAGCTACTCTTCCTTCCAGAAGTGCTGCCATTACACGGTCCGGTCTTTCTGTATTCTGAATCTGCTGGAAGGGACTGTAGCTATTATCCTCAATCAATTGCTCGACATAACCAGATTCTTGAACATCATCTATATCTATCGTTTTAATTCTTCGTTTAACCTCTTCTACAAGCTCATCATTCGCAATATCCTTGATATAGGTTAAGATGAGTTCCTTCTGCATTCTCTTTCCTACAGAAAAAGAAATCATAGCTAACTCCGTACTCTGCCCGTGTCTACGCAGCATTGCTGTGTTGTCGCTTAATGTCTCGTTAAATCCGCTTCGTGAGCCCCGCAGGACTGCTTCAGATTCCGGCTCCTGAATCCCCCTTGTGTTCCCCTTCGGACTACTAAGCACAAAAGCCTTGGATATCCCCTCCACGAGCAGCACAGCAGATCCAAATAACACCTTCTGAAGCGAGAGGTATGCACTATCCGTAAGCTCAACTTCCGAGATAAGCAGGATCTCATGGATGAGAATATCTTGTAGATCCTTGGCTGCCGGTACTAAGTTCATATCTTTAAATGGCTGATACGCATTCATTAACGGCTTCAATATATTCTGATCCATCTTATCTTTGTCCGTTAGCCCGTCTACGTACAATAGCGCTGCCCTGGTCATTATGCTTCCGATTCGCAATTCCCTTACGTTCACATCATGCATATCGGCGCTGATCTCTTTAAATTTCTGCAAATCCTCTTTTAAATGACCACTGTATGTTATTGCTGCATCAGTATCCTTAGTTAATTCATTCGAGTTATTCTGCCCCTTAGTCCCTTCTTCGACGCTCATTCCTCCAGAGTCTTCTCCGGATGAAACGCCTCCACCTTTGCTGCCAGTAGCTTTTTCCGCTCTAGTCGTTATCCTGTCTTCTTTGGCTTTAGCCCAGCTTATTGTACGAAGTAGGAAGAAAGGGACACAGAAGATCATAATCCCTTGGAAAACCACACCCCAACTTGGAATTAACTCTATTACCTCATTCCACACCCCAAACACCTCCATTATAGCTGTGACCGTATTTTTTACCGAAGATGGGTAATTCATGCATACAAAAAAAACCCCACAATATGGGGTCTCCGGCTTCGACAAAGGTTCTGTTAAAGCATTGTTTTCCGACTTCATTGTCCATGTATTTCCAGTAAATAACACACCTATATCGTATGCTGTAAAGTGTCGGATGCTAGCCTTGGACGCTCGGCTGACGTGATTAAAGTTTATTGCGGCATCATGCGAGTGGTTATCGCGATGCGATTCCATGCATTGATTGTAACAATTGCCATGATGATCTCGCCAAGTCGCTTAGTATCGAAATGGCGCTCCGCTTCCGAATAGATATCGTCCGGTACATGTCCTTGCGTCACGAGCGTAACCGATTCGGTCAGCGCAAGCACTGCGCGCTCCTCATCGCTGTAGAACGGCGCTTCACGCCATGCGTTCAACATGTAGATGCGCTGTTCCGACACGCCTGCCTTGCGGGCATCCTTCGTATGCATATCGATACAAAAGGCGCAGCCGTTAATTTGTGACGCTCTGATTTTGATTAACTCCAATAACGACTTCTCCATGCCTGTCGATTGTACGAACGATTCAAGACCCATCATCGCTTTGTATGCGGCTGGAATTTCACCGGCCAGATCCATTCTTTGTTCCATGTGGATAGCTCCTCTCCGGCTGTAAACCGGTTATCTTTTGATTGTTTCACTACTAAGACAATACAGAAGCTCGGTTTGTGACAGGTTACCCTATTCGTTGTAATTTATCGGGATTAAGTACGATATAAATATGCTCGATCCGCTCCCCGGCCGCATCAAGCTGGAAGCTGATCGCCTTAAGCGGCCGGCCCTCCCGATAGATGACGATGCCCAGCTGGCCGTTAAGTAGCACCATGCTTTGCGAATCTCCGAGGAAGCCCTTCGTAATGACGCCTTCAATGAAAGCTTGAACACGATCTCTGCCCGTAATGGTGAAGATCGCTGCGCGAACTTTACCGCCGCCGTCCGACGTAAGCAACGCGTCCTCGGTCAGCAGGCTGACAAGCGCATCGACGTTGCCGCCTCGCGCAGCTGCGAGGAATGCTGTCGCAAGAGGTGTCGCCTGAGCCGTGTTGCCTGGCAAAACGGGCGATTGTTGATGCAGCTTATCATTAGCGCGGCTAAATATTTTTCGACAGTTGGCTTCTGATTTTCCTAATACATCGGCAATTTCGCTATATTCGAAAGCGAAGGATTGGCGCAAGATGAAGACGGCTCTCTCAACAGCCGACAAATGTTCCAGCATGACGAGCAGGGCGTAGGATACATTTTCATCGTGATCGAAGAGATCAGCAGGATTATCGCCGCCTCCATTCGTAAAGCTGACGAGCGGCTCCGGCAGCCATGTGCCGACATATTGCTCTCTCCTTATACGGGCGGATTGCATATAGTTGATGCAACGGTTTGTTATCATACGGATTAAGTAAGCTTTCGGATGGGTGATATCTATAGTTTGTAGCTTGCTGTACTCGATGAATACGTCTTGAACGAGGTCCTCTGCATCTGCTATAGAGCCGGTCATACGGTAAGCGATTGCTTGCAGCAGAGAGTGATAGTTGGTATATGCAACCTGAAAATCCATACGAGCTAGACTCCTTCCTTCCAAAGCTGTGCCTTTCATACCGTCACGGCTAACCGCGGCGTCTACATCGTTCAACAGATGATCAACAATATAGACGCTCTCCTAGGGCTCACGTCTAGCCTATCGAGCGCACGCAGGAAAATATCCGGATGAGGCTTTCTTAATGCCTTCTCAGCTTGAGAGATCAATATAGCATCAAAATACAACTAAATTCCAATCGTTTGAATAACCTTATTCAATATCCCTTGGTAGGCTGCTTTCGGACGTAAGCCAACCAACTTTTCCATTGGCTGCCCATCTTTATATACAATGACTGTAGGCATCCCCATAACACCAGCTTCCCCAGCCAGATCCGGCATTTCGTCACAATTCACCTTTACAATAGAAACATCATCTCCATATTCCTGATGAAGATCTTCCAAAAGAGGCAGCAGCACCTTGCAAGGGGGACACCATGGTGCACCGTAATCTACTAATACCGTTCCACCACCGCGAATTTCTGCTCGTACCCAATCAGCGCTATCTGCATTTGTAATAGACATTTGTCATTCCTCCTCAAAGTTTTCAACTCCAGCAGTACCTACTCCAAATTCTCCAGTGTACATGCCTCTAAGCTACTCTCGTTCTGCTCTTGCAAGATAGAGGCCATTCTTTCTTCCAAATTGCGTTTGATCTGATTCAGTTCTACAAGTTGACGTTCAATATCTTCAAGCTTGCTACGGTATAGTGGCATCACTTCTGCGCAGAAAGCTTCTTTGTTCTTCAAGACACAATGTAGAAAGCCCGCGATCTGCTCTGTGGACAGACCCAGGTTCAAATATAATTTTATCGTTTCTACCGTCTCCACAGCGAGCGGAGAGTACTCCCGATATCCGTTGGCCTGACGGATCGGCGAAATTAATCCCTGACTCTCATAATAACGAATTGAACGGACGCTAACGCCCGTCAGTTTAGCAAGCTCACCTATTTTCATAGCATTCTCCCCGGGGTTCATGAGAATTGTTCTACACCAGTATAAACCCTGACATCAATGTAAGAGTCAACAAAAAAATCCAACCATAGTTATCCCACAGTTGGACTCATTTATAATCTTACAACAAGTATATCCACCTATATTCTACAATAATCCTGCTGCCCAAAGCCCACCTCTACGAATCATTTCTCGGAATGGCTTTACTGAGAATGAAGCTAAATGGTGCCCTGGCATTAAATAAACAACCCGACCCAAGCCGAATTCGTGACACCAAGCCGCTTGGTGCATAGCTCCCTCATGAGGATATTCTGCAAGTACCGTCGTTTCGAAATAAGGATGCATCTCAAAATAATACGGCTCATCCTCAATCACAAATTCTTCAATTCCCTGCATAATGGGATGCTCTCGTGCGGGTATGGACATCTGCAGCGAAGTGTATTCTGGATGATGGGTGAAATGTGCGCCCAGCATAACACCAAGCTCCTGATTGCGCTGTAGGGAGATTCCGTTATGTACTAGTAGTAATCCACCCCCGCCAGCCACATAGGAGAGCAAAGCACTGCTTTGTTCCACCGGGATTTTGTCATCAGAAAATTCGGTGTAGGAGATTACCAGCTTGTAGTCAGACAACGCTTCTTTATTAAGCAGTCCATAATCCTCTGAAGAGAAAACCTGTAGGTCATTAGCAAGTATTTGCTCGATCTCCCGGTCCACGCCAGCAAAGGGGTGATATTTAACCTCCGAGTAGCTTCCGAGTGCGAGTGCTTTTAGTGTTGACATGTTATCAGCGCCTTTCTTCTTATCCTATTTTGAGTTATTCGTCTACCAAGGCCAAGAGCTGCCATCCGTATCCAGATAGGCGGGTTCCTCACCTAGAAATTTTTTATAATCCAGAACAAGGCCGATAATCTGCTCCGCAGACTGTTCAGGAGTCATTTCCGCTTGCTCATCCTTCTTACCTTGCATATAAGTCTGCAGCCAGCCAGGATGGAACACCATCACTTGACCGCCAAGCGTTTTCATATGATTATGCATCAAGGAGGACTGCATATTCAGTGCTGCCTTCGACATACAATAGCCATACATGTTGATACGCCTATTTCGGGCAATACTGCCTGCCTCCGATGAAATATTGACGATTAATTTATCCTCACTTTGTAGTAACAGTCCCATAAGTGCATTGCTGACTCTTAACGCGCCAAGTGTATTTACATTGTATATTTCTGCCATGCCTTCATCATCCAGCTCCACCAGCACAGTAGCATTATCAGCAGAACGAATAATACCTGCATTATTAATAATAATATCGACATATCCAGTTTTACTGGATATTACTCGTGCAGCCTGCTTTACACTATCTTTATTGCTGATATCCAGGGGGATGAGCTCCAACTGTTCAGGATATTGCTCTTTAAGCGCTTTCAAATCTTCTGATTCTTTCAAAAACTGTCCTGCAAATACTGAGAACTGTTTGGCCAACAACGAACGTACAAGCGACAGTCCGAGCCCCCGATCAGCGCCAGTTACACATGCAACTCTCTTCATTCTTCTGACACTCCTATCTCGTAGCGATATGGTTAGGCATGTTGCTTCTTTTCACCTTAGCATGCGATACTCTTTTTTTCAACGCGACTGGATCCAGGTATAGCACCTCTTGTGCAAGCCTTTCAGAATCCTTTTTGTTTTAATTTTGATATATGTTACAATCATGATTACAGGTTGTTAATAACACAATTGTTAGCAAGCAATAACGCCTTCGGCGTCCTTTTAGGACGGTAAGCGTTTATGCGAGAAATATAAGGATAATGTATAACGTGAAGCTTATACTCTCTTATATTTCAAAATAACGATCCCAGGAGGGTGATATCTATGTCTATTCAACAACTCCATACGCTGGAGGATTTTGAGCAATATGTAGCTAAGCCTGGCAAGAAGCTGCTGTTCAAACACAGCACCACCTGCCCGATTAGTGCTAAAGCTAATGAAGAGTTTCAGGCTTATCTGAAGGATGCGGATACTGCCGCAGCAGTGGTCTTAGTCATCGAGGATCGTTCCGTTTCCAATCAGATTGCTGAGGATTTTGGCATCAAACATGAATCTCCACAACTCTTCCTGCTTGAGGACAATGAGGTTCGCTGGAATACTTCCCACTGGAAGATCACAAGAGATGCTATCAAAGAGGCTGTGAACCAATGAGTGAGCCAGTGATTGTCTATTCAACCGCAGGGTGCAGTGACTGTAATTTGGTTAAAAATTATCTTACGGAGCAGGGTGTCCCTTTTGAAGTAAGAGATGTTATGACCAGCACAGTCTATCAAGAGGAAGTTGAGAAGCTTGGATTCATGGGCGTTCCGGTCACCGTAGCAGGGGATCAAGCGATCAAGGGATTTAATCTTCCTGCGCTCCAAGCACTCATCGAAGCTGCCCAATAATTCAGCCATTAAACTATTCAGCACATGATGTAATTCATAGCTGTAAAAAAGGGTATCCTCATAGCCAACCGGCTTGTGGATACCTTCTTTCAAAATATAAGAATCTATAATTTTCACGCTATACATTATCCTTATATTTCTCGCATAAACGCTTACCGTCCTTTAGGGACCGCCGAAGGCGTTTCTACTTGTTAATCATTGTCTATGCTTCCTCACGTATGAGATCTGCTACGACCAGCACATCCACGTTTCTGGCAGAACGCAGAATCTGCTTGGTAACATCGCCGCGAAGACTTTTTCGCAGCCATGAGCGCTGTGATTGACCGATAATAATCTGAGTGCTCTGCAAGGCTTGAGATCTCTCAAGCAGTAAGGACGCCACTCGTGCCGGGAGTACGTTAGGAATCATTTTAAACGTTCCACCCAGTCGTTCCGTCAATTCCTTTAAATCATTTATACGTTTATCATAAACGGGTCCATTCTGTTTAAGTTCCTGCACATACGTAACATACCAGCAAGCTTTTAGACGATATGCAATCCGAAAACCACGCCGAATTAAGCGCTCCGCATGATCCCCCAAGGTGATACATACATAAATGACTTCCTGACGCCTCCAAGGCCCCCGTAGCGAACCGACACGCTCCCAAGCTTCTAACCGCTCATCTACATCGTCAGCAATTTCCCGCAGCGCCAACTCCCGGAGGGCGATCAAATTCCCGATTTTGAAAAAAGCTCCCAGCGCCTGATCCACCTTGGCCATGGCATAGATTTTTCCGTCCTTCATCCGCTCTTGAAGCGTCTTAGGGGATACATCAATAAGCTCTACCTCGTTCGCTCGCTGCAGGATACTGTCTGGAAAAGTCTCTCTTACTCTAACTCCTGTAATTTGCTCTACCGCATCATTCAGACTTTCTAAATGCTGAACGTTCACGGTTGAGATCACAGATATTCCCGCATCCAGCAGCTCCATAACATCCATGTAACGCTTCTTATGTTTGCTGCCTGGCATATTGGTATGAGCGAGTTCATCCACTAGTACGACTTCAGGATTGCGCTTAATAATAGCTGCCGTATCCATTTCCTCAAGGACAGTCCCGCGGTACTCCATACGTAAACGTGGAAGGATCTCCAAATCGCCGATTTGTTCAAGGGTTTCTTTGCGGCCATGTGTCTCCAGAAGCCCAATCACGACATCGATCCCTCTCTTCAAGAGATCGTTCCCTTCACGCAGCATCTTGTAAGTCTTGCCCACACCGGGAGCTGCCCCAATGTATACCTTAAAGGTTCCTCCGCGAATCGCATCGATTTTATCCTTTACTTCCTGACTGCTTAACCTGTGATAGGCATCCGCTTTCTGTTCATTGCGACTCTGCCGAGTTGGAAGTACACGTTCTCCTTCACGATCTGCGCGATCCGCCACGAAGAACACATCCACACCTCTGATTTGCTTCAGTAACGAATTAGCGATTGAGCCTTTCCATAATTCCTGCCAAGCGTTCTGCTTGGAGTGTCCCATAACGATTCGGGTAATATTGTGTTCGATCGCGTATTTTACCAACAGACGTGGGATCTCCCGCTTCGAGCGAAAGGTGATCTCCTCCATAGAGGCACCAATCTTCTCGGTCAGCTTCCAGAGGGAACGCTTAAAGGTAGCTGCTTCCTTAGAAAGGGTGAGACCCTGCTTCCAGAATGTCACTACTGAAAGATCCCCATTTAACCGCTTGGCAATCTGCTGTCCACGTCGGATATGGATCGAGCCATTCCAATAATACTGTGCGGACACCAACACCTTTTCTGCGATCCCCGAAGCTCCCTGCAACCCTTGTTCTTCCCGGTGTTTCTCCAATGAATCATTAACATCCTCAGCGACCATCCGAAGTGCCAGCTCCCGCAGTTTGCTTAAATTACCTTTGTTAAAAAGCGATCTCTGCTGGCGCTTCCCTAAATGTCCATCGGACAAGCGCTGAAGTATCTTTTCTGGAGTCACATCAATTAGAACGATATCATCGGCAAGGGTAAGCACCTCAGCAGGAAGAGAATACTCTACCTCAATCCCGGTCCATTTCCGTGCCAGATCCGCAGCACCTTCTAGTTCGTATACATTTACAGTTGTGATGACACTAATCCCATTGCTCAATAAAAATTTGATATCGTCCAGCCTTCCAGACCTCTCCGCACCCTCGCAATTCTGGTGGGCCAAGCCATCGGTTAGCACAACTTCAGGATTACGTGCCACAATAGCTTCCACATCAAGGTCCTTCTTCTCGATATCCTTCTGAAACCAATGAATACTTGGAATCCGTTCCAAATCGCCCAGCTGATCTTTAGTTTCCGGACTCTGATTCGTCGAAACCGCACAGATCACAACATCGATTCCCTGCGCTTTTAGCGCTTGGCCCTCACGCAGCATCTGATACGTTTTGCCCGACCCACTAACCGGCCCGATATAGATCTTCAGACGTCCCCGATGCAGCTCATAGATAGAGAGCAGCAGCTCCTCCGGCGTCTTCCTCCGGTATGTTCCCATCAAGACCACTCCTTAATAACCCCGATCATGCACTAGAAAGCAAGATATCCCTGCCCGATTTTAGAGATCTGGCAGGGACATTTGCAATATTTATTTGTTCGATAGTTTCAGAAGATCCATGTTCAGCTTCAACACATTTACCCGTTCTTCACCGAACAGCCCCAAATCACGACCCTCGGTATGCTTATTCACGAGCTCTTCCAGCTGAGACGCAGAAATACCCGTTAATTTGCTAATCCGAGGAATCTGCACGATAGCCGAACCAGGTGTGATATGCGGATCAAGCCCCGAACCCGAGTTGGTCACCAAATCGACTGGCAATTTGTTCACAGACACATCCGGGTTATCGAGCTGCCACTGCGTAATGAAATCCTTTGTCCGCTGAAGCATATCCGGATTGGATGGAGCGTAGTTATTGGAACCTGAAGCTTCTGCTTTATACTCAATACTAGACACACGACCATGAAATAAAGCTGGATTCGTAAAGTTCTGCCCGATGAGTTCCGAGCCTACAACTACTCCAGCATCATTCTTAAGTAAGCTACCGTTCGCTTGCGACGGCATCAGAACTTGGGCAAGTGCTGTAGTCGTCAGAGGATAGATCACTCCGCAGAGAACAATAAATACTAGACTTAGTCGTACAATAATGAAGAAATAAGCACCTTTCGATGATGATAACTGCTCTTCAGTGTCCTCCATGGCGTTTCCGTTATTCACGATGCTCTCACCCTTTCAATAATTAATCAACACGTCATTAAATCCATATACTTACGATCATATCAATGAGCTTGATGCCCGCAAAAGGAACTACCACTCCGCCTAACCCATAGATAAAAATATTACGTCCGAGCAGCTTCGTAGAACTCATAGCTTTATAAGAGACACCCTTCATAGCCAGTGGGATGAGCAGCGGAATAATAATCGCATTAAATATTAATGCGGATATTATAGCCGAGCTTGGCGAGCCTAGTCCCATTACATTCAGGGCTTCCATTTCTGGAATGGCGAGCATGAACATCGCTGGAATAATGGCGAAATACTTCGCGATATCATTCGCAATACTAAAAGTTGTCAACGCGCCTCTCGTCATCAGCAGCTGTTTACCAATCGCAACGACCTCAATAATCTTCGAAGGGTCGGAGTCCAAATCGACCATGTTCGCTGCTTCTTTAGCAGCTGTAGTACCGCTGTTCATGGCTAAGCCCACATCAGCTTGGGCAAGGGCAGGGGCATCATTAGTACCATCCCCTGTCATGGCAACCAGCTTGCCCTCGTTCTGTTCGCGGCGAATGACTGCTATTTTATCCTCAGGTGTACTTTCAGCGATGAAATCATCTACCCCCGCTTCGCGAGCAATTGTAGCTGCGGTCAGCGGATTGTCACCTGTACACATGATGGTCTTGATCCCCATTTTCCGCAGCTCATCAAACCGCTCTTTCATGCCTGGCTTAACTGTATCCTTCAAGTAAATAAGTCCATAGATCCGATTGTCTACCGCAACCGCTAACGGGGTTCCCCCCATCCGAGCGATAGCATCAGAACTACTGTCGAGGTTCGCGGGAATGACACCGCCTTTCGACTGTACCCATTTCTTCACGGAGTCTACCGCACCTTTGCGTACGCAGCGTCCATCTTGCAGATCAATACCACTCATCCGAGTTTCGGCCTTAAATTCTACGAATTGGCCACCTTCAGCAAGCTTACTGTCATAGCTGCGTTCCAGCTTCTTAGCCAGCTCAATCACAGAACGTCCCTCAGGCGTCTCATCCTTTAGGGAACTAATGGCCGCCCATGTCGTAAGCTCAGCTTCCGTTTCATTTCCGACAGGTACAAATTCACTAGCCATCCGGTTCCCAAAGGTAATCGTACCGGTCTTATCTAGGATCATCGTGTTGATGTCACCAGCAGCCTCGACCGCCTTCCCCGACATTGCCAGTACATTAAATTGTGTCACCCGGTCCATACCCGCTATCCCGATTGCGGAGAGCAGTCCCCCGATGGTTGTCGGGATCAGACAGACCAGCAAGGCGATCATGACCGGAATATCAAGATCAACACCTAAATATGTTGCAATCGGCCGTAAGGTCACTACTACAATCAAGAAAATCAGCGTCAGACTGATCAAAAGCGTATTTAGCGCAATTTCATTCGGTGTCTTCTGACGTTTCGCCCCTTCAACGAGGGAAATCATCCGATCTAGAAACGATTCACCAGGATCACTAGTAATACTGACTTTAATCTCATCACTGACGACCCGTGTACCGCCTGTAACGGAGCCAAAGTCCCCGCCAGCTTCCTTGATTACAGGTGCAGATTCACCTGTAATCGCTGATTCATCTACGGAAGCCAGCCCTTCAATCACTTCCCCGTCACCAGGGATAAGTTCTCCCTGACTGACGATGACGATATCCCCTTTACGCAACTCGGAGGAAGATACGGTTTTTACCGACCCTCCAACCAGTTTGTTGGCAGTAATATCTTGTTTCGTTTTCTTGAGTGAATCGGCCTGAGCTTTTCCGCGGCCTTCCGCCAGTGCCTCAGCGAAGTTCGCAAACAGCACTGTAAATAGCAGAATGAACAACACGGTGATATTGAAGCCTATCGATTGCTCTGCATTAAAATATCCAGGAGCCAGCACCATGAGGAGGACAATGATCGTACCGACCTCTACCACGAACATGACTGGATTTTTGATTAGCGTTACTGGGTTAAGTTTTATAAAACTATCCTTTACAGCGCTAAGGAGTATGGGTCCCGTCAGCAGCTTTTTTCTTTTTACAGTACTCATCTTATTCTCCCTCTTCCTACCGTAAGGTTAGATATTCTGCAATGGGTCCGAGTACAATGACCGGCAGGAACGTCAGCGCACCGATAATCACTACTGTACCAATCAGAATTCCCGTAAACAGTCCATTGTCTGTGCGGAATGTACCAATCGTCTCAGGAACCGGCTTCTTCTGAAGCAAAGAACCTGCTACCGCCAGCATTGCGATCATAGAGACATAACGACCTAGCAGCATAACAATCCCGGTTGTAACATTCCAGAAGGTTGTGTTGTCCGCAAGTCCTTCAAATCCTGAGCCATTGTTCGCAGCAGAAGAGACATATTCATATAACACTTGGCTGAGCCCATGGAATCCAGTGTTCGTAATTGCCCCTTGGCCCAAATCGGTCAGGAACGCAGCTGCGGTTGGCACAAGGATAATGAAAGGATGAACAAGGATCGCAATGGCAATCAGCTTCATCTCCTTGGCCTCTATCTTCCTTCCGAGAAACTCCGGTGTTCTACCAACCATCAATCCACATAGGAAGACCCCCATGATGGCATACATCAGCATATTAATTAGTCCGACACCTTTCCCACCGAAGACATTATTGAGCATCATCAGCGCTAGAGGCGTAATCCCCCCCAGCGGTGTCAGCGTATCATGCATATTGTTAACACTACCTGTCGTAGCTGCGGTTGTTACCGAAGTAAACAAGGAAGACTGCGGTATGCCGAAGCGTACCTCTTTACCTTCCATGCTACCTTGTGAAGATTCGATTCCTAGTGCATTGATCGCCGGATTACCCTTTGATTCAGCATAGAAGTTTAGGCTTAATAGCAGAACAAACAAGGTCATCATTGCGGTAAAAATTACCCAGCCCTGACGTTTGTTCTTGGCAAACAATCCGTACATATAAGGGAGCGAAGCTGGCAGCATCCACATAGAAAGAATCTCCAGAACGTTCGTAAGTGGATTAGGGTTCTCAAAAGGATGGGATGAATTGGCCCCGAAGAAGCCGCCACCATTCGTGCCCAGATGTTTGATCGATTCCAAAGAAGCTACTGGACCGATAGCAATTTGTTGTGTTTGGCCCTCTAGTGTAGTGACTTCAAGTGATGGCTTGAGCGTTTGTGGCACATGCAGTCCTACCAGCACCAATGAAACTAACAAAGCTAGGGGAATGAACACACGAATATGTGCTTTGACGAAATCCTCGAAGAAGTTCCCGACTGATTTCCGTCCCGTGATTCCTCTGACAAAGGCAACCGCAACAGAAAATCCGCTCGCTGCAGATGTGAACATCATCATCGTGATGACAGCCATTTGTGAAAAATACGAAAGCCCCGTCTCCCCGCTATAATGCTGCAGGTTCGTATTGGTCATAAAGCTGATCACTGTATTGAATGAAAGCGTCTGTTCCATATCCGTAATTCCATTTGGGTTTAACGGCAATCCCCGCTGCAATCTAAGAACAATATAACTGAAAGTAACCAATACGATATTTGTTAACACAAAGCTGAGCGCATACTTCTTCCATGACATTCCGTCACGTTTTTTCAGGCCGATCAGCTTATAAATTCCTTTTTCCATGCCTCCAAACCATCGATCCGTACGGTTCGGTTCATTAGAAAATACATGATATAAATACGTGCCCATCGGCTTAACCAGCAAGATAAGAATTACGATTACAGCAACTATTTGCAAAATGCCCATGAATGCCCCTCCTTAAAATTTCTCCGGATGAATCAATGCGTAAACTAGATATAGAAACAGCAGTAGGGTAACAGCGATTACTAGAATCACAGCTTATCCCTCCCTGTATCCTCAACTACACCTGCGCACCAGCGCATAAATCCATAAAACAACCCGTAAATTACAGCTAATGAAGCCACCATATACAGATCCATCATATCTCCCGCACTCCTTCTTTTATCCTTGTTGAGGTGATTTATCTACTAGAAAATCCGCATCACCACTGTGGGAATAGATTACATAACTCGCGCCAAGTCTTTTATAGACCAATCTAGGATTTATTGAGCTTGTGATTACAAAAATCGGCTGTGTCGTCCAGGTGCGGCACATTTGAATGTAGCGGCAGCATAACGTAAAGCTGCTCTCGAATAGATATACCCTGCCTACCGGGAACGGTGGGCGAAACCAAGTGTTCTGATGGCGGGTATCTACTAGAATGACCTGCTCAACACCCATCTCCTCGAGTAAGGTTTTCTCAGCCACATTGTTGGTCAATCCCGCCATCTTAATACCTCTGAATTTCAGTAGTTTAATGAAATGTTCTCCTGCCTTCGTTGGCGCACATACAAGCACATATTCATTCTGATCCGTCATCTCTTATTCTCCTCAAATGCTTTACTTGTAAGATCAGAAAGTGTTCACCCTGATCATTTAAGAAAAGCTACCGCTAATGATGAATTTAACGACCTCTCCGTGAGGGTCTCCATATATGCTTTGCTAATAAAAAGCACAGCAAAAAGCCACAAAGGATCTCCTCTGTGGCTCGCTAGCGGTCACATTGCACTCATCCTCTCTCCATACGCTTACGAGGTTAGCTGTCGGATTCGGGCGGTGAGAGTCGCCCTACCTGTGTGGATGCGAGCTCACTCGCACCCTCTACAGGATTCACCCCATAACCGGCTTCCGACTCTCACATCGTCTGCCGATTGTTGGTTCCCCCGCTTTCCTTATCGGAAATTAAGCGGATCAAATATTCGATTGTTGTTGAAACAGGAGTAATCATACCCTTATGCAGGAAGTATTGTAAAACCTGATTGATGCCAAAATAATGCAAATTAAAAACTATTTTCGCATCGGATAGCGCTTACTTGATATCCAATCTCTCTATATCTCCTGTTTACTCGAATTTGATTCAATTAGCGAAAAGCGGTCATTCTATGTGATTTTATTCACCACATTTGGAGAGATCTCCAAAAATCGCCTTTATAGGTAAGAAAATGAGAAACTGAGATTAAGCGAGGAAGAGGCTCGATAACTCGCAATAAATACCTATTTAGTTCCCTTTTTCGTCGTAGTCGGCAGGATATGGTTTAAATTGCGCTCAAAAGAACACTTTCTGTTTTTACAGAAACACCTTGAAAAGAGTATGATTCGGGTTGAATCTATTTCACGAAATACATTCAACGCTGAGTTCCTGCATTTGCAGGGAACGGGGGAACCATCAGGCCACATGGCCTACTTGGGGTGAATCCGAAGGAGACTGTTCAAGTCTCACATAGGTAGGGCGACTCTCACCGTCCGAATCCGACAGCTAACCTCGTAAGCGTAAAGAGAGAGACCCTTGATCCGCCACGCTTTGGTACAGGTGTGTATACCTGTATTCCAAAACCGCAGCAGAGGTCCTCCTCTTGCTGCGGTTTTTGCGTTACCTGAATCTATAGGGTGATAGCATGCTGGACGGGGTGAAAGGAATGAAGCACTATTATTGGGGAGCTCAGCAAGGGCTGCTTGAGCCGATAAGTCTAAATTATGTTTGCTTTGGAGCGTTATGGTTCGAAGAGGATCATCACAGAACGATTGTCGGCTACGCATTTGGTCAGAACCAGATTGAATCACTGCGCCATTTCGGCAGCCCATCTACCTGTGAACACTGTATGGACCGAAGAATAATATACGAAATATATAAAAATATCCGAGAAAAGCAGCAGTTGCAGGATTGGTCTGCACACCAACGTTTTCCGTGGCTCACCGCTTTTAAGGAACCTTGGAAAGATGTTGCTGTCGGTTGGTACGTGATGAGATCCCGCAACACCTTTCCCTTACATTTATCCGTTATACGCAAACAGAAATTCCGACTATGGCTGGAGCATGCCGCAGTCTGTGAGAATGAAGCTGAAATGCTCGCCTGTATAGAGAAGGCTAACGTCATTCACCATGTAGACCTTAAGCTTTTGGAAACCTAAGGAGGAGAACCCTGTCATGGACCAGCGAAGACTATCTCGCATAGAAGTATTCGTCTTTGATTCACCTGAGCCTATTCACTATGGAATGGAGGCTGATCAAGGCAGCCGTTATGGCATCCTGAAACTTACCTGTAGAGGAGGCAGCAGCTGGGGGGCATGTCTTATCTCTGCCAATACCAAAACTTTCGACCTTATTAAATGGAGTTCTTTTCTCAGAATGATTTACCATTGCCGGCTTGAGGAAGCAATAGATAAAGTGCGTACCCATGGTTCAGAATGGGATCAGACTCAGTTTGAGCTAGTGCAAGGTGCTTTACAGGATTTAAAAGCCAAGCTGCAGGGTAAATCCTTAGCAGGTCATATTGAGCAAGGTCGCCTGTACAGAGCTGTCGCCGGTGGGAGAGATTCCAGGGGAGGGCGGCTATATTATAAACCATCCAGTGTTGCACTTCAAAAACATAGCTATCCGGAACCTGATACTGCCGAGCTTATCAACAAATCCATTTCTTACTTTTCAATATTATAGGTTTATCCCATAACTCATTCTGAAAGGATCGTGTTTATCATGCCTGACCCCTTACCTGCCGGATCACCCCGAAGAACTATATTTGCAGAGTGTGTTCAAAAGTATACGAATGATATCTATAAGCTCAGTTCCATGTTGTTACAACAATCAACAGAAGCCGAGAAGGTAACTATCCGCACTTTTAAAGAGCTTCATAAAATATTCCGTCAAAAAAGCTTCGACAGCCAGCTATTCTCTATAGAAGCTTACCGCTCTTGTATCCGACAATGCGCCGATTATTACGCACGCCGGTCTCTCCTGTCTGCCAAGGCATTGCCTTGGGAGGAGCAGCTTGTAAAAACGATGTGGTATGGCCTAAAGCTATCTTTACCTCAAATAAGCATCATCCTGCAAAAGAGTGTTCCTGTGCTAAAAGCGCAGCTTAGGCATGTGCGGGAGCAACTGACAGCTCAAGAGGATTTGCTGCCTAGTGGTAATCTATCCGTTGTATAATCTCCTAAAGGAAAAAGCCAGTTTGCTGCTATAATGTCGTAATCATCGCCGCTGTGATCTCCTTTTAGCTCCATGCGATTTGACCTAGCGCAACCGAAGTACTTTCTGCACTCGGGCAAATGAGTTACTGCAAAGTCATCCTCTCTCCTACAACCAGAACTGAAATCACTACTAAATTGATACCCACGCCGAAGAAAACGGCCATCATCAGCAGCAGCTTGGCAAGCGGCAAATAGATTCCGTCCAACCTCATTGATAGAAGGCAGCTCCGAGCATAGCATCCATGGCGTGCTGCAGAGGGCTTCAATCTTATTATAAGGTAAGTTTATACAACAGGATGAGAATGGCCCTCCTATCCATAACCGAACGGATGCTTCTTGTACTCTAAGGGGCTTGAGCCGACTCTATTTTTGAACACACGACTAAAATAGTATTGGCTCTTATACCCTACCTTCACGGCCAGATCCCCGATCTTGATATTCGGCATTACGTCATCCAGAATCTCCTTCGCCTTCGATATCCGAAGCTCGGTGACATAGTCAAGGAATGAAGCACCGATTTCTTGCTTCATACGCTTGCTAAGATAGGTTTGATTGATATGAAATAGCGCTGCTACTCGAGCAATAGACAGCTCCGGATCCTGATAATGACTGTCAATATACTCGGTCACTTTTTGGATAAGCACTGTTCCATCCCCTGTAAACCCGGGAAGCTCCCGCTCCTTATCCATCCTGCTTTCATGTGAATGCAAAGGATATTTTGCCTGAAGATGCTCATCGATCCGATGAAGCAGCTTGTTCAGATCACTCTTCGGCACAGGTTTCAATACATAATCGAATGCTTGCAGTTGCACGGCTTGACGCGCATATTCAAAGTTATCGTAGCCGCTGATGATGACAACCAGAACCGACGGGCAGCGTTCGCGCAATATATTCATCAGATCGAGCCCATTCATATTCGGCATGTTGATGTCCACAAGACATACATGTGGTGGGGCTTCCTCCACCATATTCAATGCTTCATTTGCACTTTTCGCTTCTCCTGCAACCTCAAAAAGATACGGACTCTCCTCAATGTATTGTCGCAAGCCTTTGCGAATGATCGTTTCATCATCCACGATGACAATCTTCCACATCTTCATTCCTCTCCCCTTCCAAAGGTATGCGAATGACCATAACGGTAATGCCATCTTCGCTCTTCACTGCAAGGCCATATGGCACCCCGTAAGCTAGTCGAATGCGATGGTTTACACTGTATAGCCCAAAGCCTGTCGCAGAACGATCATATTTATCATCAAGAAGGGCTTGATTCATCTGTTCAAGCTTCTCTTCAGGAATCATAACCCCATTATTTTCAACCTTAATGACCAAATAATCGACCTGTTTATATGCTGTAATCGAAATTTTGCGCTTTTGATCCCCAAGTGGCTTAATCCCGTGATAAATCGCATTTTCCACCAACGGCTGCAGCATGAAGCGAACGACTTGGCACTGAGCAAGCTTTTCATCATATCGAAGCTCGTAGTCCAGAATCTCCTCATATCGCACGCCTTGAATATGAAGATAACTCTCGACATGGTACAACTCCTGATCAAGCAGAATGTAGGGACTGCCTGTGCCAAGCCCTAATCGGAAATAAGCGCTAAGCGCTTCCACCATCTCCACCACATTGTCTGCTCCATGTTCCGTTGCCATCCACTGGATCGTATCCAATGTGTTGTATAAAAAGTGCGGCTTGATCTGCTCATGAATCAGTCTGAGTTCCATCTCCTTTCGGTCCTGTTCCACAGCGTACAATTGAACAAGCATGTCATTGAAGCTTCGCCCAAGATCGCCGATCTCATCCGAGCGCGTAACATCTGCTCGTATGGTTTGGTTACCGCTCTGCACAGTTTCCATTACCTGGCGAAGCGACTGAATTGGACGAATAATGGAAGAAGCGAGCAGCAGCAGCAAGACGAAAAACACACTACCGATAAGAACGCCTACCAGCAATGCAGTCCGCTGGGTTTTGATTACCGCTAGCGATAGACTTGAATTCGGTACTTCGAGTACGAGCTTCCAGCCTTCCACATTTTGAATTGGAGCCTCAAATACACTCATTTTCTTCTTATCTGCTGCATCCTCTGCTCCAGCTCCTTCACCCAGCTCTCTACAATCGATGATAAGCTGGCCTGACTGGTCATATAGCATTACATCTTGAGCAATTTCCTTCATCTTCTTGACGGAGACGGCTGCGGCAATATAAGCTACCTCATCATTCACCGATGGATTCACGCGATAGAGAATGACGACGATTTCGGCTGCATTCGCTTTGGATACGATCGGATTGCTCACCACATAATTGGAATCTGACTTCAATAGTTTTCGATAGTAGGGTCGGTTTAGTATCGAAAAAGGCTTGTCTCTTGCTGACCAGGAATTTCCGTGAATATCCACCACGCGTATGGATTCGTACTCTACTTGCTTCTTCGCCTCGAACTTATCGATCTCTTGCAGCAATTCATCTCGTGTCCACTGATGGTCCGAAGCTAGAGAAGCAAGCATGTCTATCTCACCGATGCGCTGATTAAACCAATAATCGATCTGGTCGCTGCGTGCAGTAACCACTTGCTGCGTTAAGTTCTTATTCAAAGGGACAACCGTATGGTTCATCTCCAAATATATCGTTACAAGCAATGCAATGAACAGCAGCAAGAAGCAGCCTCCTGCGATTAACGTTATTTTTAAGTGAATTGATTTCATTGTAATCATAGCCTTTCACAATATCCGTTTCTTACATGCCCGAAAAAGACAAAAAAACGCTAATCTGTGCAAATACATAATACTGTACTAAATCTATAATAGGTCTTGTGCATATTTTCACATGAAACACCATTCATGTCTAGGCTAGAGATAAAGGATTTGCTAGCAAATCTTTCTCTCCCTAGTGTATGTAACCAATTCACAACAGAATGAAGGAGATATTATGCGAACTCACACGAAAAAGCTGTTATCTATTCTATTGGTCCTCAGTCTTATGTTCACGCTTGCTGCCTGCGGCGGTAAAGATGCAGCACCCGCTGCAGATGCAAACGGAGTTCAAGTCTTTGAAGGAGTTGGGCAAGGTAAACATGGCGATATTAAAGTACAAGTTTCCTTATTAGATAACAAGATCACTGACATTAAAGTAACAGAACATAAGGAAAATGAAGTACTTGCAGAACCTGTTTATACGCAGCTCAAGCAAGATGTCATGGCAACTAACAGCGCAAAAGTTGATGCCATTAGCGGATCTACGGTTACAAGCAAAGGATATCTCGAAGCCATTCAAGATGCCATTACGAAGTCTGGACTTACCCTTGTCGCTGGCGCTGCAGTCAGTGGAAGCAAAGACAAAGAAGAAGCCGAGCAAACCTATGATGTTGTCGTCATCGGTGCCGGGGGTGCTGGCTTTAGTGCGGCTATCGAAGCGAAGAGCGCTGGAGCTAATGTAGTTCTGCTCGAGAAAATGCCAGCTGTTGGCGGCAACACATTGATCTCAGGTGGTGAGATGAATGCGCCTGACAACTGGGTTGAACGTGCTCTTGGTATCACAGATGACACGGCTGAATTATTCTATAATGATACGATGAAAGGCGGAGACAACCTCGGGGATCCAAAGATGGTTCGTATTCTTGCCGACAATGCTCTAACATCTGCCGAATGGCTGCGCGATGATATCAAGGTAGAGTTCTTACCTGATCATCTGTTCCAATTTGGAGGCCATTCCAGAAAACGTGCGTTGATTCCTGTAGGTCATACAGGTGTTGAATTGATTACTAAGTTAAAAGCCAAAACAGACGCTGATCAAATCACGATCAAAACGAATATGAAAGCCGAAACCTTGCTGAAGGACGAAAGCGGCAAAATAACAGGTGTAACTGCGACTTCGGGTACTGGCGACAAGATCACATTCCATGCGAACAAAGGCGTCATCATCGCTACCGGTGGTTTTGGATCCAATGTAGAGATGCGTAAAAAGTATAACCCTAAAATGGATGAAAAATATATGTCTACCGATACACCAGGATCTACAGGTGACGGTATCGTTATGGCAGAAACGATTGGCGCCAAGCTGACAAACATGGAGAATATTCAAACGTATCCAATCTGTAATCCTGAGACAGGTGTTATTTCCCTAGTTGCAGACTCCCGCTTCGATGGTGCGATCCTGATTAACCAAGAAGGCAAGCGCTTCGTTGAGGAATTAGAACGTCGTGACGTTATTTCTAAAGCAATTCTTGCCCAAACGGGCGGATATACGTATCAATTATGGAATCAAGGCATTGCGGATATCGGTAAAACGATCGAAGTTCATCAAGACGAATACGATCAACTCGTTAAACAAGGCTTGCTCTTTAAAGCCGATACGATTGAAGAGGCGGCTGATTTCTTCAAAATTGACGTGAACACTTTGAAAGAAACGATTAATAAAGTAAATGATTATGCGAAAACAGGTAAAGACCTTGATTTCAAACATCGCGGTGGATTGAAATCTCTTGAAAAAGGCCCTTACTACATCGAAAAAGCTGTACCATCCGTTCACCATACAATGGGCGGCTTGGTGATCGACGAGAAGACTCGCGTATTGAATGAAAAAGGCGAAGTCATCCCTGGGCTGTTCGCTGCAGGTGAAGTAACAGGGGTCATTCATGGTGCAAACCGTCTTGGCGGTAATGCCATCGCTGATATCTTCACATTCGGCCGGATTGCAGGCAAACAAGTTGTAGCAGAGTAATCTTATTTTTGTGTAACTGTTCTATTAATAAGTTAGCCTTAAAACCGTGCAAGATAGTTTGTTGAGTGCAGTTGACTGCTAACTTTCAAGCTGCCTCTATAACATAGCAAACCGCCCTGTCAGCAACATTGCGAACAGGGCGGTTTATTTATGTATTCGTGTCATCGTCATGAAAAAAACATTAAAATATATCATGATTAAAGACAAAATAATAGCTATTAGTAGACTGACTATTAAATAGTAATGAATATGAATATGAATGGGGAAGTAAGCGTTACGTAATCCAAACCCTTCTGACAGCAATCCTGTGATTGGAAGGGCTAAAACACTCATTATTTCTTCTGTCTTTCAATGTAACTTCGACGATTGATCATCCTCAGATCCCTTTTATGGAAAAATCAATTTGGGTGAACCCTATCCGTCTTCTTAAGAACCTAACGTTTTCTCCAATTTTGTACATAACTCCCCCAAATTTCTGATTCGGAAAGTGCTATTCCATATTCAACCGTTAGGATTTTCAATCTTATGAAAAGACACTTTCCGAATACTTGAAATCCAAAGCAATAAACAACCACATACCTTGATTTATCAACGTTTCTCTGAATTATCGTTGTAGTTTCTATGACAAATCTTCAGATTCTCTATGACATTAGTACGTCCTGCGTGTGACAACATCACGTATTACCCACAGATATGAAGCCACTTAGATCTTGTAAGCCTTCATCGCTTTTCTGATCTCTTTAATACTAGGGCGTTTACCGTACATCAATACGCCCGTGCGATAGATCTTGGCAGCCAACCATCCAAAGATGAACGTGGTAACAAGCAGGATGGCTAATGACACAATAACTTGCCAGATCGCTACTTCACCAACACCAATTCGGAGCAGCATGGTCAATGGAGAGGTGAACGGCACATAACTCGCTACCTTAACCAGTAGAGTATCCGGATTGGAGATACTGAATAGTGGAACATAGAATGCTACGAAGCCTAACATCATAATTGGCATAACCGCTTGGCCAAGATCCTCTGTACGGCTGACAATCGAACCTACAGCTGCATACATCAAGGCATAGAGGAAATAACCTAGTATATAAAGAACAATCCCATAAAGCAATAAGTTAATATTAAGCTGGCCTAAATCCAGGTCTAAATCTTTCAAAATCGTTGCATTATGCGGAAGCTTGAGATTGACGACAACCGCTGCGACAATGACGCCAATTTGTAATAATCCTACCAAGAAGACACCGATAACTTTACCGAACATTTGCGCTAAAGGCGACGCACTTGTAATCAGAATCTCCATGATCCGTGAGCTCTTCTCCGAAGTAATCTCAGCTGCGATCATATTACCGGTCATCATGATAGACATGAAGAACAGCATAAGCATGGCGTACACAATGACGTAATTAATAGCTGGAGTGGATTCCTGCGACGCATCTTTATCTCCCGCAGTCCCGTCAGGGTTTAGCTGCTGAGTTGCTATCTGCACCGGTGTTGACATAGCAGCAATCTGCTCCTGCGTCAGCTTGTCGCCAACGACGAACTGGGTGTTGGCCTGCTGAAGGGCATTTTGGAGATAGATTTGTACATCGCCCTTCAATTCACCATTTTCACTATGATAAGTAACGGGTGGAAGTCCTGCACCAGTCGGTTCTGCAAAAGTAACATACCCTTCTACAGTCCCTTCATCTAAAGCTTTCTTTAGCTCCGCATCATCGGCAGAAGTATATTGCACAACTTTTGCCTGCGGCATTCCTTCAGGTGAAGTATATGCCTTCAACAATTCTGCAGCCTGATTTCCATCTTCCGCAATCACAGCAATTTGAGTCTCTGCGTTTGTTGTAGAATCACCCTTAAACTGATCGATGATGTACGGAAGATTCATCCCAATGCTGAGCAGCAACACTAGAATTAACGTAGTAATCATGAATGATTTCGTTCTTACTTTATTTTTAAAGGTAAAGCCAATAATTGTCCCCATCTTATTCATGAGATTCACCCACCGCTCTGATAAAGATTTGATTTAACGTCGGTTCCTTAATTTCAAAATGCTCCACTTCACCCTGCGCCATAGCCTGCTGTAGAATACGTTGTGCTGCGCCGATCTCACTGATCGACAACAGATAACCTCGCTCCTGTCGCTGTACTGCTGTTACACCTGTGATTGATTCTAGACCGGTCACTTCGTTATCCGTACGCAACAATACTTGTTCACGAGGATACCCACTCTTAATCGTACGAATATCGCCCTGCACGACAGTATTGGAACGATCCAAAATCGTAATATTGCGGCAAAGTTCTTCAACATGCTCCATGCGGTGAGTAGAGAATAGGATACTCGTTCCTTGCTCACGCAATTCTTTTACCGTATCTTTCAGTAGTTCCACGTTAACAGGGTCCAAACCACTGAAGGCTTCATCAAGGATGAGAATTTGCGGCTTATGAACGACTGCAGCGATAAAGCCCATTTTCTGCTGATTCCCTTTGGAGAGCTCTTCGATCTTCTTATTGTAATAATCCGGAACCTCAAACCGATCAAGCCAATAGCGAAGGCTCTTATCTGCATCACTAGCTGACATCCCGCGCAGACGTGCCAAGTAAACGATTTGATCGCTTACCTTTATCTTTGGATATAATCCTCTTTCTTCGGGAAGATAGCCCATGATTTGCTGAAGTTCGCTGTTATACGGCTTTCCATTATACAAAATATTCCCACCATCAGGGTAAATCAGGCCAAGCACCATGCGCATTGTGGTTGTTTTTCCTGCACCATTTGCCCCCAGTAATCCGTAAATTTCCCCCTTGCCTACCGTTAGATTAATTCCGTTTACAGCGGTTTTTTCTCCATATTGCTTCATTACACTTTCCAGCTTTAAGGCTTCCATTTCTCTAGTCCCCTCTCTTGTGATCAATCAGGATAGGACGGTGTCCCTGTGTCCATAAACTCAATATTTCATCCAATTCTAAACTGCGACTCTTGATAACCTTTACGCCCAAGTCCTGAATGCGTTTCTCGTTCTTAGAAAATTGTTCTATGATAAAAGAAGCTACACCCGGTGTATCCATGGTAAAGTGTATAGCTCCAGGTAATTCCTCTGATAACTCAGCAAGCTCCTCTTCATCTGCAACCTGTACCCACACCTCAGTCCAAGTACCGAATAAACTGTCTTTCTCGGCCATACCCAGCAGTTCACCTCTATGCATAAGCACGATGTAATCGGCCAACCGCCGCACCTCTTCCACAATGTGTGTGGAGATGATGATCGTAGCGTTGTTCTCATCCATATATTTAAGAAGCGTCTCGATCATAATCTTCCAGGCAAAGGGATCAAGACCTGATGAAGGTTCATCCAATAGCAGCAGACTTGGGCGTGATGCAAGCGCTGCGGCAATTTCGAATTTCCGACGTTCACCCTTAGACATCTTAGAAAGCCTCATATGATATGGAACCTCAAAGCGATCCATTAGATCCTGAAAATACGACTCATCCCAGTTCGGATACCAATGCTGTCGAAATTGAGCTGCCTCTTCTGCATTCCAGTGGTTCTCCTCAGTAATCGATGTCTCAGGAACATAGGCAACGGTCTGCCGCAGCTCCAGAGGCAACCCGCTATCATACCTGTTCTCAAACCAATATATCTCGCCTTCCTCTGGATTGGTCAGCTGCATCAGTAGATTCAGCAGCGTGCTTTTGCCAGATCCATTCTGACCTACCAAGGCTGTAATATATCCTTTAGGCAGATTAATGGTCAGCGGTCCTATCGTCTTGTTTCGCCGCTGTTTAAGTACATTCCGCAATTCTATAGCCATCTGTACCATATAAGTATGCGCCCCCCTTTCATTCCTTTTCTCTATACTTGCGTTCTACAATCTCCATAAAAATCTGCTCAAGTTCATCCTTGCTGCAATGTATCGATCGGCCGATATCCACAGCACTTTCAAGTGCTTTGCCTACCGTGCCTCGTTTGTATTCTTCCATTGCTCCGTCGCCTACGTGGGATACAAAGGTACCTGTTCCTTGTCTCGTTCGCAGCAAACCTTCGTTCTCCAGATCCTGATATACGCGCCGCACTGTAATCACACTGCATTTCAGGTCTCCTGCGAACTCACGAATCGAGGGCAGTAGCGTACCTTCTGTAATGACTCCGCTAATGATTAATGATCTAAGCTGAGTCTCTATTTGATGATAGAGGGGCTCTGCACTATTTTCGTTGATTTGTACCGGTATCCACATTATTTACACCTCGCCTTCCACTCTAGCGTGCTAGAGCGCAGTCCTTGCCATTCCGATTTTTCATACGAGATTACGACTCTTCAGTCGATGTATAGTCCATTTAGAGAATAACTGCACAGATATTGTCCCCAGCAGAAGTGACCCCCACATGATCGGAGATAACAGCCCCCACTCCTTGGAAATGGAGATGCTATACAAGAACAAGTTGCCTCCCCCTAACAAAACTAGGAACGATATTCCCCAAGATACCACTACGATTAGTACTGTAAGCGCTAGATATGCTTTACCGCTAAATAGATATTCAATGAAAATGTATAGTCCAGAAACAATAAGTCCTACGCCGATCCAAGTTATAGCAAAAGCAATAAACGAGGGTAACGCCAGCTCTTTTCGGAAATTCTCACCGAGCAAGTAGACAATACCGAAGAACAACGTACCATTTAGCGCAAAGGAGCCTATCGCCTGAAACTTTCTCCGAGTTAAAACCACAGTGATAGGAATCGGTAAGGATCGCAAGTAAGCCAACATTCTGGTGTAGGAGTCCTCACTCCAATATTTCATGGAACGGCGGGAGAATGAAAATCCCAATAATGGTATAAAAGAAAGGAATAAAAAATCCGCTATCATTGTCCGATCTTGATCAGCTAGTACGTCATTTGTTACCAAACTAGTCATTCCTGCCAGATAACCCACAAAAATAATCGTAGTCACGAACGTTCCTAATACTTTTAATTTGTCTCCTCTAAAATCAGAGCGAATGATAAACCACGAATCCCTTATTGTTCTCATTAATGCTAACCTCGCTTTACAATGTCCTCAGCGTCTTGCCGAAGTAGGTGTTCATATCCCTGTGCTTACTGTATATATCTATATACACAGTATATGTCCTTAATTTACCACTGTCAATCCTGTAAATGGAAAATATTCAAGGTCATTAGGAGGCACACTCTTCTCCCCCTTTGGAGAAGGCTTGGCACGCATGGGATGCTGATCATTATTAGGATTAACTAATCAGAGGATTAAGTAGTGCTTGTGTGGAGAGGTTGTAGGTGTTTGAAGGACGCGGAGTGAGGTCAGCCTTATTGTTGCTTCGCCAATGTGTTGTAGATGTAGGGTGCGGGGACTGTTGCTCCTCGGTGGGAGTGACTGAGGGTTGGGAGCGTCTGCTCGGTGGGAGTGACCACTCAATGGATGCGAAGGCTCGGCGTGCGCTATTGCTGAGTGGATTTGATCGCTCGGTGGGTGTAACTGCTAGTAGAATCAACAATTAGGGAAAATCTCCCTCAAATCACTTGGATTTAGCCTGAAATCATCGTTTTTAGGGAATTCCTCCCTATAAATCAAACCATTTCTACGTTTTAGAGCTAAAACGGTTAAAATACAGGGAGAAATTCCCTGATTTTCGTTTTAAGGCTCAAAAATTATCGTTTTTCAGGGATGTTTTCCCTCAAATAAGCAAATAGAATACTTCACATCACGTACTATTCAGATCACGAGTGATTTCACAGTACAATTTCACGATTTCAGCACTCCCCCAACTCCATAAACTAAAATAAGCCCGTCATCTATCATCCCTATTTAGGAACAAGCAGATGCACAGGCTTATTTCAATACTATTCACATAAAATCACATGTTAATCTCACGCATATATACATGCTCTTTTCTCACGCCAATCACATGCTCTATTCACGCAACTATCTTACGCGCCCAAAATAACTTCCCACACCGGCTTGGTGTGTCCACCTGGATACAGAACATAAAGCAACACATACACCATAACACCAGTAATCGCAGTAATGAACCAGATTATAGAAGTCACTCTGCCCCACTTACGGTGCTTGGAGTACTTCGCCTTAAATCCAAGAGTTAACGTAGTAAGTCCGAATACCGCAGCTACCGTTGCCAGCACGATATGAAAGATTAGAAACACTTGATAAATTGTCTTCAGTTCATCCGGACCGCCCCATGAGGTATTTCCCACGAACAACGTTCTGGACACGTAAACAATAAAAAACAGGATCGCGGCGATAGCGGCAGCAATCATCGTCTTCTTGTGCGCTTCGCGTTTGCCCTTAATGATGAGCCACCAGCCAATAGCTACGAGCACTGCGCTGAGCGCGATGAATGAAGTACTAATGGTTGGAAACAGTGTGAAAATATCCATGATTCTCCCCCTTGGCAGTCTACCAGTTATGCACGGGTCAAGGTGCTCTCCTCAAGCGTTGAGGATGGCGTCGATAATTCATCGCCCTCTTGTCCGTTCTCTTTTTTATACCAATGATAGAACACATAAGCAAGCATAGAGGCAAAAATAAATTCCTGAATGAACTTCATCGCGATGCCTCCCACTTGCTGATCTACCTTTGGTGACATCAATTCAAAGAACGCAGGACCACCAAAATTCTGAAGTAAGGCAGAAGGATCACCCGAAATGCAATAGCCCATGGCAAGTGCCCAAGTCTCTGGATCACTGTAAGTGGCATAGAGCGGTTGATCTGCAAAAATAATTAGTCCACAGGCCGGGGTCAGCAATACCATGTTTAGAAAAATAAACCCAATCTTGCCCAGTCCACTCGCCATTCGTCGCTCCGGTAGCGGATTGATCAATGTCCACCACATTAAGGCAGCTGTTAGGAACAAAACAATATAATAGATTCTGTGAACGGTAAAATGCAGCATCACATAATCATGGATAACAGGAATATGGTACAAGGAAAATAATCCATTAAACATTAGAGCAGCTACCACCGGTCGAGCTAAAAAAGACAGCCGCCGAAATGGATTTACTTTCAATATACTACGCCAGATAAAATCTGGAATCCCCAACATAATCAGCGGCACCGCCACTAGGTATGACAAGGCCATACTGACCATGTGGAAGGAAAACATCATATGCCCTAATAGACTAACGGGGCCCCCTTGTGCCAGATAAAGTGCAAGCATACCGCACACAAATAGTATTCTTCGCCAGAACGGAACCGGAACTGAATCGGCATAACGTCCAGCAATCGGACCAATCCAAACGAAGTAACCCGCCGTCAGCAGCAGCATAACCGCCAAAAAAAGCGGGCTCCATAGTTCTGCAAAGCTAAAATATTGTAATCCTAGCATAACCCTAACCCCCTAACGCAGGATCTATCGAAACATCAAAAAGAGGGGGCATCTCAGCCCACCTCTTTCTTTATTGTCCGTTAATTCCACCAAACCCAGTACAGCGACATAATAATACAGGTACCGGCGGCAAAAAAACCACCCAGCATGAAGATAATCGGTATTAGATGTCCTTTATCTTTCAGGTGCATCCAGAAGCCCATCTGTACAATGACCTGAATGACTGCCATCACCAGTAGTAGAATAATCGCAAAGGTGGCATTCACACCTCCAGCCGCAACAGCGGCGAAAGCAATTAAGGTCAAGACAATGGACAGTATAAAGACAACAATATGCCTCTGTGGCCCTTCATGCCGATGACGATGTTTATACCCGTCGTTCTCTGGCAGATGCTGATCTGTCGTCATAGTGTCTAGCCCACCTTTCCAAGTAGGTATACAACCGTAAAGATGAAGACCCAAACTACATCAATAAAATGCCAGTACATGGCTGACACATACACTTTTGGTGCAGTAACTACGGTCAATCCTTTACGCATGAGTTGCCCAATCAGGATGGAGATCCACGCAATCCCGAAAGCTACGTGCGCACCGTGGAACCCTACTAATGTATAGAATGCCGAACTAAATGCACTTGTAGTCATTCCGAAGTCTTCATGTCTCACATATTGAGTAAACTCATAGATCTCCAGAATCAGGAAGCCAAGCCCTAAGACTACAGTTACCAAAAGCCAGTTACGAAGCACAGCCGGACGGTTCCTATGCATCGCTTGGATAGCGAATACACTCGTCAGACTGCTTACCAAAAGAATGAATGTTGCAGCAGCTACAAGCGGCAGGTGAAACAGTTCATTCGCCGATGGCCCCTCATTCGTCTGATTACGCAATGCGAGGAACGTTGCGAACAACGTGCCGAACAATACCGCTTCCCCAGCTAGAAACAACCAAAAGGCAAGAACCTTGTTTCGTCCTTCGAGCGTAGCTTTTTCCGGCTCGTGAGGAAATTCTTCCTTAGAAGCTTCTGCATGTGCCGTTGTCATGTCCGCTCACTTCCTTCCAGCTCTTCAGGTTCAATATGCCAACCATGATCATCATACAGCGAACGCAACAGCATAGATCCAAACGTAATGATAAGACCGATGGCTGTAACGATATAATTATTAAACATAAAGCTCATAAAGGCGTTGCCGAAGTCATCCCGACTAAACATAAAGCCAAGTCCAGCGATGAAAATCCCAACAGACATAGTGAACGGCAATATGGTTGCAGACGGCATATGAATCGAACCGACCGGTTCAGCCGGAGTCATACCTTTATTTCCTGCCATTTTTTCTTTCCAGAATGCATCAATTCCACGGATAAGTGGGGTTTGCTTGAAGTTATATTCTGGCGGTGGCGAAGGAATCGTCCATTCTAGTGTACGTCCATCCTCCCACGGATCATCAGCTGCATCCATTGGCTTTCTTGAAGTTAGGAAGACATTGACTAAGAAAATAATCGTACCGACTGCCATCAGCCCAGCACCAATTGTACTGACTAAATTCAGCAAATCGAATTGCTGATTCGGCAAATACGTGAATACTCGGCGCTGCATCCCCATAAGCCCAAGGAAATGCTGTACAAAGAATGTCAGATGGAATCCGATGATAAACGTCCAGAAGGTCCATTTGCCCAGCTTTTCACTTAGCATCCGACCAAACATCTTCGGCCACCAGTAATGCAGACCTGCAAACAGGCCAAGCACCAAGCCGCCCACAATAACGTAGTGAAAATGCGCTACAACAAAATACGTATCATGGAACTGAAAGTCAGCAGGCGCAGAAGCCAGCATGACGCCGGTGACGCCACCCATCGTAAAGGTAGGAATGAATCCTGCCGCGAACAGGTTCGGTGTCGTGAAACGCACTTGCCCGCCCCACATCGTGAACAACCAGTTAAAAATCTTGATTCCTGTCGGAACCGCAATCAGCATCGTCGATACAGAGAACAACGCGTTAGCCACCGGCCCAAGTCCGGTAGTGAACATATGGTGAGCCCAAACCATGAAGCCCAAGAAGGCAATCAAAATGGTAGCAAATACCATCGAGCTATACCCGAACAGTCGCTTCCGTGAAAAAGTCGGGATGACCTCCGATATAATTCCGAAGGCAGGCAGAATGAGGATATATACTTCCGGATGACCAAATATCCAGAAGATATGTTGCCAGAGCACCGGATTACCCCCAGCCCCAACCACGAAGAAATTGGCTCCAAGAATCCGGTCGAATGTCAGCAGTACTAAACCTACTGTAACTGCTGGAAATGCAAACAAAATAATTGCGGAAGTAATAAATGTAGTCCAAGCAAACATCGGCATCCGCATGTAGGTCATTCCCGGCGCGCGCATCGTAATGATCGTGGCTAGAAAGTTAATCCCCCCGATAAGGGTACCTAATCCGGCAATTTGAAGTCCAATTGTATAAAAGTCTACACCGTGTGTAGTGCTGTATGTACTTGATGAAAGTGGGGTGTAGGCGGTCCAACCGGCATCAGGAGCGCCACCCATTACCCAGCTGAGATTCAGTAGAATCCCGCCGAACAGGAAGGTCCAGAAGCCAAGTGCATTTAGAAAAGGAAAGGCTACGTCACGTGCACCGATTTGTAGTGGAATGACGGCATTCATTAGTGCGAAGATGACTGGCATGACGCCGAGGAAGATCATCGTCGTACCATGCATAGTTATGAGTTCATTAAACGTTTGTGCATCCAAAAAGTCATTCATGGGCTTGATGAGTTGCCAGCGAATAAGAAGTGCTTCAATTCCGCCGATGCCAAAAAATAACCCTCCGGCCCATAGGTACAAAACTGCGATTTTTTTGTGATCGACGGTTGTTAGCCAATCCATAAGTCCTGTATGGCGCTTCACACTGTGGCCATGCCCCAGAGGCTTGGATGAATTCAAGGTATGCGCTGCTTGAGCCAAAGTTCGTACCCCCTTTTTCGAAAGTTCCGCCCGCCTTTAGGCTAAGGCATTAGTCCAGCTTATAGTTGGCCAGATACTCAGCAATGCCATCAATCTCCGCATCACTTAGGCCTAGATCTTTGGGGTTAGGCATCAGATTGCCCGGTTTTACGGATTGTGGATCATGCAGCCAAGTTTTGAGATTCTCCTCAATTGGCGCACCATCTTCCCTCGTGTCATCGTTGAGTAGGATCCCTGCAATCGACTCCCGAGAACCAATTCCGGTCAAGTTCGGCGCATTATTAATCCCTTGATCACCTACAGCGTGGCAAGTCAGACACGCCGCTTTGAACTTCTCAGCTAAAGCAGGATCCTCTGGCAGCACAGCTACGGGTGCTTTCATCGAATCTATCCACTTCTGAAAATCTTGTTCACTAACCGATTTCACCTTAAACTCCATGAATCCATGAGACGGTCCGCATAGCTCCGCACATTTGCCACGGTAAACGCCTTCATTAGGTGCACTGAAGCTGAAGCGGTTAATCGTTCCGGCTGGGTTAGTGTCGATTTTACCGGAAAGGGAAGGGACCCAGAAGGAGTGCAGCACGTCTTTAGTCTCCAGTTCAAAAGCAATATCCTTGCCCACTGGAATAATCAGATCCTGCGCTGTAGTCACCTTGTAATCGGTATACTCAAACTCCCACCAATATTGGTGGCCGGTTACTTTAACCTTGATCGCGTCCTTATCATTGGCATGATCATCTCCTGCGGCGAACACTGCTTTCACCGTTGGAACTGCCAGTACCACTACGAGGATAAGCGGAATGACCGTCCAGAGAATCTCAAGCTTAATGCTACCCTCAACCTGCTCAGGGATTTCATTCTGACCCGGCTTTCGACGGAAACGGATCAGTACATAAGCTGCAATCGTAAAGACAATCAGCAACACGACGATCATAATACTGATCGACAGCTCCATTAATCCGTAAGACATTTCCGCCTGAGGTCCCTGCGGTCTGAGCACTGACAAGTCCTCACGGCCGCACCCGGCAAGAAAGAGTCCAAACATAGCGGTCATGGGAAGGAGTCGCTTTACAGCCTGCCACGTTTTCATCATTGATCTACCCCGCTTTTCCCGATTTCGTAGGTTCCTGTTTTTTTCTGTCAATTATAACAATCACTATTAATATAAGTTTAAGGGAAAGTTTTGTCAATCGTTCACAACTAGTTCACATTGTAATTTTCGACATAATAATCCCTTGTCCCATCTGCATTCATGCGATTTTTTTGAAAACGCAATCAAATAAAAAATGATCATTAAAGCGCATTCATTGTGAAATGTGTCTATTAATTCATTTGACTATTTTATGAGAGATAATATTTCTTATTCATAAATGTACATACAAAAAAAACCGATTCCTGCAACAAACGTTGCTCGGGCACGGTTTATAAGAATCCTCGTGGATGTTATTACTCAAAATGATGTCAAAAGTAAGTGACACTCGTATCTGTTAGCTAGGAGACCGATGAGTTCATCTTTACCAGCTCATGCTCCACGACCATGGTCAGTTCTTCTTCATAGCCTCCGGTAATCCGATATTTTCGGACGTACTCCTTTACGAATTTCTTGGGATCTTTGGGCCGGAAAATGCGTGTCATTTCCCGTAAACTTTCCTTGACTTCGTTATGACCTTTACTTGCCATGATCAGTTCCCTCCCAAAACATTGAAAATGAATGCTCCGTTGTAGAGAATGCATGATGAAAAGTACGCCGTAACCTCGAATGCAAGTGAAGTAACCATTACACATACGTGGCTTGCATTATCCGCCAAAACGTAAAATTCAAAGCTTCAAAGCCTTGAGATACTAGTTCGCCGGTGAAGCAGGTTCGTCGTGATTTGGGCTGAGAGTAAGGACGCCTGTTGAACGAAAGCTCCTTGACACTTTTATTACCCGAAGAGCCACTTACTGAATCACCCCTTTCGGGCCTTATCGTTATATTGTATCATATTCGGGTCCAACTTCCACCTTTCCTTGTAAAATGTGCTAATTGGAAAATTTTTATTTTTTATTATGCTCTTCGTAAGTCATATTGCTCGTGTCGGGTTAAAATACAATATGCTCTATAGCAGGCCACACCTAGCACTTACCACAGCAGGAAAAGGAGATCTCTATGGGCCAACCTACACCATTACTGACTTCATCTTATAACGTAGTTCCCGCAATGACTACCGCGCTACCTGAGGAAACTGCAACGTGCCGGGAGGGTCTTGAACAAGCTCATTACGCTATTCAGAAAGAATACCAAAAGATGCATAGTATGCTTATTGTTCGGCATGGCAAACTCATCTTTGAACGTTATTACGGCAACCATCATGCCGGGGCATTAAATGATCTTCGATCTGCAACTAAAAGTTTTATCGGTGCAATTACCGGAATCGCTATCGATCGGGGAGATATCCCTGATATTAATGTCTCGGTTTCCAAGGTACTTCGTAAACACGTTCCATACTTACATTCCCCTCATTTATCAACAATCACTCTCCGTCATCTGCTCACCATGACTTCCGGATTTAGTTGGATCACGGGCAAGAAGCTAGGTGAGCCTTTCGTCCGGAACCTGCACCGCAGTCGCCGCTGGGGATCCTTTGCCCTTAGTATGAACATTATCCCGGAACATATCGGTCAATTTCAGTACCGTAGTATCGACTCACATCTGATTTCGATGATCCTTAGTGAATCTACAGGTTTCGATGCATTCACCTATGCTGCTGAGCATTTATTTAGCCCCCTCCGAATGGCTCACACCGCTTGGTTACCGAGTCCCGAAGGACACAGTATGGGACATATTGGTCTGTACTTGAACTCAAGAGATATGGCTAAATTCGGTATCTGTCTGCTTAATAACGGTGTATTTGCGAACCAGCAGATCATTCCGAAGCATTGGCTACAAGAAGCACTCACCGCACAGACTACGGGATATCCGGCTTTTGGAGATTACGGATATCAGTTCTGGATGGGTACGATGAGTGGCCAACCCTACAAGCTTGCCCACGGTCATGGCGGACAGCAAATCCTTCTCCTACCCAAGTTAGATGCGGTTGTGGTCTTTACAGCAGAGAGTAAGACAAACAATTGGAAGAGCCCCCGCAAGCTGTTGGAAAAGTATATTATACCCACAATGAGCTAAACATACTTTTTCCTGACAAGTCATAGGCTTTTAAGGAAGAAGGAGTAGCGAACTACCCCCCTTCTTCTCCAAGTAGAAGGAGAGTGAGCCCTTTGTCCCCTTTCAAATCATCCACCGGATTGCCCGATAATATTGCGGGCGCGCTGTGCTATTTTTTCCCTTTTATCGGCGGCGTGGTCTTTCTCGCTCTGGAGAAACACAACCGCTTCGTGCTGTTCCACGCGTTGCAATCACTGCTTACGTTCGGCGTGCTGATGATTCTCCATGTTCTAACCGGATTTATCCCTTTTCTCGGTTCCCTGTTGAGTGCAATCCTTTCTCTTTGCAGCTTTGCTATATGGCTACTTATGATCTATCAGGCTTTAAGCAGCAGATGGTATAAACTTCCTTGGGTTGGGGATATCGCAGAAAGTCAGATTAGGCATCTATAAACACCGATGAACTAACACCTCTTATCGCTGAAAAGTATTCCCTTTTGCCCATTCACTCCTTACAATGGAAAGACGGGCATCAACGGAATTCTACAGGCTGGAGGAATTTAAATGTATCTATTCATCATAAACCCACGTTCCGGCGGGGGTGCAGGCGGGCGGACCTGGCATACTGTAGAGACGCTCATGAAAGAGCGGATGCTGCCATATATGACCTTGTTTACGCATAGTGCAGAGGGTGCAGAAGCCCTCCTTCTAAATACACTTAAACACCGCGAGGATTGGAAAGCCGCGATTGTAATCGGCGGTGATGGCACGCTGCACAGCATTTTGGGTGCCCTTCGTGGCAAAGACATTCCCATGGCAATCATCCCTGCTGGCTCCGGTAACGACTCTGCACGCGGCTTCGGCATTCCACTTTCGACAGAAGCCGCGCTGGAAGCTGCACTTAGCGAACGGTATATCGAAGCCGATCTGATCTCAGGCGCAAACGGACTGACTTTAACAGCCGTTGCCAACGGCTTTGATGCTCAGGTGGCCGAGAATGTGAATGCCAGCCGTTACAAACGGCTGTGCAATGCCATTGGCGCAGGCCAACTGGCTTATATCATCGGCATATTGCATACGCTGATGACGTTTAAGCCATGCCGGGTGAGTGTTGCGTGCGACGGGACGGAGCACGTCTTTGAGAAGGCATGGCTGGTCTCGGTCTGCAACCTGCCCAGCTACGGCGGCGGGCTCTTGATCTGCCCGCAGGCGAAGGCCGATGACGGCCAGCTCGACGTCTGCGTCGTGCACGAGTGCAGCCGCGGGCAACTGCTGCGGCTGTTCCCAACGGTACTGAAGGGCAAGCATGTAGCGTTGCCCTTCGTGTCGATGCTGCGTGGACGTAGCGTAGCCGTCAACTTCGCAGAGGCCCGGCCGGCGATCGGCGATGGCGAGAGCTTCGGCAAAGGGCCGCTTGCCGTGCGCTGCGAGCCAGGGTCGCTGCGGGTGCTTTCGCCGCTGGCGGCGGTTAGCGCGCAGCGCCGCGCCGATCCTGCAGCGGCATGCGGTAGCAACGGGTAAGCATACCTGTGCATCACAAAAAAAACAGCAAGAGACAGGCTTATAAACCTGTCTCTTGCTGTTTTAATGTTAACTTCGTCCGAATCTACACTAAAGAGTCTTAGCTAAGCAGCCCTTCCTCTTCTTCCACGAAAGAGATTCTTCCGTCCTCCAGTGAAGCGATCCGCACGAGTGATTCTACTCGGTAACCAGCTTCCTGCAGTAACCGATTTCCTGGCTGGAACGCTTTTTCGATCACGATACCAATCCCAACCACACTTCCTCCTGCCTGCTCAACAATACGAGCAAGTCCGAAGGCGGCTTCGCCATTCGCCAAGAAATCATCGACAATCAGAACTCGCTCACCCGGAGCAATAAACTTCTTGGAAACGGTAATTTCATTCGTTTCTTTCTTCGTGAAGGAGTAAACCTTTTCTACATAAATATCCTCTGTCAGCGTCAACGATTTCTGCTTACGGGCAAAAATCAGCGGAACCTCCAGCTCTAATGCCGTCATAATCCCCGGAGCAATTCCCGAAGACTCAATCGTCAGTACCTTCGTAATCTCTTCGCCGGAAAAACGGCGGGTAAACTCACGGCCAACCTCACGCATTAGAAAGGGGTCCATCTGATGATTCAGAAAAGAATCCACTTTGAGCACGCCTTGCCCGAGTACAATACCTTCTTTTAAAACTTTTTGTCTCAACAGCTCCATTGTGCTTCTCCTTCTCCCATCAATGAATCCTTTCTCCCCACTTTATAGACCTGTCGGTTTCTGTGGTAATAAATTTCCAACAATAGATTTTAAGTTATGATCATCTTTGCTCTTTTCTTGCCCGTTATCATAACCCGTAATTCGAATCTCCAAGAAATCGCCCGGATTTACCGGCTTGAAGATCAATTTCTCGCGATCTTCCAGTCTCACGTTAAATTTCATGTCCTTGAACATTTCAACTAGCTCTGCTTCTCCGGGAATTGCTCCCTTATCCAGAAACAGCAGTCCACGCAATTTCTTAGGACCATCCTCATGCACTACTTCAAAATGTACGATACATTCCATGCTTTTCACCTCCCTGTAATAGCTACTGCGCCTGTTCTTCCCCATCATCAACTGGATCATGCATCACATATTTACTGTTAATTTTGCTGTAACGTTCACCATAACGTTCTTCTAATTCTGCGCCCATATCCTGCTCCAGCTCGAACAGTACCATTTCCTGCGCAAAATGATTCAATAGCAGATCTACTAACACCGGGTGCTCGGTTACAACCGCTTGCGCTGATCCATCTTCATAGCGCATCCCGAGCATACACCAGCTCCGATCGATCACAAATGAGAACTTCCGTCCATCTGTTCGCTTTGAATCTCTTCCGAGAGGCGGCCATACCGGATAGGTGGCAGGAGCAGCATTGCCACCGTCAAACGCCCATAGGAGTCTAACGCCACGCAGCTCCGCCTGTTCAAGCTCACTCCGCAGAAGTGACGCTTCCTCGCGCCACATATCCACTACGATCTCCTGCTCAGCCATATTAAGTTGGCGAATAAGTGCGCCCAATACATTGCGGTCACCTTCCACGTTATAAAACGAAGGGCTAACAGGTCCACCGCGAGGCATCTCACTTTCCATATAAGCCAGTGAAGCTTGAACCCGTCCCGAGATCATGGTCGCAAGCTCCTCTGGATTGAGTACACTGTACCGCGCAGGTTCTCCTTCGCCACATCGTACATATCCCTGCTGCGTAAGGCGTTGTAACGCCGCATACACATTCGATCTTGAAACTCCGAGCTGTTTGGCAACCTCATAGCCAGAAGCCTGACCCTTTGTGGCAAGCTCTACCATAATTTTGGACTCCATCTCCGTGAAGCCCAGATTGCGCAGGTGCAGCAGCAGCTGTTCCATCTTGTTGTCCCCCTAAGCTGACTGAAATCCGTTCTATATTTGCTCTGATCCACATCGCGGACACCATAAGGAGCCCTTAGGTAGTTCGTTCCGACAGATTTGACACTGGATCATATCTCGTACACCATTGTCCTCAGTGACTGCAGATTCCTCCTGATGCTCATTCTTATGCCATTCGCCAAAGCGACGGTCTAGTTCAAGTTGTCTTTTTCTTTCCCGTTCCAGCTGCTCGGCTTGTTTACGTTCCCGCTCAATATCTTGCTCGCTCGTCTTATATTCTTCAAGTGGCCGCTCATCATCCGGATGCTGAACTTCAGCATATACGATACTCTGCGGGTGCAGCTTCATTGCAATTTCTTTCTCTTCATCCGTAAGCTCATCTTCGCCATAATATTGATCTTCATCATCTTCATTCACAGATTGAACAAATACCGGTGCAGAAGGCACCCTTCTCGAAGCGGACAATGGCTCCAGCTTACTTCCGCATTTCGGACAAAAGTTTGCATCAAGCGCCACAATATGACCACATGAACATAAACGCTCATTTTTCAGTTCAGCAATTCGTGTCCGCAGGACCTCGATTTTTTCCTGAAGTTTGGAACAGTTACGGGACAGCTCCACCATTTTACCTTCAGCTACCGACATATCCTTTGAACGATATCCTTCATAAAAAAGTCTGCCCATTTTCGTAAATTCAACTTCCATCTCTTGTTCAACATCGGAAATAAGTCCGTTCAGCTTGCCGATCTCTACTGAGTTTTGGGCTTTTTCGGTAACCCGGCTCGCGCTATCTTTAATTTTTTTGATAAAACTCATTACAGTTCCTCCCTCTCCAGCGATACGTGTTTCTATCATACCAAATGTATCGAGTAGATTCATTAATGTGCTTTAATACGCGATTTAGAGGAGAATGTTCCTATAAAATCCATACTAATTGATTTAAGCCACTTCACTCTTACACTTATGGATTATATTTCCTGAATTTGAATGTAATTTTGCGTCAGGGGTTCTACATCGGTTAAAATAGAATTATCACAAATAATGAAATCGGGAGAGTTTCAGTGGAAGAACATGAGAGCACACAGCTTACGCTTAGTCAGCTACAGGTACACGTAAAGGATCTGCAACAGTGGCAAGGTAACAGCAACGAGGATTTCGCCAAACTGGTTAACGAGTTCGAAGCCTTACCGGCACTCTATCGCCATGCGTTAAATGATCTTCAGAATAAAATTGATGTGATCAAGACGGAATGGCAATCCCGCGACGGCTTCAGTCCCATCGAACATGTCAAATGTAGGATCAAAGAACCAAAGAGCATTCTTCAAAAGATGGAACGCAAAGGCTACGGTTTCAGCTTGGAAAATATGGAGCAATACATTCACGATATTGCCGGAATGCGGATTGTATGTGCCTTCGTTAAAGATATATACCGTTTAGTTGATCATCTTAGTACACGCGAAGACATCCGCGTGCTTGAGATTAAAGATTATATAGCTCATCCTAAACCAAATGGTTATCAAAGCCTTCATCTTATAGTCGGTATCCCACTGGTCCTGCTGGAAGGAACACGCTGGATCAAGGCTGAGATCCAGCTGCGCACTCTTGCTATGGATTTTTGGGCAAGCATGGAACATATTCTGTATTATAAATTCGATAAACAGTTGCCTTCGCATGTCGCTGACGAACTGAAAGAAGCCGCGCGCGCCGCTGACGAACTAGATCAAAAAATGCTGCGTCTTCGCCGCGAAATTCTAGAGCTTTCAGAAGGAGAATCGCCTCCTGCTGGGCAGCATTAGAATAACTAACCAGAAACTCTGTCAGATAATTAGGCAAAAAAAGAGGCTGTTTCAAGAGTAGCACTCCCTACTCTTGAGACAGTCTCTTTCGTATTTTCACTTACCGTTTAATCAGACCCTTATTCGCTCGACGTGCAGACGCTTCTGCAACCCGCTGCATAATCAAAGTTAATCCCTCAATGGCTTTAGGTGTCTGCGGTAGCAACGTTCCCCAGTCTTCTGTAACTTCAGCTACTACTACCGGCGAAGGAAACGGTCTAGCCGCAATCTCATGGAACTGTGGCCCAGGCTGATGTAACGAACCTTCAGCAGCCGCTTCTGCCAGCCATTCTCCAGAGGAAATGGCCGGTCCCTTGCGTTCAAGTCGAGCCAATTCCGTAGAAAGATCACTAACCGAGACTTCTTCTTCGTCTGTTTCAGCTTCGTCGCTAGAAATATCCCCTTCAGCCCAAAGGGCAAAAATCCCGTCCAAGAGCTCTCCTTTAGTAAATCCTCTCAGCGAAAGTGCCAGCAGTGGCTCTTCAGCAAGACGTTCTTTAATAAGCTTCAGAGTCTCCGCCTTATGCTCCACACCCTCACCCTCAAAAAGGGCTTGCTCCAGCTCATTATCCGTAGGTAGAAGCTCAAGCTCTGCCAGCTCACCCGTTAAACGCCCTTGCAGCAAGGCAAACACTTCCCCAGGACTTAGTGCCAGACTTCGTAATATTTCTTTTCTTCGGGCAGCATGCCATACCGGAACCTTCAGAGAGAGAGGTTGATCCGCTTGTTGTTCCTGAGCAGGCGCGCTGGCGTTCCATTCACCCTTTGACCGAGACCCTCCCGTCACTTTCCCGGGTAGCACCGTCCATGCTGCTTTTACTAATCCAGGCACAACTTCCAGCCGCATCTCTAACCGTTCACTCATTGTTTGATCCCTCCGTAACACTCATATCTGTCTTACATCCAGTCCTGATCCTGCAGTTCAATAAGTTCCTTCAGCTCATGATTGGACATCTCAGTCAACCATGTTTCGCCAGAGCCAACAACCTGCTCGGAAAGATTTTTCTTACGCTCAATCAATTCATCAATACGTTCTTCCAACGTTCCTTGGCAAATCAACTTATGCACTTGAACATTTTTATCCTGACCAATTCGGAATGCCCGGTCTGTCGCCTGATTCTCAACTGCTGGATTCCACCAACGGTCGTAATGGATGACATGATTAGCTCTTGTAAGGTTCAACCCTACGCCACCCGCTTTTAAAGAAAGTACGAAGAAGGATGGCCCTTTTCCCTCTTGAAAATCATGAACCATCTCGTCGCGCTCTCGTTTTGGAATTCCGCCGTGCAAGAACAGCGGTGCTGTTCCATAACGCTTAGTCAGCTTGCTAACCAAGAGTTCTCCCATCGCTACATATTGAGTAAAGATCAACACAGATTCTCCGACCTCCGCAATGCTATCCAGAATCTCGAACATGACCTCCATTTTACCGGAATGTTCACTTCGTGGACCCCTGCCTTCTTCTTTGCGGAATAGCTGAGGATGATTACAAATCTGCTTCAATTTCGTTAGAGAAGACAGCACGAGTCCTCTGCGAGCCATCCCGCTACTCTCTCCGATCACGCCAAGCATTTCATCCACGACACCCTGATATAGGGCTGCCTGTGTTTCCGTCAGCGGACAATAAGACTTCAGCTCCAGCTTCTCCGGTAAATCTTTAGAGATATCCGGATCGCTTTTCAAGCGGCGCAACAAGAATGGCGATACCAAGCGATGCAATTCCCGCAGCCGTTCTCCACCCTCTCCAGATACATAACGCTGCCGGAAGGAATGGTAGGTCCCTAAATAGCCCGGGTTTAAAAAGTGAAAAATAGACCATAACTCGCCTAATCTGTTCTCTACTGGTGTCCCCGTCATAGCTATGCGATGCGGCGCTGATAACTTCATCACACTCTGCGCCTGTTTTGTCCGATGATTCTTAATATACTGAGCTTCATCCAGCACCACAGTGGACCACCGAACATTCGCTAAATCCTCGCTGTCACGACCTGCTAAATGATAGGTCGTCAATACAATATCATGACTGGCAGCCAGTTCTAAAAAGCTATCCCCCCGCACGCGGCGTCCACCATGATGAATGTGAACTTTAAGCGAAGGCGCAAAGCGCTGCAATTCCCGCTGCCAGTTCCCCAAAAGTGAGGTTGGACATAGAATCAGCACAGGCTCCTGCTTCTCTTCAGGTGGAGCACTTAAAGCGCGGTCCAGCAGGCAGGTAATGACCTGCACCGTCTTACCAAGACCCATATCATCGGCCAGACACACCCCAAATCCCAGACCACTGAGAACGGAGAGCCATTGATAGCCGCGCTCCTGATAAGGTCTCAGGGTTCCGTGCAGACCTTCAGGTACGGAACGCACTGGAAGATTCCGCAATATGTCGCCCCGCATCAGCGATGACAATAGTCCGGATGTTTCCATCCCCGTGACCGACATCCCTTTCCAGAGCCGATCTTCACCATCCTCAGCCTCTAGACGCATCCAATCAGCTGCTGTCATTTCCCCATTTTCGTGGCGTTTCATATATCTAAGAACCTGGCGAATTTCTTTAGGATCTACCTCAATCCATTCTCCGCGGAAACGTACAAATGGCACGCCCGCCTCCACTAGTGCGTTTAGTTCTTCTTCGCTGATTGTACTCTCCCCAAGTGAGGCTTCAATGCGAAATGAAATCAGCTCTTCCATCCCAAGAGCCACTGGAGCAGGACTATCAATCCCACTCACTACCGGCTGCATTTTCATCTTCATGCCAATTCGGCGGCGTCCCTCTCGGCTCCAGCGCGATGGCATCTGCACGGTTATTCCACGCTCACGCAGCTGCTGCACCGTCTCCTTCAAAAAGAAATAAAGACGCTCTGGTTCCAAATCCGCTCCCCTAGGTGCAGGCATAGAAAGAGCGCGCTCTATGTCTGGAGAGATTCTTGCCGCTCGGCCCAGCGCTATAAGAAGCTGCTGCTGTATATTACGATAGCGTTTCCCCCATAACGTAAACTCTCGTTCCTTACTGCTCCAAATCGATTTTGCCGGAATCCAGAATTCCCCTTCTTCCTTGTTCTCCGCCCAGAAGGTTAACCTCCAGATTTCGTCATTATCTCCAGGGGGCTCCAGACGTAGCCCAAGACCCAGCTGTCCACTCCGCGCTTCTTCAGGTTCCGATTGGGGCACATCACTTCCAGCCGTCTCATTCACGGTAGCCAGAAGATCTGTCACCTCTGCTTGAGTTCCCTGTACCGGTATATCCCGGCTGCCTGTAAGAAGACTATTCCACCACAGCTCAGTTAAAGGGGAGTAACCCCGGCGATAACTTGCTTTGTAAGGAGTAAGTTCACTTTCAATACCCGCAATCACTTTCTTTATCTCTGCAGTCATTACCGCCTGCATAAAGGAGTAAAGCACATAGGCGCCAGCCTCATCCCTCGAAGATAAATCCCCCGCTTCAGCTATATGCGTTCCTAAGGCCAATACCGGCATGGACGCCGCCAGTTGCAGAAAGATCTCCTTATCCTCCTGCTTTCGAAAAGCTGGAGACCAGCAGACCGTTGCTGCCTGTTCACCACCACGACGACGTGAACCTACCGGACGTGGGGGCAAGGCTCCTGGCGTAACGCCTCCTGTACCCATAAGTTCCAGTGCAAAGCGGGCTGCTGCCGCCCAATAGCGCAATTCGCCGCCAGGCTCTACTCCCTGATCTCGGCATAATGTCTCATCCCATGCCAGAAGCAGTTCAAATGCATCGCTAGGGACTAAGGCGAGCCCTTCGAATGTTCTTCCAGGCAATCCACGGCGTGCTGGCTTCCCCTCTACAGGAGGAGCCGGATATTTCACTTCTGCGAGCCGCAGAGCAGCACTCGCAAAAGGGCGAACTCCTCCCTGCAGCTCCAGGCGCTTCACCACTCGGGTCCAAGCGTCAACCTTCGGCTCCGAAGTTTCGCCAGAGAAGCAAAATAACACATCCCCCAACCATATTGCATAAAGATGCTTAGTCATCGGTGATCTCCTGTCTTTTAAGCAAGCAAAAAAAGAACCAGTCCGCCACCATCAGGTGGTAACTGCAACCTTTTTCGCGAGAAATAAATTTTGAAGCTATACAAGTAGAAGTAGTCTCTCCATCCTTTTAGAGATGAGATACACTCCTGTAAGAAATATAAGGATAAAGAACTAGGATAAAACTTATCTGCTCTTGAATCTTCATCTCTTCATCTTATACGAAAAAGCGCTGATTTAAAAACGTTTCTGCATATTTTCTGCAGATTTTTATGCAAATAAAGTTGAAGTACATAGAAACACCCGTGAATTTGATTCATTTCAGCATATTTTTAATAAATGTTCTAGCCACTATCGTAAAATACCCTTCACCACCACCATGCTATCCATGAACATTATGACTCACTAGTCACTTCTTTTCTAAAATATAAGAAAGTATAAATTTCACGTTATACATTATCCTTCTATTTCTCGCATAAACGCTTACCGTCCTCAAGGGACGCCGAAGGCGCTTTTTCTTGTTTATAGTCTTAATTGTGCCGAAAGCGGGTATATTCTAAGTAAGCATCACCCTATTAAAAAGCTAGGGAGTGAATTGTTTGAGACGTTATAATCCTTATAAATGGTGGAATCTTCTGTTCTTTTTAGGTGTGATTATCGTGAATGTGCTCTCGGTCACTTTACCATTAGGCGGGCACAGCACTGGAGAAATCTCTGATAAATATCAGACCTACATCACACCTGCCGGTTACGCGTTTTCCATCTGGTCTTTGATTTATCTACTGTTAGCCGGCTTCGTTTTTTATCAATTCCGCTCCTATACTGCCTCTAGAGATTCTGTGCGGGCGATTCAGTTCTGGTTTGTTCTGAGCTGTATTTTTAATATGAGTTGGCTCTTCCTTTGGCAATATTTATACATTGAGCTCTCTCTGGTTGCTATGGTGCTGATGTTAATCACACTGATTGTCATTTACCGGAAAACACGTTTGATCACAAACCCTACCTCAGGCGAGAAATGGCTGCTGAAGCTACCCTTTAGTATATACCTTGGCTGGATCTCTGTGGCTACTATCGTGAATATCAGCGTTGTTCTAGAAAAGAATCATTGGGAAGGTTTGGGGCTTAGCGGTAGTACTTGGGGCGTTATCATGCTCTGCGTGGGAACTCTGCTTGCAATTGTGGTCAGCTATCCTTACCGAGATAGCATTTATCCACTCGTATTCGCGTGGGCCTTCATTGCGGTTGCCTTGGAACACAAAGAGACCAGCAACGTCTATTTAACGGGACTGATTTCAGCAGGTCTCCTGCTGCTTTACAGCATCTGGTTACTGTTCAAACCCCGCCGTAGCAGGTATCGGAGATACAGAAGTTACTAATTCTAATATAAAAAAATGGCAGGCTAGGGTTGCCCACCTTAGCCTGCCATTTTGGTAAAATAATAAAAGTGCAAAGGATAACTTCTTATTTCTTACGAGCTACCGCTTCAATCTCAACAAGTCCGTCTTTAGGCAGACGCGCAACCTCAATAGCACTGCGGGCAGGATAAGGTTCCTTAAAGAAGGTGCTATAAACCTCATTAACGGCCGCGAAATCATTCATATCCTTTAAGAATACGGTTGTCTTTACTACATGGTCTAGCGTTGCACCAGCTTCTTCAAGAATGGCTTGCACATTGTTAAGCGCTTGACGCGCTTGTTCTTGTACGCCCTCAGCCAAATTACCTGTTTCCGGATTCAGGCCAAGTTGTCCTGAAGTGTATACCCAACTACCCGTGGTTATAGCTTGACTATAAGGACCGATTGCTCCGGGTGCTTTTGTTGTAGCTACTTGTTTTTTGCTCATCTTACTACCCCTCTCCATTATGCGCTGATCATTTATTGTCCATTGTAAGTCCTGTTCTCATCTTAATGCAAATTTATTAGAGACCCAGAATGCTTAGTGTTTCCCAATCACATGTATCACTTCATTCGTGTAAATATGTAATCCACGGGTATCCGCAGACGCAATGTTAACCATAGCTCTTGCGACTGTCGTACCAGGTATGGCACGATATTTAGCCGCCTTACCCACCATTACAAAATCCAGCGCTTTCATCAAACCAGCTCCGATTCTCTCCCCTAATCTGAATTCTTCACGTTGGCCCAGTAGCAGGGAGGGGCGAAATATATGCATACCTTGAAATCCAATAGCGGTTAAACCTTCTTCCGCTCTTCCCTTAGTCCGACTGTAGAAATTACGCGACTTCGCATTTGCCCCTATTGAAGAGACGACCAAAAACTGTTTAACATCCTGTTCTCTCGCTATGGCTGCAGCATCAAGCGGATAGTGTAGATCGACTCGTTCAAACTTTTCTTGTGAACCCGCCCTTTTTATCGTAGTCCCTAAACAACAGAAGATGGAATGTACCCCTTCGAACGACTCTGTATAGTTTCTTAAGTTCTCCCAATCTACAACGATTTGTTTAAGTTTAGGATGTTCTATGGCTAACGGTGTCCGTACAAGCACCCTTACTTCTTCCCAGCTATCACGATTTAACAATTCCTCCGTAACCGCTTTGCCTACCAATCCGGTGGCACCTAATACCATCGCTATTCTTAACAAGGAATAACCCCCTTTACTTCTATTCGTCCTTTAGAATACGACGACCTAGCAAAAACGCAAGTGCAATCATCAGCGTTCCTACCACTAGCTGCATACCGTATACCTGAGTCCATTGCGGCCAGTGCGCAATTTTTTCATAGAGCTGTCCGCCAATAAGCGGACCAAAAAAGGATGATAACCCGGTAAGCGCCGCATATGTGGCCATATACATCGGTCTTTCTTTTTTCGGAGTGTCTCCAATAATAAAGTTAAAGGCCAGCTGGTTGAAACCCCCTACACCAACACCAAAAACGATATGGGCCGCAAATAAGACCAGCAGCATCGGCATCACAGACAAGAGTCCCCACATCAATGAGGACAACGCAATAATCGGCAAAGTAAAGAATAACAGTCGCTTATTGCTGTATTTCGCATTTAGATTTCCCCAAACGTAGAAGCTAGCCATCATAAATACGGTCTGGGACACATTAAGCAATGACAACGTTTCATAATTAATATGAAGTAACCGCAGCATGACATAAGAGTATAGCGGAACCGTTAGGTTTTGCAACAACAGCCAAGCAGCCAGAAACAAGGTTGACTTCATAAATAATGTATCTTTAAGCGGTTTCTTAAACATGGGCAAAAATTTATGTTCTTCTGATTTCTCGAACGGTACATCCGGATAAAAAAAGAATACTACGACATTCGATATCGAGAAGATCCACACAACAATATATAGAATCAGAAAACCATGACCCCCGGGATAACGGTCCAGAATAATTCCTCCGCCATACATAACCAAACTTCCAAGTGCATTCAGGACAGTGTTACGAATCCCAAAATAACGTCCACGTACCCGTGCGGGAACTAGATCACTAATCACAGAGCTCCACAGCACACCACCAGCAGTATTGGCAATAAAAGCAGTAGTATATAAAGCAATAAATGCGATGACCCAATATTCTTTAGGAAAAATAAACGGGATTAGTCCCGTAGAACCCCAAAGTATCCTATGCAGACCGATAAAAGTAACCATGGCCCATTTGCGACTTGGCAGCTTCTGAATCAGAAAAGCTACACCAATCTGTGCCACATTAACTAATGTAGTAAGCGCTAGCACAAATCCAATTTGACTAGAGGAGGCTCCTAAATATAGCAGGAATCCTGTTAGGAACTGCCCTTGCAGCAGTACCTGAAAAATAGTTGATGGCACACCTTCCAGCGTAGCAATACGCAAATTTCTACGATGCACTGAAGGTTTACGAACACGTTTTGAAACCGTAACCTTATGCTTATTTTCCATGTTGTCCATAGAGGCGGTAACACTCCTTTGATGCGGCATTGGCTTCATTCTACTCCGCATCAATCTACTGTCAATACGCCAAATCGCCAAATAATATTGGAGCTTTACTCACTATCCACTTCAAGGGGCAAATAAAGTGAAAATCGACTCCCCTTCTCTTCCTTACTCTCCATAGAAATGAACCCGCCGAGCAATCTGGCCAAGTCATTACTAATAGAAAGCCCTAGTCCTGTTCCACCATATTTCCGGGTAGTCGTTCTGTCTGCCTGTTGAAAGGCTTCAAAGATCATGGCATGCTTCTCCGGTGCGATTCCTATGCCACTGTCCTTCACATCAAACACAAGCCAATGTTGCACGGCATCCCCTTCCCCACATTCCTGCTCGTGGATATGCAGCCATACGTAACCTGTCTTTGTAAATTTAATAGCGTTAGAGAGCAAATTGCGCAGAATCTGTTGCACTCGATGTGGATCGGAATGGATCATTGGAGGGACATTCTCATCCATAGAGATATTAAAATCCAGTCCTTTTTGTTTGGCGGTCACAGCGAACTGCATTGCCAGCAAATCTGGGATCTCGCTAACATTTAATTCTTCATTTATAATATCTAATCGACCTGCTTCCACCTTGGATAAATCCAGAATATCGCTGATGATCATCAATAATTCATCACCCGAACGATGGATAATGGCTGCATACTCTCTAATTTCTGCTTCCGCAAGCGAATCATCATTCTCTTCAATTAATTGCGATAAATTAATGATGCTATTCAGTGGAGTTCTAAGCTCATGTGACATGTTGGCTAGAAATTCCGATTTGAATTGAGACGCCATCATTAACTGATTAGCACGCTCTTCAAGATCAAGCTTGTTCTTATGTAATTCTTCAGTCTGAGCAGACAACTGTTCGTTAGCATGCTGGATCTGCTCATTCCTTAGAAGACCGAGTTGAAAATCACGGATAATTAAGGAGAACAAAATACTTAAGATTAGCCCCGCAGGGAACGTAATTGGCATAATCTCTCTTATGTACTCTTCCACAGGGATAACGCCTAACGCCATAATGTTTATGGCATTCATTAGATTAACGATTAGAATAACGATCAAACCTTGATTCACAATACTGAGGATTGAGCGTCTGACCCAGTAGCTAAGCGCCGCGCAAATAACTCCTAAAATAAAAAGATTAAGCATTCCTGCTACCGCTGCCTCTGTCACTCCAAAAGTTAACCTTGTAAGCCCCGTCCCTATACCGATCAATATAAGTGTGATGGGTCTAGGATACGCCAGTGTCGAGATGATTAGGGGTACAAACCGCAAATCAAAGATCACATGGTCGTCCAGATTATAACCAAAAAGAGTACTGATCCAACCAGCAAAGATCGCCAGGATCACCCAGCTCGCCTTCTTTATCCCTACAGTTGCATTTGAAATGGTATGTTTATAGATCAGATTAGCCAAATAGGCCACCGCTATAAGAATTGCGGTATTCCCGAAAAATATTTTAAGATACCCCATAGATACGCCCCTACCTGCACAAGATAAATTACAAATTTCATCTCACGATATTACCATAGCTTAACCTCCGTCCACCTAATTGTTGTATAGGAAGAGCGCAAATCGTATACGATTTGCGCTCTTCCTATACACTTTATATTTGGGTGTTTAGAGTATAAGTTAATTTGAATTAATCGCGGTAGGAACGTCCCCAGCTTTGATATTCTTTTTCCGCGTCGTCTTTCGAATGACCATAACGCTCTTGTAGTTTACCTACCAATTTATCCTTTTCACCATCGATCACATCAAGATCATCATCTGTAAGCTTGCCCCATTGCTTTTTGGCCTCGCCTTTGAGCTGCTTCCATTTTCCTTTAAACACGTTGTTGTCCATTATATGTTCATCTCCTTAGCTAGATTAAGTAGGGTAGAATACTATCCTGTGTTATCGTTAAATTACCCTGTACCATTCCCTATGAATCTTACCTAACCTATAGAAAGTCACAATTTGTAAAATAATAGTTTAAAAAGAGGTATTCAAATCCTTTAAAATTTGATATAATCCATGTATAAATTAAACATTTAATTTTTTAAGTGATTTTTTTCACATGAGTTATCTGCTCCATGTGCTAGAATGCCCTCGGAGCTGAAACAATATTATTAAATTTTTTTCTATTGTATGCCGATATATGTCATGATACTGTTAGAGTTTGGCACTTCACCCCAAGATTAAAGTGACAAATATCATTTATAAAGTGATTTTTATCACTTCGCATTACTATTAAAATGTTTTACATTTTAATATATATATTTTAAACTATATTTTTGGAGGTCATTACAAATGAAAAAAACAACAGTAATCTTGTCGACTGCCCTTATCCTTGGTGGTTTGCTCGCAGGTTGTGGCAACAACACAGACAACGCCCCGGCGGCTACTAACGCTCCAACTGAAACCAATGCAGCAGCTAATTCCAGTAATACTGGAACTGAAGCAGCGAAGTACAAGGACGGAACTTACTACGCTACTGTTGAAGCCGATGCTAAAACCGGCTGGCAAACTTATGCACTTTTGACTGTAGAAGGCGGAAAAATCACTAAAGCTGATTGGAATGCTTTTAACGTTAATAGTGCAGGCGACCTGAAGAAAAAAGTATCTGAAGATGGTAAGTATGGCATGAAAGCTGGCGGCGCTTCTTCTGAATGGCACGAACAAGCAGCTAAAGCTGAAGCGTTCCTGATTGAAAAACAAGATCCAGCAGCTATAACTTTAGACGCTGAGGGGAAAACTGATGCAATCTCGGGAGTATCCGTACACGTTACTGACTTTGTAAAAGCTGCTGAAGCTGCTCTGGCCGCTGGCCCTGTGGAAGCTGGCCAATACAAAGACGGAGGCTACCATGCTGAAGGCGAAATGGATAAAGAATCCGGTTGGAAATCCACTGTTGACTTGACTGTTGCTAACGGAAATATCGTGGCTGTTAAATTCAGCGGTGTAAATGCTGCTGGCGACGACAAAAAACAATTCTCCGTTGATGGTAAATACGGTATGAAAGCTGGCGGCGCTCAAGCTGAATGGCATGAAGAGATCGCAAAAGTTGAGCAATACTACCTTGAAAAAGGCACTGCTCCAGAACTTACAGCTGAAGGTAAAACTGATGCAATTTCCGGCGTGAGTATTCATGTTGGTGAATATTTTACACTTGCTGAAAAAGCACTCGAAGGCGCGAAATAATTTCGCATAACCTTCTGCAGTTAATCAGACGAATGAGGTGAATTTCTTTTGAAAAAAATAGTCATTTTGGGCGGCGGCTACGGCGGCGTACTCACGGCTAAGAAACTGGCAAAGAAATTTAAGAAAAACAAAGATGTTGAAATCACACTGATCGACCGGAATCCATATCACACTCTATTGACTGAGCTGCATGAGGTTGCCGCGAACCGTGCTCCAGAGGATTCAATCAAGATCGATCTAAAGAAAATCTTTGCTGGCCTTAAAGTGAATGTTGTTCTTGACGAAATCAGCAATATTGATTTCAAGGGTAAGAAACTCAAATCCAATAAAACTACCTATGCGTACGATTACCTTGTAATCGGTACAGGTAGCAAACCAACCTTCTTCGGCATTCCAGGTGCAGAAGAGAATACTTTCTCCTTCTGGTCTTACGATGATGCGGTAGCATTGAAACGTCAAATCCGCGACATGTATACCAAAGCCGCTATGGAGAAAAATCCAACTGTACGTCGTGCAATGCTAACTTTCGTTATCATTGGTGCCGGCTTTACAGGTGTCGAGCTTGTCGGGGAAATGGCTGAGCAACGCGAGGAATTATGCAAGGAGTTCTATATCGACCCATCCGAAGTAAGATTGATTGTGGCTGATATGGCTCCGAAGATTCTGCCTATCCTTCCAGATAAGCTGATTCAAAAAGCTGAAGCTCACCTTCGCAAGCTGAACGTGGAAATTGTTACAGGCGCCAAGATCACTGAAGTAGGCGAAGGTAGTGTTGCCCTTGGTGAGAAAAACGTTGTCGCTTCACAAACCATCGTTTGGACTGCAGGTGTTGAAGGTTCTGAAATCGTGGGTGGACTTGAAGTACAACAACAAGGACGCAAACGTATTGTTACGAATGAGAACCTTGAAAGTGTAGATCATAAGAACGTATATGTAGTAGGGGACAACATTTTCTTCATTCCTGAAGGTGAAACTCGTCCTGTACCACAAATGGTTGAGAATGCTGAACAAGCAGCTCCGATCGTTGCTGGCAACATTGCAGCTGACATTCAGAATACTGCTAAAAAAGCTTACAAACCAGGTTTCCACGGTACCATGGTATCTATCGGTAGCCGCTACGGTGTAGCAAACGTTGGTTTGCCAGGCAAGTTCTTTATGCTTACTGGTTTTATGGCAATGTTATCCAAACACTTTATCAATATGTTCTACCTGTCTCAGGTTGTAGGCTTCAATAAAGTCTGGACTTATATGATGCATGAGTTCTTCCATGTTGAGAACCGAAAGAGCTTCTTGGGCGGACACTTCTCCAAGCGTTCACCTAACTTCTGGCTCGTTCCGCTTCGCATGCTGCTTGGTGGAATGTGGTTATATGAAGGTATAGATAAGTTGCGGAAAATTTGGGTAGATCCAAACAAAATATTCCTAATTCCAGCCGCTCCTTTTGCAACGGATGCTTCATCAGCAGCCAGCGTAGCGGTGGATGCAGTTAAAACAACAGTAGATGCACAATCTGCAGCTTCAGCAGTATCCACTGCAAAAGAAGCGGTTGAAGCATTGCCAGTTCCTGGCTTCGTATATGATATTACAAACTGGTTCATGGATTTGATGTTCTACAACAACGACGGAAGTTATACTTTCCTAGCGAAATGGTTCCAAATCGGTATGGTATGTGCAGAAATCGTATTCGGTATTATGCTCATCGTTGGTCTGTTCACAGCTATCGCTTCTATAGCGACGATAGCCATGTCCGTCATGATCTGGTCGACCAAAATGGCTTCTACAGAAATGTTATGGTATGTTGGTGCGGGTATCGCCTGCATCGGCGGATCGGGCAGCACATTTGGCCTAGATTACTATGTACTTCCTTGGCTTAAGAAACATTGGAAGAGAGTTCCGATTGTCAGACGATGGTATCTATACACCGACTGATTATAAAGCCCTGAATTCGTGTAATTTATTTTAGAACAAATATGTAGATTGCATGTCAGTAAGTTAAATATGGATGTACTTCAGAGTAATGTGTCCCTAGGACACATTACTCTCCTTATTTACAAGAAGAAAATAATCTTCCTAATATCAGGAAATGGTGAATTTATTCTTTAATGAATGGTTTTGTAGGGATGATCAGGGGTATGGTTTCTTCCGGCAAAACCGACAAGAAGGAGAGAATCTTGTGAACAAACAACTCATAGAAGATACCCTCCGGTTGTTGCATACTGAAATGTCACCTATTGCCGGAATTGAGCTTAATCCCTCTCCGGCTGCATGTGAGCAGCTAATCTCGGTACTAGAACGCCATGATCTGGAATACAACCGCAAAGTCAATTTGCTGGGTATTTACACTATTCTCACTTTGGCAGCTGAGCGCCATATGGAATGTATCCCACATCATCCCGACCTTACACGCAACATTTTGGATGGAGATTATTTGTACAGCTTTTACCTTCAGTTTGCGGTGAAATGCCGTGAGCTCGACCTAGTTGCTTATCTAGCTCCTTCGATCAAAAAAATGCAAATTAGACGGTCAAATGGAGACTTCGCGGAACATGATCCAGCGGCTGGAATCGAACAGTTCTTGATTCAAGAGTGCAGACAGCGTAGTCGCACAAGCAAAGCCATTTGACAGGTGGGATCTATAAGATGAAGCTGCATAAGGCCTTAAACATAGACATAGATGAAATTAATCGTGAAATCGTAAATCTTGTGGCACGAGATAAGGATGTTCCTAAGAAATCTCAACTCGGGCAGAGTGTTCTTGAGCTTATAAATTCTGGAGGTAAACGCCTCCGTCCTCTTATGGTCATTGTTGGCAGCCGTTTTGGCCGAAAGGATACGGGTCGAAGATCGCTTCAATTAGCTGCTGCCGCTGAATTTATTCATGTTGCCTCATTAATTCATGATGATATCATTGACGATTCTGAGTTACGGCGGGGCAAACCCGCCCTACATACTAAGACGGGCACACTATCAGCTGTGCATATTGGAAATTATATGTCCGCTCGGGTTATCGAACTACTCAGCAAATATACCGGAGACAAAAACAAATATGTTCATGACTTATCTTCTGTAGCTACTGCTCAGCTCTGTCTAGGTGAGTATCAGCAAATGGAACATGCTTTTGATTATGAGATTACAATGGAGCAGTATCTGGAGAAGTCCTTAAACAAAACAGCTCTTCTTATGGCTACCTGCTTACGTGTGGGTGCATTATCCACCGAAAGCTCAGAGGAAGTGGCTAACCTCCTGTATACCTTTGGTGAGGCCTTAGGGATGTCTTTTCAAATACAAGATGACCTGTTGGATTTCACACAGTCTGAGGCTGTACTGGGTAAACCAGCCGGCAGCGACCTGCGTCATGGTCAGGTTACCCTGCCAGTGCTTTACGCATTACAGGATCCAAAGCTTTCGCCTGTGATCCGTGCAATCGGGCCCGACTCTTCGGACGCAGAGGTGGCACATGTGCTCACCCTAATTAAGAGAAGCGATGCCTTAGCTCGCGCCGAACAGGTCAGTCAGAACTACCTGGATAAGGCTGGAGCGATTGTTCAGCAGCTCTCCTCCTATCCAGCGCATGCCGATCTGGACACGCTACTGCAATATTTTGCCGACCGTGATCGCTAATCTTATGTCTATCGCAGCAATCAAAAACGGATACCTCCCATTCACTTGGGTGGTTATCCGTTTTTTTGTGTACTTTAGCTAAACAAGCCGAACGTAGCGCAGCGCCCGTGAGCATGTTTAGCCTTTTCGCTTCCAAGCTCTACTCCACAAGACATATACAAGGAAAACTAGACCTAGAATATAAAGTGGACACCTCGTTAAGAGATTAAGATAATGAAGATATCTAAGGAGGTGTTCACATGGGTGAACAGCGGCAGCGGTACAATGAAGAGTTTAGGAGAAAGACTGT
>NZ_CAKMAB010000012.1:0-158398 GCF_924513355.1 Paenibacillus pseudetheri
TGTCCCGGAACACGAATAATGCCCTTACGACTTCCTATTGGGAAGCGAAAGGGCTGAAAAGTCTGCTTTCACGTTATCTGGAACTTTGTTAACCTTTTGGAACCGCCGTATGCGGACCCGCATGTACGGTGGTGTGAGAGGACGGAGGCTTACCGCCTCCTCCTACTCGATTATAGTTACATTCATATGGATACAATAGAACTTAGGGATTTTAATTGAGGAGGTAGCTATGTTCGAATTTGAGGCTAAATTAGTTAGACCTGATGCAAGTGGTAGCTGGACTTATCTTAACGTCCCTTTTGATGCCGAACAAATATTTGAAACAAAGTCCAGGGTACAGGTTAAAGGAAGTGTAAATGGAATCCCCTATAGAGGAACGCTTATGCCCCATGGAGACGGAAAGCATTTTATGGTGGTAAAGAAAGAACTGCGTGATTTAGCGAAAGCTCAACCTGGTGATATTGTGCATGTGACGATGGAGCAAGATCATCAATTACGGGAGGTAGAAGCCCCAGAGGATTTTCTTGATGCGCTAAGTAGCCATGAGCAGGCAGAAGCTTATTTTAAAGGTCTGGCTTATTCTTATCAGAAGGAATATGTGTCTTGGATCGAAGCAGCGAAAAGACCTGAAACCAGAGCATCTCGTATCGAAAAATCAGTCAGCAAACTGGGTGAAGGATTGAGGCTCAAATAAAATTATGAAGAAGTGCTTAGCAGGCTGAATAGATGAACAGCGTCCTCTTCCATAAGATTGGAAAGGGACGCTGTTAATGTTGGTGATATGTGCGAGTTTGGCTTAAATAAGAACGGCTACCTCACCACAATTCACAAACTTAATACTTTCGATTTTTACTGACAACTCACCTGAAGGTATAGCTAGCTGACATGTACTGCCGATCTGAGCTAACAGCAACTGCATACCAATAGGCGAGAACATTGAAATCTTGTTATCATTGGGTTCTGCCTGGTTTGGAAATACGATGGTGTAGGTATCTGTAGTATTGTCGTCTAAGTAGCGTAGCTGAAGCTGACTTCCAATCAATACGAGTGAATTCAATTCTTCTCCATTAAACCGGGAAAGTAATTGTTCCAGCTCGGAGCAATAACGGGACAACAGCGTTTCAGCATTACTTCTTTGTTTGCTTCGTTCCGGGAAATACTGATTTAGAAATGCAATTTTTTCCTCATCAAAATAAATAAGCTGCTGGACCAGTTGTGTCCTTGAGCCTTCATAAATTAGACTATGGTTCATAGTAGATTTCACCCCCTCTAAGTAACACATTCTTTGTAAATTTGTTATGACGCGTTGCCATATTAAAATCCCTCCTATGCAAATAGAGGTCCCCTAGAGGGAACCTTCTGATCAGTATAACAGCTTCTATATGTAAATCCAATCCATTTTGCATAGGCAATTAATTCTTACTAAATATTGTATTTAAAACGTTTGACTATTATATAGTTGGGTGCTATGATAGGCTGATGTTATAGGCATTTCGTAGAAAATTGCGGAATGCCTATGCTATATTTTGAAGATAATTTCACATTAAATGTTACCAGGGGAGTGATACGCCATGTACATTTCGTTGAGTTCACCTATAGAATCTAGACATAAAAAGTAACTAAAATTTATTAAAGGAGAGATCAGGATGATTCAAGTAAAAGAGTTTGTAGATGCTGATAATTCGTATGCTGAGAATAAGGCTAATGAGTTCTTGGCAGGGCTGCGTGAGGATCAGATTGTGAATATCAGTTACGGTTCGGTAGTTAAATCTTCACGTGATGGGGCAGAGCATCAAAGAAGCAGTATACTGGTCGTGTATAAGACAAATGAAAGGCAATAACTGGAATACGTTTTTTTCGTGCTTATCTGTTGTCTCCACGCTATGCATCGTGATCGTACTTATTTATTATATGTTTTAGCTTTTCTTATGAAAAAAGAGGACCTTTCCCATTTACGGGTAAAGGTCCTCTTTGATTGTATAAGTGCATTTACAGTCTTATAACCCGCCTGGGACGGATAATCCTAAACCGGATGCAACACGCTGTCCCAGTTCTGAATCAGCTTTATAGAAATGAACAATTTGACGAAGTTTAATATCGTTATTTTCAACTGGTGTCATAGCGCCTACGATATTTTGAACAAGACGGGTACGTTCTTCTTCACTCATCAGACGATACAAGTTACCAGGTTGTGTATAATGGTCATCACTATTATAGGAGACACTGTCGGCATTTCCAGATACTTCGAAAGGTGATGTTTTGTACTGTGGTGCTTCTTTAGGTCCACCTAAGCTATTAGGTTCGTAATAGGCACCGGATCCGCCATTGTTGCCGAGTGCCATGCCACCGTCACGTTGATAGTTCTTCACTTCCACTTTTGGACGGTTGATAGGCAGGCTGTTATGGTTAGGACCTACACGGTGACGATGAGCATCGCCATAAGCAAACAGTCGACCCTGTAGCAATTTATCAGGAGAAGCTTCAATACCAGGGACGAACGAGCCAGGAGAGAACGTAACTTGCTCTACTTCCGCGAAGTAATTCTCTGGATTGCGATCCAGTACCATGCGGCCTACCTCAATTAATGGATAATCTTTTTGCGACCATACTTTGGTTACATCGAATGGATCAAAGCGGTAAGTGTTCGCATCTTCAATCGGCATAATCTGCACGTAGAGCTTCCACGCTGGGAAATCCCCTTTATCAATAGCATTGAACAAGTCTTCTGTATGAAAATCTGGGTTCTCCCCGGCGATTTTGGCGGCAAGATCTGGAGCAAGGTTCTTAATGCCTTGTTCTGTTTTGAAATGATATTTCACCCAGACGGCATTGCCTTCGGCATTTACCCATTTGAAGGTGTGGCTTCCGAACCCGTGCATATGTCTCAGCGTAGCCGGGATTCCGCGATCTGACATCAAAATCGTAACCTGATGTAGAGATTCCGGCGATAAAGACCAGAAGTCCCAAACCGCATTAGGGTTCTTTAAGTGTGTCTGTGGATCACGCTTCTGTGTATGAATAAAGTCGGGGAACTTGATTGCATCACGAACGAAGAATACAGGTGTATTGTTACCTACGAGATCATAGTTTCCTTCTTCGGTATAGAACTTCACAGCAAAACCACGGGGGTCTCTTACAGTATCAGCAGAACCTAGCTCCCCAGCTACCGTTGAGAAACGGATGAAGAGTGGGGTACGCTTGCCTACCTCAGATAAAAAATCGGCTTTAGTATATTGAGTTAAATCCTGAGTGACCTCAAAATAACCATGAGCGCCAGCACCCTTAGCATGAACGACACGTTCTGGAACACGTTCTCTGTTAAAGTGGGCTAATTTTTCAAGCAGATGGACATCTTGCAGCAAAGTAGGACCACGATCACCGGCTGTCATTGAATTTTGATTGTCGCCTACTGGAGCACCCCAGCTGGTCGTAAGATTATTATTATTATTGGAGCTCATGAATAGAATCACCTCGTAAGATTTGATTTTAGATTTAGTATAAGTTCTATATTAATGTTTTTTGGGGAAAATGCAACACTTTTTGAATAATTGACACATTACAGTATGTGGTAATCGTCGTCCCATTCAGATATATATGATAGATAGAGTGATTAATTACTAAGCAGAATTAAAAAAGAAACAGCGCACCTCAACCATCACTGGAGGGTGCGCTGTTCTATTTTGATATAGAAATATCCGTACTCTGTACTTAATTTTTAATGTACATTCTGTTGTAGTATTCATCCAGCATTCTTTTGGTGGCAAATTCGGTGCGAGTGGTTTCGATGCTCTTCTGCATCATTTGTACCCACTGTTCACGATTCTCATAATAGGTTGGGAGTACTCGATTCAATAGGGTGTCGTATAGCGCATCACTATCATGCTTATCCAGAACCTCGAAGTCAGTAGTCTCGAAGCCGTCTCCAATTTGCCAGCCATTCTCGCCATCGATACAGGCTTCCGGCCACCAGCCATCTAGAATAGAGCAGTTCAATACGCCGTTCATGGCTGCTTTCATCCCGGAGGTACCACTTGCTTCCAGTGGCCTACGCGGATTGTTGAGCCAAATATCTGAACCGCGTGTCAGCTGTGCGCCGATAGTCATATCGTAATTCTCCAAGAAGACAACACTCTTTGGATATTTTTTCATCATCGCCACTAAATTGCTGACGATTTTTTTGCCGTTATCATCGAGTGGATGGGCTTTGCCAGAGAAGACGATTTGTATTTTGCCAGACTCCAGATAAGGCTCAATAATTTCCGGCTGCGAGAAGATCAGATCACTACGTTTATAAGGAGCAGCTCTACGTGAGAAGCCAATGAGTAGATTGTCAGCATTTAGACTAATGCCGGACCGTTCTTTGATGAAATCAATCAGTTCACCCTTAATTTCCTTATGCACTGTCCATAAATCGCTATTTTGTTCATAGGCTTGTGTCATTCTTTCATCTACCCAGGTAGGGGTATGAATGGCATTAGTAATGCCAATGATGTCCGATCTTCCAGCAACCTCTTTCCACATCTTATTGGCTGTATCCGCATGAAGCTGAGCCACTGCATTGGAAATACGGGAGAGTCGCAGACCGGCAACCGTCATGTTGAACGGCTCACCACCGATACGCTCCATCTGGTCGCGGGTTAAACCATTGAATGCACTCATATACTCTAAGCGGTCGAGTGGATGGGTTTCGTTGCCTTCTTTAATCGGCGTATGTGTAGTGAACACAACCTCTTCCCGAGTAGCTTTCCAAGCTTCCTCAAAGGTGCTGCCTCCGGACATTTTCTCACGGATGAGCTCGATGGCTGCTAAGGCTGCATGGCCTTCGTTGAAATGATAGACATCAATCGGAATGCTCAGAGCACGCATAGCTTTTACTCCACCAATACCAAGTACGATCTCTTGTGCGATCCGTTCCTCACCGAACCAGCCGTACAATTGTCCAGTAATCCAAGCATCATTATTCTCGGGGATATCCGTATCCAGTAAATACAACGTGCTGTTGCCAAAATAATCAGTCTTCCATACTTTGCACACCACATCGGTCTTTCTGACTTTTACAGTTACCTTCACCCCAGTATCTTCAAGAAAATCATAAACATAATTGTGATAGGAGTCGTAAGGATTACCGTTCGCATCAATTTTTTGATCCGTATAACCTTGTTTCCACTTCAGCCCGATAGGGATGATAGGAGCATTGATATCTTTAGCTCCCTTAATGTAGTCACCTGCGAGAATTCCAAGTCCTCCGGCATACATTTTAAAATCGGAATGTAACCCGTACTCCATACTGAAATAAGCTACTGATGGTAATTTTTGTTCGTTCACTTGATAAGCCTCCTAATCGCGGATTAGATTGAATTGCAGTAAAGCTGCTGGCATTATCTACGATGCAAACGTTTGCTCAAAAAACAGTCAACAACCGTTGTGGAAGCGATTGCACCATCATTCTAGCATACTTTATCTACAAAAGCATAACGTCAATTTGGTGAAAATAGCCAATTAGGGGCAAAATCAACGGAAGTGATTGATAAAGTCAAGGGAAGACCCTAAGATAAAGAGATTGAAGAAATAATTATTGGTGGTGTTTAAGTTGGGTATAGTTGTGATTGGAAGCTTGAATATGGATATGGTAGTACGTGCGAACCGGGCACCGAATGCAGGAGAAACGCTTATGGGACAAGCATTTGCTCTATCTCCCGGTGGAAAGGGAGCGAATCAAGCCGTTGCCGCAGCACGTCTGGGTGCTGAGGTTAGTATGATCGGAAGCGTCGGAAAAGATACCTTTGGAAGCGAAATGCTGGAGATTATTAAGCAAGAAGGTATTCATATAGAACATATCTCAGTGAGTGAGACTGAGGCAACAGGTGTAGCTTCAATCGTTATTGAAGAAGATGGAGAGAATCGGATTATCGTTGTACCTGGAGCGAATATTGATCTCTTTGTAGAGGATATACAGGCGTTAGAGTCTATAATTAGCCAGGCTGAGATGATTGTGATGCAGCTTGAAATGGAACTGGCGATGAGTGAGCATGCTATTGCCATTGCGCATCGTCATGGAATTCCGGTCATTCTGAATCCAGCACCAGCTAGAGTGCTTAAAGACGAGATGCTGGGTCAAGTATCGTTTCTGACACCTAATGAGACGGAAGCGGGAATTTTGACTGGAATGACGGTAGATAGTTTAGAGACTGCTGAGCAGGCAGCCCGTATATTGCTGCAAAAAGGTATTAAAAACGTGATCATAACCTTGGGAGCTAAAGGCGCACTGATCGTTAATGCTGAAGGCGCTAAGTCAGTTCCGGGATTCCCGGTCAAGGCGATAGATACGGTTGCCGCCGGAGACTCATTCAATGGGGCATTAGCCCAGCAATTGGTCTTAGGAAAAACGTTGGAAGAAGCAGTGAGCTTCGCTAATGCTGTTGGAGCACTGGCTGTAGGGAAAGAAGGCGCGATCCCATCGCTGCCGCAGTTATCAGAGGTTGAACAGTTTCTAAAACATGTATCGGCAGTAAAATAAACAATACAGAATTTATAGCAGACGACTGGATAAGGGGCTGAAATAATGAGCAGGACAGTAATCGTTAAAAATGTGATCATTGGCGAAGGAATCCCTAAAATATGTGTTCCGTTGATTGGAGCTACCTTGTCTGAACTGAAACAGGAAGCCGAATCATTAAAAGAACTTAGTCCCGATTTAGTGGAGTGGCGGACGGATTTTTTTGATGAAGTTGAAGACGTAGAGGCGGTCATTTCAGCACTAAAAGAAATTCATTCTGTAATTCCGGAGTTACCGCTGATTTTTACTTTTCGGAGTGCCAAAGAAGGCGGCGAGAAGCAGGTTAGCACGGAATATTACATAGCATTGAATATAGCTGCTGCTGAAAGTGGTCTAGTAGATATCATTGATGTTGAATTATTCAATGAGGAACAGGATGTAAAGCTACTAGTCGAGACTGCTCATGCTCATAACGTGTCTGTCATTATCTCGAATCATGATTTTCATGGAACACCTTCTCAAGAGGAGATCATCTCGCGATTACGCAAGGCACAGGAGCTTGGTGGGGACTTGCCTAAAATTGCGGTGATGCCTCAGGATACAGGGGATGTACTGACTTTACTGGAAGCTACGCATATCATGAAAGAACAATATGCAGATCGCCCGATTATTACAATGTCCATGGCGGGAGCTGGGGTAATTAGCCGTCTGGCCGGTGAAATATTTGGTTCTGCGATTACCTTTGGAGCGGCGCATAAGCCTTCAGCACCTGGGCAGGTAGCTGTGGGTGAGCTTCGAAATGTACTATCGCTGCTGCATCGCAGTCTATAGGAGTTATTAGCAAGTTTCCGGAGAATAGAAATAAGAGCGGCGACCGGATTTCCGGTGCCGCTCTATTTCTGTTTCATTATTTTGTTCCCGTGTATACGTGAACGGCATCTCTTAGGAATTCAGCAAGTCCAGGACGGTGCTTGTCGTAGTACTTAGTAAAACGTTCATCATCCACATACATTTGCGCTACGCCAGCATGTGCTTCTTTGGAATAGGAATCCCAGTAGAAGGAGAGCCACTGGCGGTGCAGGTCAGCACTTTTTTGTGCCAATACACTGGCAGAATCTCCATGCTCCATCGCTTGCAGAAGCGTCTCGAACATTTCCTCCTCAAGCTGCTGTATAGCCGCATATTGTTCTTCTGTCATACCTTTAAGCTTCTTGTTAGATTGATCTACAGTGCTGTCCCCGTATTTCCCCCGAATTTCTTGACCGTACTTCTTCTCGTTATCCTCTACCAGCTTTTGCTTAAAGCCTTCGAATTTCTCAGCGTCACTCATAGTCATTCTCCCTTCTTGGTGAGCCAGCGTCTGTTCGACGTTAGCGATTAGTAGATCTAATTGATGTCTCTTTTCAAGCAGCTTGTCATGATGCTCCCGTAGCGCTTTGGCTCCGTCGAATGACGGTTCAGTCAGAACAGCTTTGATACGCTCCAGACTTAAACCAAGCTCTCGATAAAATAAAATTTGCTGTAGTAGATCCACTTCGGCGCGGCCATAGATACGATACCCCGAGGAGTTGATTCTCGCCGGCCTAAGAATGCCAAACTCGTCGTAGTAGCGCAGGGTTCGCGTACTGATTCCAGCTAGCTCAGCGAGCTTCTGTACTGTGTATTCCGTAGTATCACCTCCCACAAATTTAATGTACACCTTTACGTAGCGTGAAGGTCAAATGTTTTTTTATTCTACCCAAAACAGCGGCAGTTACCCGCTAAAGATCATTGGGAAGACTGCCGCTGCTATGATTTGCTGATGATTGAAGTTATTTTTGACCCATCTGTGCCGCAAAATAATTCTGTAATTCCTCTAATTTCCGAGGATCAACTAGGGTTGTTTTGTCTGAGAAGTAGTGTTCAAGAACAAGGTCCCAGGTAGGTACTATTTTTTGTGAGTTCATCGCTTTAATAGCGACTTTGACCGTCTTGCGTTCTTTGGCATTAGAAAAGGTATCTACGTAATGCTGTGAGCGCTCAAAATCCAAATCCTTAAACACAGCGCGGAAGATTTCCGAAGTCATCTTTGCATCATCCAACGCACGGTGAGCAGATCCAGAAGGTTCAAGTTCAAACAAAGCCATCGCGCCTTCGACACTGATATCATTGCTTAGGCCGCGAGCTCGCAGCACACCCTTCAGCAGATCGAAATACGTAGCAGACATCCAGTAGGAATCGTCCATCTTGTGCATACGCACATCCTGAATGATTCGCTTCATGTCCTCGCCGCCCCAAGTAAGCAGCAGCACTCCGTCCGTACTTAGATCAAGCCACTCTCTAAACGCAGTGATGACTTTTGGAAAGCGGGCTGCGATATCGATTTCCTCTTGAGGAATACCGGTTTTTTTCTTAATGAATGAATTAAGGGTGGAGAAATATATGGGTTTGATCAAGGAAGAAAATTCATCCTTATACTGCAATGAAGAGTCTAACCGGACAGCTCCAATCTCAATGACCTCCATAGGGTGCTCACTGGCAAACTTACGGCCGTTGAATTCGATGTCCAGAATAATATAATCCACAGGTACTTGCCTCCGTTCCATGACTGACGCTGTAGTGCTTAATACGTCGACTACTCTATTTTAACAAAAAAAGCGATGTAATGGGGAGTATGGGAACAAGCTAATATTGGAACATAAAAAAGAACCAGCACTATGCGGGTTCTTTTTATAACTATTAATGAGCAAAAAGATTGCAAACAATAAAGTAAGACGATTAATGTTCTGAACCGGCAGCAGGTTCAGGCTGATGAATTGGCTGTTCTAGTAGGACAGATCCGTCTTCAAGACGAAGCCAGGTATCGAAGTCTTGGGTGCCTTGGGTCAGTCTGATGACGCGTGCGCCCCGCATAAAGCCTTCTTTTCCATAAGTATTGTAGCCAGTCGCCCGCCCGTAGCAGAGGCGTATGCCGTACAGGTTACCCGTAAAATCGTTAATATGGTCATGCCCGCAAAAAGTGCCGAGCACATCGCCCATTTCAAGCAAAGCGGTGAACAATCCCGAGTTAACATGTGGTGAGCATACACGCTCGAGCTTTTGTCCATGACAGACTTGTGTTGACCATACTTCCTGGTATTCAGGAATCGGGATATGGAAGAAAGCCAATGCAGGTAGTCTATTTTCAGCAGTCTTCGGATTCAGCCGAGCGGATTCAGTAGTTAGCCAGTTGATCTGATTCCGGCTAATCCAATTGTAGCCAGGGATATGCTCCATCTCGGAGTAACTGCCCGAGTCAACAAAATAAAGGACAGCAGCCGCTTGGCCATCCTGATCTTTTATTTCAAGCGTGTAATTGCCTGAACCTTCAAGATCCTCTGGACCGGCTTCGGCCAGACAGTGGGGATGTTCTAATGCAATCTGCATCAATTCACTGCGGGAAATCAGGGTTTCTGTATCATGGTTACCAAATACGAAGGCCCAAGGGGTACCTGTTTTCTCCACAGCAGCGACAGCATCCCGAAAAGCTTGGGCGGGGTCTTCACACGCCTTTTCACCAGGTGAGACAGGGGCGGTGTATATTAGATCTCCCGTGAAGACCACAAGATCAGGTTGTTCCGCTTCCAGTACGCGTTCCATCAGTTCCCGGGTACGCTGGTCTTCGGCTCTTCCATCCATCCAGTGAAGATCAGTGAATTGTACAATTTTCAAGGTTCCATCTTGCTGAAATGATAAGCTGTGTCTCATTCGGGTTATCTCCCTTACTGTCTAATATAGTTATCCAATCCAGATCCGCTGTGTGAAATAATCACCGGAGTTCCTACCAATCATAATATCAAATTCCCCAGGTTCAAAGACCAATTGATCATCTTTTCCATAGAACATCAGCATATCTCTAGTAATCTCGAAAGAAATCACTAGTTTCTCATGCGCTGCGAGTGTAATTTGTCGGAAGCCCTTCAGCTCCTTGATCGGGCGAACGACGCTTGCACTGACGTCATGGATATAGAGTTGAACGGTTTCCTTGCCAGCGATGTCTGAAGTATTCTCCACCTCAATAGAGGCAACAACCGGATCGGCAGCATCTACATTGAAGTTGCTGTAATCGAAACTGGAGTAGCTCAGACCATAACCAAAGCAGAACAGAGGGTCATTAGGGCAATCCAGATATCGGGTTACATAACGTACATTGGGATATAAGGGATCATAGGGGCGTCCCGTCTGATAGGCATTGTAATAAACAGGAATTTGCCCAACTGAGTAAGGGAAGCTCATAGATAAACGAGCGGACGGATTATAATCTCCGAACAGCACATCAGCTAATGAATTTCCGGATTCTGTACCCAGAAACCAGGCTTGGAGCAAAGCATCGCTGGCCTCAAGAACAGGCTTAAGTTCCAGCGGTCGGCCGCTAAATACAATGGTAACAATCTTTTTGCCGGTATCTTTCAGACGCCAGATCAGCTTCTCCTGATTGGTCGACAGGCGCAGATTGGTTTTGCTTCCACCTTCCCCGGTATCCTGCTGATTCTCGCCGACAGCCGCGAGAATTACATCGCAATCTTTCAGCTGTTGGAAGGCTTCCTCGATTTCATCCTCCACATCAAAAACACCCTCCAGCATGCTTCCCAGCTCCCCAGTCATAGCTGTAATAATATTCGCGGGAGATGTTTTCTGAGAGATGCCGTTGTAGAGTGATACTGCAGGGTCCTTTTCCGTTCCAGACCAGCCGCCAAGCACATGAATAGAGGTGGCGAAGGGACCGGCCAATCCAATCTTCATACCATGTTTAAGGGGCAGAGCGTCATTGTCATTTTTCAGCAGTACCACTGAGCTGGCACCGAGCTCTCTCGCGGCTTGCAAACTCTCCACGCTTGGCGTAGGCGCCTCATCTACTAGTGGATCTGCATCCTTGAATGGATTGTCAAACAAGCCGAGAGCGTCCTTGAGTTCTAGCACTCTAACAACGGCTTCATCGATCAAGGAAATATCAAGCTTGCCTTCCTCGACTAGACCCGCACCATGGTTTAGATAATGGGTGGACATCATTTCAATATCAAGTCCGGCAGCCAGACTTTTCTCCGCTGCTTCGCGACCATCTTCGGCAGCACCATGAGGGATTAGTTCATTAACAGAATTGAAATCGGCGATGGTAACGCCGTTGAAGCCCCATTCCTCACGCAGAATTCCGCGTAGAAGTTTGGAATTTCCGCTTGCTGGTATACGATCAATTGTATTGAATGCAGCCATCACCATGGCAACACCAGCATCTACGGCAGCCTTATAGGCTGGCAGATAGAACTCACGTAAAACGCCGAGGGACATATCTACCGTATTGTATTCACGACCGCCTTCGGGAGCGCCGTAACCGGCGAAGTGCTTCACACAGGCAGCGATACGTCCTTTTTCTTTCAGGTCTTTGCCCTGATAACCCCGTACCATGCTTTCGGTTACACGGGCATTCAGGTAAGGGTCCTCACCAGTGGTTTCCATAACCCGTCCCCAGCGCGGATCGCGTACGAGATCCGTCATAGGTGAGAAAGTCAGGTGAATGCCGGCAGCCGCGCTCTCCTTGGCCGCAATTTCAGCAAACCTTTCGCAGGCTTCCAGATCAAAGCTACAACCTATCGCTAGTGGAATCGGAAGGATGGTTCTGTAGCCATGAATGACATCCGCCATGAAGAGCAGGGGAATTTTCTGTCTGCTGGCTTGCAAATGCCGGGTCTGTAGATCGATTACATTTCTAGCTCCAATCCCGTTCAGAACACTTCCGATATTATCCATTACCTGTGACTTAATGTTCAGTTCCTTGAATGGACCGGTTAAATCCACGGTATCATCCAATCCCCAATAGTGAGGGCCTAGCTGGGTTAATTGGGCCAACTTTTCTTCTAGCGTCATATCGTTCACAAGATCTTGGATAAACAGTTTAGTCATGGTTAACACCTTCCTCGTGAGCGCATTGAAAGTTATTGTGACAAATAGATGTGCAATACCAATAAGAAAGCGCTTGCTATTTGAGTTCGCCGCTGTGCACACGCAGATAAATATAATTGGATGAGACATGAAATAGATAAGAACGGGGAGTTCATCATCAGAGCTCATGTTAGAGGCTGACATGTTTGAAAAAGAACAAATAGAAACGTTTCCATTAACGATACATATCGATCTTAGTCCGAAGGCCATAAAAAGTCAATTATCTTCGTGAAATCGACCGATTCACTATATATAGGATGTTAATTGTGATTTTTATTACTAGAAAATCAAAAATAAAATGAATTGACAGCGCATACATCTAGGGAGTATGATTTTCGTACAGGGAGTTTCAAAGAAATTATGGAAACGTTTCTATATCATCCGATACGCTTTATCATAAAGGATGAGCAAGCAGTTTCATACTGGTTGCGGGACAAGAAAGGAAGCTAAATTATGCATGTGACGGAATGCATCTTTCAAATTGGAGGTGGGCTCATTGGCTAGAATTAAGCTTGCGGGAGGGAATATTTTCCGGGAAGTCATTAAGAACAAAGTTCTTTTTCTGATGTTGCTGCCTGTAATCCTATATTTCCTTATTTTTCACTATGCGGTAATGCCTGGCGCTTACGTCGCATTTGTAGATTACAAGCTCAATAAGGGTATTTTCGGTAGTAATTTCATTGGCCTTAAGAACTTTGAGTTCCTGTTTCAAAACGGTGATCTCTGGAATATTACCAAAAATACACTACTCTACAATGTTGTATTTCTTGCCTTGGGGAATATTATTCAAATCGTTTTCGCCATTATGTTATCTGAAATAGCAGGTAAGTGGTTCAAGAAGATAACGCAGTCCGTCATTCTTCTTCCAAACTTTATCTCTATGGTTATCGTCGGTGTGTTTGCCTACAACTTGTTCAACTTCAACTCAGGTTTTATTAATACGATGTTTGTAAGCTTGGGGTTAGATCGTTATGAATTTTACTCTGATCCTGGGATTTGGAAGTATATCATTGTTGCCTTTAAGATTTGGGCTGGAACTGGATACGGTATGATTGTCTATTTGGCAACCATTACAGGAATTAATCATGATTTGTATGAGGCGGCCTATATGGATGGAGCTACGACCTGGCAGCGGATTCGCTACATGACTCTTCCAATTCTGAAGCCTACTTTTATTCTATTGCTGTTGTTCGGATTGGGTGGCATTCTTAAAGGCTCCTTCGACCTATTCTACAACCTGATTGGTACTAACTCCGTGCTGTATCCGCAGACGGATATCATTGATACCTATGTCTTCCGTTCATTAGTGGGGCAATTCAACTTCTCCATGGGTGCGGCAGTCGGCTTCTATCAATCCTTATTCGGTCTGATTCTGGTACTGGTGATAAACTTTATTGTTCGTAAGGTCGAACCAGACAGCGCATTATTCTAAATTCAGAAACGAAATAGGGGTGATATCAGTGGAACAATCAAAAATCAAGCAGGATTCTGGCAGTATTCTCATTAAAGCGGTCAGCTATCTCTGCATTACAATCTTTGCACTATTTTGTGTATTTCCTTTTGCATTAATGATCTCTTCCTCGTTCATGAATGAACAGGAAATTGTCCGTGAAGGCTATAAGCTCTGGCCAAAGGAATTCTCAATAAAGGCTTATGAATTGCTGTTAAATAACTCTGGCAAACTAGTAAGTGCTTATCAGGTTACGATTTTTATCACCGTAGTAGGTACGGTACTTGGACTATTCATGATGTCAATGGCTGGGTTTGTACTTAACCGAAAAGATTTCAAATATCGTAATTTCTTCTCCTTTATGATTTACTTTACAACGCTTTTCAGCGGTGGTTTGATTCCAACGTATATCCTGATGGTCAAACATCTTCATATGAAGGACAGCTTATTCGCCATGATCCTTCCGGGTGTAGTGGGCGCTTGGTCCATCTTCCTAATGCGTAACTTTATGAAAGCTATTCCGGATTCCCTATATGAATCCGCTACAATTGACGGCGCCGGTGACTTCCGCATCTATTGGCGGATATTCATTCCACTAGCAGTTCCATCCTTAGCTACGATTGGATTGTTCTCGGCACTGGGCTTTTGGAATGAATGGTATAACGGAATGTTGTATATCGACGATCCGACGAAGTATCCGCTTCAATACTTCTTGCAGCGAATGGTCAATCAGGCGAATCTCGGAGCGCTAGTCAATTCGGGGGCGGTAATCAATACTGCTGATCTTCCGACGCAATCCATTAAAATGGCTACAGCTGTGCTAGCTACTGGACCTATTATTCTTCTATATCCATTTGTACAGCGTTACTTCGTAACAGGCCTCACAATCGGGGCAGTAAAGGGTTAATGGACGTCTCCTTTTCGAAGGCGCGTTTATTATAAATCAAGCAATCATTATTAACAGAAAAAAAGGGAGGTTTACCTAATGAAAGGTAAAAAAATGGCGTCTTCTTTACTAGCTGTCCTAATGCTTACGGGGGCACTTACAGCTTGCTCATCATCCAAAGACAATGCTTCTAGCAATGATGCAGCAGCTACTAAATCACCAGAAACATCTGCTAACAATACAGGAGGAGTCGATACTTCCAAAGAAGCTAAGCTGACGTACTACTTGTGGGGCAGTGAAGGTGTTCAAAATAAGGCGATTCTAGCTGAGATTAACAAAAAACTCAAGGCAGATATCAATACAACTTTAGAAATTAAATATATCGACTGGCCAGATATTGCAACGAAATATCCATTGCTATTTGCTTCTGGTGAAAAATTTGATTTGTCACATGCTTCTCCTGGAGCACCGGTAAACTACTATACATTAGCAAGTGAAGGTGCATTGGTAGACATTACTGACATGCTCGACAAAGTTGCTCCTAAGCTGAAGGCAGAAATTCCAGCAAGTGTGTGGGAAAATACGAAGGTCAAAGGTAAAATCTATGGTGTTCCGAGTCTTTATAGCGAATATACACCAAGCGGTTATGCTTATCGTGTAGACTTGCTGAAAAAATACGGCATGGAAAAAATTGCATCTATCGACGATATGGTTAAATACATGGACAATGTAGTTGCCAATGAATCATTCCCACCTATTAATGGTAAAGCTGAAGATGCACAAAATATGTTCAGAATGCTCGTAGATACTACTGGTCAGTGGCTTAATGCACCAGGGATCTCAACAAATGAAATCAATTTAGTGACTAAGAGCGCAGAGGACTACAAAACAGTATTCTCTCCAGCCTACACCCAAGAATTCGAAGATTGGGCTGTGAAGATGCGTGAATGGGCAGACAAGGGATACTGGGGCAAAGATGTACTGTCCTCATCACTTGGAAGCAAGGATAACTTCAGAGCAGCAAACTCCGCGGGTTACTTGACGCATACTCAGGACTGGCTCGGTCAATATGGCGGGGATAAGACGGCACTACCAGGGGTAGAAACTGATTTCTATACTTTTGCAGAAGCTAACAAGAAGATTAAACGTAAAATGGGTGTTGATAACTCTACCGTAATTAGTGTCAACTCTGAGAATCCAGAGCGCTCTCTGATGGTGATCGAGAAGTTCATGACTGACGAAAGCTACTACAACCTCATCCAAAACGGTATTGAAGGTAAGCAATATGTCATGGAAAATGGAGTTAAAAAGCAGCCTGCAGGCTTCAACGAAAAAACAGACGGCGGAGGTTTCGCTGCTTGGTCACTTCGTAATGACAAATTCGTAGTTCCTACGGACACAGAGAACCCAATCCGTAACTCTCTGTTCGCAGAGTGGGATAAAGTGGCTATCAATGATCCATACAACGGCTTTACTTTCGATCCAGCGAATGTTACTACAGAGATTGCTTCGATCTCCAACGTAAATTCCCAGCTTGGTGTTCAATTGATGCTTGGTAAAACAAGCAAAGATCCTAAAGCTGCTGTAGCGGAATACCGTGAGCAACTGAAAAAAGCAGGAATTGACAAGGTTATTGCCGAAGTAGAAAAGCAATTGGCTGAGTTTGTTCCAGTGAACTAAAGAACGTTAAAAGGTGTAAGGGAGCTATAGTAGCATATAGCTCCCTTACTTATAAGTGGGGGAGTATAGTGGACGTAAATATCAAGGATATCGCGCGGATTTCCGGTGTGGGCATCTCGACGGTTTCCAGGGTCATCAACAATAAGGGGCTGGTGAGCAAGGCTACACGGGAAAAGGTTCTGAATGTTGTTAAGGAATACAATTACATTCCCAATTCCAATGCGAGAAATCTAAAAACTACGGAGTCTAAGAACATTGCACTTATGGTTAAGGGGATTACGAATCCGTTCTTCTCTAATATGATCAAAGAAATCGAGCGGCAGGCTAATCTGCGAGGGTACCCTTTCCTCATTCATCAGGTAGAGGATGGAACGGATGAAATTAATGCGGCGATTCAGCTGACCAAAGAAAAGAATCTATGCGGGATCATCTTCATGGGCGGAACTTACAATCATTCCGAAGAGAAATTCAAGCAGCTGACGGTTCCTTTTGTACTGACGACGATCACCTCCACACAAGAGGTGGACCCTGATATCTTTTCTAGTGTCACCATTAATGAATTGAAGGAAGCTTATAAGGCCACCAATTACTTGATATCACTTGGACATGAGAGTATTGGTTTTCTAGCCAAGTCCCCATTACTGGATGAAACGACAGGCAACCGGCGTTATTTGGGCTACAAAAAAGCACTGGAAGAACATAATCTGCCTTATGATGCACAGCTTGTGGAGGATTGTGAATACAGTCCTAGCTCTGGATTTGATGCAGCGCGAAGATTACTTAAAAGGAATAAGGGAGTAACCGCAATATTTGCAGCCTCCGACACGATTGCTATCGGTGCTGCCAAAGCGGTGCTTACCGCAGGGTTGTCTATTCCGGATGATATTTCAATCATTGGCTTTGACGGGATCGAAATGGCTGAATATTTTCATCCTTCACTTGATACGATCAGCCAACCGGGTACAGAAATGGCTTTATCCAGTGTGGGCGTTCTGTTTGATCTAATTTCTGGACGGTCAGCTCATCAGCATATTGTCTACGATGCGGTATTGCTCAAGCGAGGCTCTTGCAAGATGCTCAAAACACTTAAGGTTTAATACTGACTATAAACGCTATCACTGGAGTGGTAACCCAAATGCAAGACACATTGAGAATAGGTACTCTGGTTCGTGGCGGGGAGGCCGTCACCGTGATTCCGCAAATCGTTCAGCATGGTTTTGAATCCTTTAACCTGAACTTTTGGCAGACCACAGGTGAAACCAATCTTGTAGAAACAGCTGCACGACTTAGGGAACTAGCTGCTGAACATGATTTTGTCATCTCTTCTGTTGGGATTTATGGCAATCCACTTTCAGGAACAGGCGACAACGCTGACACACTCGCCAGCTGGGAGCGATTGATTGATCATGCCCATTTATTCGGCACAGATATTATCGGCGGATTCACTGGACGTCTTCCAGGTTCTTCGATTGACGAGTCGATTCCGAGATTTGCAGAGGTGTTTAGTGAATTGTCCAAAAGGGCAGCCGATCGTGGCCTAAGAATTGCTTTTGAAAATTGCTCTATGGGTGGAAACTGGCAGGCTGGAGAGTGGAATATCGCTCACAATCCTTCAGCCTGGGAGAAAATGTTCAATGCTGTACCAGCAGACAATCTGGGTCTGGAATGGGAACCGTGCCACCAGCTGATAGGCCTCATTGATCCGATTCCACAGCTACGCAAATGGGTGAATAAGGTATTCCATGTACATGGCAAGGATGCCACTATTGCCTGGGATATCGTCAAGGAATACGGAATTCACGGACCTAAGTCTTATGTGTGGGACCGGACGCCTGGCTTCGGAGATACGAACTGGGTGGATATCATCTCGATTCTGCGCCAAGCCGGCTATAAGGGAACTATTGATATTGAAGGCTGGCATGATCCTGTCTATCAGGGTGAACTAGAAATGACTGGACAAGTACATGCTCTAAATTATTTGAAGTATTGCCGAGGTGGCAGTTTTGTCCCTAATCCGGTGTAAAGGATATCAGATAGTAACAACCCAAAAATGACCTCAAAACCCACAGTGAAGTGGAGGATGAGGTCATTTTTATATGCATAGCTTAATCCCGAATAAGATATCCTTGCCCAAGCTGGATTTCATTAAAGCCTGCCATGTGGCGAGCTTGAAAGCGGATCGGCTTAAATCCACCTATAATAATGATGTTTTTGAGATCCGCAGCCCCATCTGAAGGCAGTGAAAAGGATTTGATATAGGTGAATTCTTCCGCGAGCGTGGTGTGAATCGCGTTAATATGTGGGTCATTCTCACCTTTTCCCATTAGATTCATCAGGAGATACCCTTCGGGATTCAGTTTTGAATGCACGATGCTGAAAAATTCACTGGAGATTAAGTGCCTCGGCGTACCCGCGGCGGTAAAAGCATCCAAGATGATGTAATCATATTTCTGTGGTTCTTCACCTTCAAGGATCTGACGTCCGTCACCGATCACTACGTTATCTTGGATGTATCCAAAATAGCGGCGGCTTAATTCGACTACTTCGCTGTCTAGTTCAGCTACTTTAAATCTTTTGTCTAGAAAATGCCCAGCAATCGTTCCAATCCCATGTCCAATAAGAAAGGCTTCCTCGAAAGAGGGAGCATTGAATTCCATCAAGTGAATGATGGCTCGCGGATATTCAAACACAACTCGTTCTGGGTGATGGAGATCCATCGCACCTTGAATGGCCTGATTGGAAAACTGCATGACGCGGAACGCACCTTGTTCACCGTATAGTTCTGTGGTGTCATAGACGGTGATTTCATGATTATCACTACTCGTATGAATCTGTGATTGCAAGTGATCAAGCTCCTTATACGATAGAAATTCGTTTATATTCATTGGGTGTAACGCCGACTACACGTTTAAAAAGCTTATTGAAATAGGCGGGATCGCCATATCCAACTTCTGCTCCAATCTCGTGAATCTTTAGGTCAGGGGCATTCTTGAGCAGATGCTTGGCTTTACGTAGCCGGATTTCCGTAATGTAGTCCGCTAATGTAAGACCAGTCTCTTGTTTGAACAGCTTACTTAGATAGCTTGGTGTCAAAAAAACCATATTCGCTAAGGTGTTCAGATCCGCTCGATTTCACTGAATCTCATACTGGACGCGATGCTTTCATCCAGACCAAGATAGGGCAGACCTTTGTAGAGGGCCTCAAATTCTTGCAATTCTTTCTGCGCAGATTCAACAACCCATCGGCAATCACGGAGAATTTGATCAGGCACAGCTTGTTGTGATTTCAGCACTGAGAATAAGTTATGCACGCGCTCTAAAGCACCATCCATATTCAGGATCTGCAGATCATGGATTAATGGTTCCTTGATCGCATTAAAGGCTCAAGAATATTGATCTCAGGCTGCTGAATGTGCGGTATCATTATAGGAACTGCTAGTACCTACATGCAGTATTATACCATTGGCAGAGATACAAATCCTATCGCCGATTTCATTCCTATCGCTGTCTAAGAGTTGCTTTGCAGAATACAGGATACAGACGTGCAGTCCATTTTGAATCTCTAAGCTGTCGATACTAAATGCCATCTCTTGCCGCAGACTGTCTACACAAAAACAGACGGATTCTCTTGATCTTCCTTTGAACACAAAGACTGAGAAATAAGGCTGGGGCAAAGTAAGGCTCGACAACAGCAAGGGGGAAGGGGCTCGTCGACTTGAAGAAGGGTCAGTAAGAGACCGGAACGGTGACGTACCTCCTTGTCACGAGAGAACTGCTGCTCTTCCTCCAATTGATAAAGCCGTTAATTTGCGGCATACGAATATCAGTAATCACAACATCAAGTTGAAGTGAAGGTAACTCGTCATGTAGAAGTTTCCCATCAGAGTAGGTGCCGATGACCAGAAATTCAGTATTTTCTTTGCTGATCATTCGGGCCAGACCTTCGCGGATCAGGATTTCATCGTCAACAATTGCAATACGCAGCAATCAGAGCATCTCCTCTCCGTAATGCAGGCGGACTCTCTCATTCACATTTCGTAGACCAATACCGAACATTTCACTTTCAGTCCCATTTTGCAGACTATTACGTTGGGCTCTGCATCCTCCATGCTGAAAAGTGAGCTCCGCAAAACGCTATTGGATGGTTATGCCTCTAAATCAAGCTTTTCGCTTGATGAGATTCGGTACATTGAAGGACAAATATTTATGGATATTTTTATTAGTTACGTATTTTTTATTCATGATCCTGAGAGGAACGGCTGGATTCAAGAGCATGCCTCCAAAATATGCAGCACCCTATGTCGCGATTTTCTTGAGGGGAAAGAGGTATATTATTCGTTTTAGAGATAGTGTGATACTCTAATAGTGAATGATGAATGAAGGGACTGAACTATGCGCAGAGACCATTATTTTTAAGCCAACTATTATAATTTAATGGAGGTAAAAATAATGTTAACTACAGAGTTACACACAGAACGATTACATTTAAGAAAAATGAAGGTATCGGATTCGCCAAGTTTGTTTAAAGTTTGGTCTGATCCAGAGGTTACCGAATTCATGAATATTGATTGTTTTACTGATGAAAGTCAGGCAAAAGATATGATAAAATTTCTTGATGAATTTTCTCTTGAGAACAAAGCTATTCGTTTCTCTATCATTGAAATGGAATCCAATGAAATCATAGGTTCTTGTGGTTTTAATTCCTTAGACTTTGAAAATGAGAAAGCGGAGATTGGATATGACATTGCTAGAGCATTTTGGGGAAGAGGATATGCTTCAGAAGCTATAAGTGCTTTGTTAGATTACGCATTCTCAACTTTGAAGCTGAATCGAATCGAAGGAAAAGTAGAACCCGAAAACGTGAATTCAGTAAAAGTCTTACAAAAGCTGAACTTTATGTTTGAGGGAACCTTAAGAAGGTATGAAAGAGTAAACGGAAAGTTTATAAATATCAATATGTATTCAAAATTAATAACAGATTGATGATTTAAGGCAGTTTTACGCAAAAACTTAGATTTATCCAAGAGGTTATATAGGTCTCCATAAGGAATAAAAACTTAGACACCATAAATATAGGAGTTGACCAAATGGAGACAATATTAACAGAGGAAATGATCTTGGATGATCTAATTAAGACATTTCATCGTTTGTTTGGTTTGAATGTAATTGAAACTACTTCAATAAAACGAGGCTGGTTAAACTTAAAGTGGAAAGTAACAACGGATGCAGGGGAATTTTTACTTAAACAATACAACAAAGAAAGATATAAATTATATAAGTCAGAGGAGATATTGTTAGCACTCTCTCAACAGATTAGATTGTATGACCAAGGTCTAACGTGCCCCAAAGTACTAACACAGAATGAAAGTATTTTGCTTGAATCTGATATTGGAGAACGCTTCCTGGTGATGGAATATTGCCAGGGAAAACTAATTTCACCAGGTAAAATCAATGTCCATCAAATATACGATTTAGGTCGAGCAACAGGAAAAATGCATCGATTGCTAAATGACGGGACACTTGGCATTAGAAATAGTCCGCAATTTATTCCTCCAAGCCGTGAGGAGCGTCTAGCACATTGGAACTCCGTGTGGGAAAAGACTAAGGGAATTGGTAAACCTCAGCTGCTTGCTGATATAGAAACTCAATTTAAAGCTACTGAAGAAATGAATATAGAACTACTCGAGTTACTCCAAACAGGATGGGCACATCGTGACCTTTGGGTAGATAATCTTTTATTTAATGATAACGGATTAACTGCAATTCTGGATTTTGATCGACTAAAATATGACTATCCGCAGCTTGATGTAGCTCGTGCTGTGATGTCATGTGCCTTAGATCATAATTTAGATGTTTCCCTGGCTTCGGCGTTTATGGAAGGGTACAGTGAAGAACGCGACGTGGTAGAGGGCTATTTAACACATTCATTACAGTTGTTGTGGTATATGGAAAGCACATGGTGGATTAATGCTAATATGGATCAACATAGTGTACCACCAGCTCGCTTTGCGAAGGAAATGATTTGGCTTGGAGAAAATCAAAAAAATATGTCCACTTTGTTAGGAAATCTTTAGATAACGTAAAATTAACCACTATTCGTTAAGTTTAAGGGTAACTATGATTCAATTAAACAGCGACAGTCTAGGGCTTTGTCTCCATGTCCATGACTGCCGCTGTTTCTTTTATTGAGGTAATTCGATAAGAGCATGACCTATTTCCCCATAATCTACATTGACTTGGGTTTGTCTCACCCCTATGATGATTATTAATATAAAATAAATGCACATTGAGGAGCGAAACATCATGGCTTTGGAGATCGAACGCAAGTTTCTGCTGCCGGAATTTCCGGAGCGGCTTATTCAAGAAGGCGAATTGAAGATTGTCACCCGGCATAATATCGATCAGACGTATCTGGCAATAGATGGCGGACAAGAGCTGCGTGTGCGTAAAATTACGGATCTGGACTCAGGTGAAGTAACCTACACTCATACGTTTAAAGATGGCAAAGGGATCAAACGTGAAGAGATCGAATATTTTATCTCAGAGGGTTTATATAATCAAATGATTGAGGCGGTTAATGCGGTAGCCTTGGTCAAAGAGCGGATTACGGCGGTGTGGAATGACACAACGGTTGAGATCGACGTCTATTCTCAGCTGAAATTGTCCGTTCTGGAGGTTGAATTTGAATCTCTGGAGGAAGCGGAAAGCTTCAAGGCGCCGGAATGGTTCGGCAAGGATGTCAGCACAGAACGGCAGTACAGCAACAAAACCGTCTGGAAAGAGCTACAAAATAAGACAAAGAATTAACGGACTTTAGCGCGTAAACGTGGTAGTATATAGGGAAAACAAACAGCTATAAAGTGGAATTTATGTTTATATATATATTTATAGAGGGGTTCAGGAGGATGAGCATGAGATATATAAGCACAAGAGGCAATGTGGAACCTAAGGGCTTTATCGATACGGTGTTGATGGGACTTGCTGATGACGGCGGATTGATGGTCCCTTCGGAGATTCCTGTCGTTTCAGCAGCTACTTTAGAAGAGTGGAGAAGTCTTAGCTACCAGGAATTGTTCCTGAAGATTTTCGCCTATTACACTAATGATGAGATTCCGTTAGAAGATTTGCAGGAAATGGTCAACACTAGTTATGGCAATTTCCGCACGCCGGAAGTAACGCCTATTCACCAAGTGAATGATTCCTTATATGTACTGGAATTGTTCCATGGCCCTACTTTTGCCTTCAAAGATGTAGCGTTGCAGTTTATGGGTGAGCTGTACTCTTATATTTCCAAAAAGCAGAACAAGATCATCCACATCCTCGGAGCAACCTCGGGGGATACTGGGGCGGCTGCGATTCAGGGCGTTCGCGGCAAAGAAGGAATCAAGATCTGTATTCTTCATCCTCATGGTAAGGTTAGTAAAGTGCAGGAGCTGCAGATGACTACGGTTGATGACAGCAATGTACTGAACCTGTCTGTTCATGGTAACTTTGATGACTGCCAAAAGGTGATCAAGGATCTGTTCGCGGATCTCGACTTTAAAAGCCGCTATCATCTGCGTGCAATCAACTCCATTAACTTTGTACGTATTCTGGCACAGACTGTCTATTATTTCTATGCGTATTTGCATGTCGATGGCAGCAGCGAGAAGAAGATTAACATCAGCGTGCCTTCCGGCAACTTCGGTAATATTTTCTCCGGATATTTGGCGAAGCAAATGGGATTACCAATTAACAAACTGATTATTGCTACAAATGAAAATAACATCTTGGAGCGTTTCGTGAACACTGGTGAATACAAACCGGGCAGCTTCACAAGCACATACAGTCCTTCGATGGATATCCAAGTGGCGAGCAATTTTGAGCGGTATCTATATTATTTGGTAGGCGAGGATTCCGAGAAACTATCTGCGTATATGTCCAAGCTGCAAACCGAGGGCAAGATTACGGTTGAAGGCGAGGCGCTTCAGCAGGTGCAGAAGGATTTTGCAGCACTTGGCGTGAAGAATGACCAATGCTTGAATACAATTGCTAAGTATCAAAAAGAATATAGTTACCTGCTTGATCCGCATACTGCATGTGGAATCGCAGCTTACGAAGCTTTTAATGGCTCGGATGAGATTGGGATTACCTTTGCGACCGCACATCCAGCTAAGTTTGATGAGGCGATTACTCTGATCGACATTAAGCAGGAATTCCCGGCACAAATTAAAGCGTTGTTCGAGATGCCACAACACCAAACCGTAGTGGATCATGATAAGGATGAAATTGTGCGTCAATTGCAGGCTTTTTATAAATAAGTTGAAACTCCATACGGCTCAGCAGGCTCCTGTTCTTAAGTTAAGAATAGGAGCCTTTTTTTAACGTTTCAGAATGCATATATTTGGGGCCCCCGCAAAGTACCTGATTATGCATCGAAGCAAAGCCCCACTTTGTGGGGACATTTTACTGCACCCTTCGACAAATAATGTCGCTGTTTACTATGAATAGTTTGATATCGACAAAAGATGAAGGAGTGGTGATTTTTTTCACAAGGTGGATCTATCGGAATTTGTCGGAAATTTGTCCTGAAAAGTAGACATGACTACCCAGAGAGTGAGAAAATAGCATATAGAGTTTTAGTAAGAACTAAAAAGGACGGGATTATCATGACAATTCGTTTCGGGGTCATTGGAACAAACTTTATTACAGACCGCTTCGTGCAAGCCGGCTTGGAGAATGAGGAGTTTATCCTGACAGCCGTGTACTCCCGCACAATGGAGAAAGGTCAGGCATTTGCTGCAAAATATGCTGGAGCTACAATTTATACGAATTTGGAAGATATGGTTTCCAGTAAAGATGTCGATGCTATTTATATTGCAAGCCCGAACTCCATGCATGCTGAACAGGCGATTATGTGCTTAAATCATGGCAAACATGTCCTCTGTGAGAAACCAGCTGCCTCAAACAGTGCGGAGCTAAGAGCAATGATTGAAGCCGCTCAGAACAATGATGTGTTGTTGGTAGAAGCAATGAAATCGACATTCATGCCGAATTTCGGAGTGATCAGAGACAATTTGTATAAAATCGGCCAAGTTCGCCGTTATTTCGCGAGCTATTGTCAATACTCATCGAGATACGATGCTTATCGGCAGGGAACGGTGTTAAACGCTTTTAACCCAGCCTACTCTAACGGCTCATTGATGGATCTTGGTGTCTACTGTCTGTATCCTATGGTAGTGTTGTTCGGGAAACCGAATTCTGTACAGGCCGTGGGTCTAATGCTCTCTTCTGGAGTGGATGGTGAAGGAAGTCTTGTTATGCAATACGATGATATGGACGCAGTGGTGATGCATTCCAAGATCGCTGATTCCTATTTACCAGCCGAGATTCAAGGGGAAAGTGGTACAATGGTGATCGATAAGATCAACCAGCCTTACCAAGTGAAGATTCAGTATCGTGACGGAACTGTCGAGGAGCTAACGCAGCCTCAGGTGTTCGAGTCCATGTATTATGAGGTTGAGGAATTTATCAACTTGATTAAGAATGGTGAACGGGAAAGCAGAGTTAATACACATGCCAATTCCTTGGCAGTAGCAGAAGTTATGGAGGAAGCCAGAGCACAGATCGGCCTCCGCTATGCCGCAGATCTATAAATAGAATGGGGAGCAGCACTTGAAGACTTTTAAAAAGGTATACATTGAAATAACAAGCGTCTGCAACCTGGCCTGCAGCTTTTGTCCACCAACCGCCCGAACGAAGAACTTTATGAAGCTCGATACTTTTAATACGATATTAGATGAAATTAAGCCACATAGTAATCATATTTACCTTCACGTAAAAGGTGAGCCGTTGCTGCATCCCAAGATTGGTGAGCTGTTGGATGCGGCACATGCCAAAGGGTTCAAGGTCAATATTACTACCAACGGTACGTTAATTCATAAGGCAGGCCCTAAGATTCTCGGCAAACCTGCACTACGACAGATGAACTTCTCTCTGCATAGCTTTGACGGGCATGAGGGATCTGAGAACCGCGAAGGATATTTGTCGGAGATTATTTCTTTTGTACGGGAAGCCTCCGCGCAAGGGGTCATTATTTCCTTCCGGCTGTGGAATTTGACGGAGGATAATCTGACCAATCTGGAGAAGAACCGGAACCGTGAGACCCTTGCTGTGCTGGAGGAAGCCTTTAACCTTGATTTCAAGATCGAAGAAAAGGTTGTACCTGGCAGCGGCGTCAAGGTTGCTCCACGGGTGTATCTCAATCAGGACCATGAGTTCCGTTGGCCTGCACTGAACGAGCCGGAAGATGACGGAAAAGGGTTCTGTCATGCGCTACGCAGCCAAGCGGCAATCCTTGTGGATGGTACCGTTGTACCGTGCTGTCTGGATGGTGAAGGAGTCATTAACCTCGGAAACATTCATGAGACTCCGTTCTCAGAAATCGTAGAGGGTGAGCGAGCAAACAATCTATTTTACGGGTTCTCTCGTAGAGAGGCAGTGGAAGAGCTGTGCCGCAAGTGCGGATATCGGCAACGGTTCGGAACTTAAGGCTTGGAATGCAAACAGAACTGGGACATGGCTATTTCATGAGTCCTGGTTCTGTTTTTTAATTAACGGGAGTGTATATATAATAATAGGTCTTTATAGTCTCCACTTTGGAGCGAAGGAGGAGCATATGCTGAAATCGTTGGAAGCCATCACCTTATACCGTGAAGGAATACAAGATCATTTGGAGGATAACCTCTGGCTGAAGTTTATTGTCCAAGCCGAGGAGCAGATTGTAAATTTGGAGCGTGTGGAATCTCTGGAGGAGCTGGACTACAGGAATCCCGTGCTGGATTATGTGGAACGCAGTTTGCAGCTGCTAGACCAACTTCCCCGTTCGATTTGGATCAAAGAGCTTGTGGAAGAAACATTAATCTGGTCAGAAGCAGCTAAGGGTGGCACATTGAAGGAGCGGTTACTTTGGCAGGAGGAAGGCATTAACTGTTTTGTACATAACATCGGCTCCGCACAGTTATACGGGAAACATTTGAGTGATACGGTCTCTGAAAAAAGCGCACTGGTTCATCGGCTTATTGAAACCCATGGACTTATAGGACAGCAAATCCGTGGGGAGGTGCCTCCGGAGGTAAATAAGCCGCTTCGTGATCTTGTAGAAGAACAGTTGCTGACTGCCGAGGAACTTGAACGCTTGCTGACCGTACTCAATCATTGCATCATCGGAGCTGTATCCGCCGAGCTATGGCTGAATGTAGAGCATGAAGTGAAACAGCTTATCACTCTGATTGCATCCGGTGAACTTGCTAGTCCAATGCCGATGAAAGAAAGACTGCGCAGAATGCGGCTAGGTCCGATCTCTAGAGGAGAGGACTTCACTACGGAATGGGCAAAGCTGACACAGGAAGGCTTCCATGCGGAACGGTTGGAGTCTTTAAGTAACACTATCTTCTGGTATGTGGAATCTGCAATGCAGACCTTCTCGTTGGAGCAATTTCTGAAGGTGATGGTGCTTGCAGCTCAAAGGGCTCAGAATGAACCCCTATGCCATATCAGCTTCGAGCAGGTTATGAACAGCATTTACTATGACTACAAGGGTGTTAAGAAGATCAATGTTTATAAGAAGCGGATTATAGAAAAATATTTATCGGAGCTTACATGGGAAGATATCGAAAAAGGGACTTTACCTGATGAGAATCCTCATCTAATGCTCCGTCCATATGCGAAGGAACATCTGCCAGACACGATATTTTTTCAGTTCCAATTCTCGGCAGCGGCAGAGAAGCTGATCGAATTCTGTATGGAAGCTGAAAAATCACCCTTGTATGAACGTGCTGTATTGCTGTTATTCGACCTGTTCGAGCTACGCAGAGACGCCTTCGACCGTTTTCATAATGAAGATACCTACTTAAGTCAAATGAATAATACAGCAGATTATAAGGCTGTGATTCTGGAGCATGTCATTGGGAAAAAAGTTCTGGATATCGGCCCGGGCGGCGGTGTGCTGCTGGATTTGCTGGAAGAGCGGATGCCAGAGGTTACCCCTATCGGCATTGATATATCGAGCAATGTAGTGGAAGCTCTGAGGCAGCGCAAGCAACGGGAAGGTCGTCAGTGGGAGGTCCTGCAGGGAGATGCGTTGAACCTTGAAGATTTCGTAGAGGCTGGAACGGTGGGCACGGTAATTTTTTCTTCGATTTTGCATGAGCTATATTCTTATGTGCCGCTTAATGGTAAAAAGTTCAATCATGACACCGTCTCGGCCGCTCTGCGAAGTGCTTTTGATGTATTGTCAGTGGGTGGGGTTATCATTATTCGTGATGGGATCATGACCGAACCCACAGCATTGCTGCGGAGAGTTCGCTTTCTGGAGGAGGACGGTATGGCATGGCTGGAGCGTTATGCGAAGGATTTTGCCGGACGTCAGATTCAGTATCAGAGATTAGGGGAAGAAGAAGTACTCATGCCTGTTAATGATGCCATGGAATTTTTATATACGTATACCTGGGGCGAGGAGGCTTACATTCATGAGGTCCAAGAACAGTTTGGTTATTTTACCCCTACGGAGTTTGCCTCATTTATTGATCAGACTTTAGGAAAGCAGGCAAAGATTGAAGTCTTCCGGCATTACTTGCAAGAAGGTTATACCGAAGCGCTGCGTGATAGAGTAAGGTTCATGGATGAGAGCGGACAGGAAGTAGCCTTGCCGGACAGCACCTGCTTTATTGTGATTCGGAAGGAATAGTTGAAAGATAACATCATCTGCATATAAAAAAGCAATCGGCAAACCCTTTGATGTGGTCGAGGTCCGATTGCTTTTTCTATATAAGAATATTGTCTTTGTTAGATTAGTATTTCTAGCTGTGACTTTTCAGAGTCTTCGGCTAAACGCTGGATTTCTTGGTAGGTGGCTAATTTCTCTGTCCGTTCCTGATCTTTAATTTTATCTCCGGTGTCTTTTATGGTATCGCCTAACGTTTCGTTCATTTCCGATATCCTATCTTCGATTTTGGATAACTGCTTGCGTTTGGCTGTTGCAGAATGAGTAGACCGAGCTTCATCCAGTTCGATTTCCTTGGTCAGAACTCTTGCCTCGCCATGCATCTTGGAGTGGGTAGAAGAAACTACCTCCATTTGTGAAGCATTTTGGCTTATAGCAACAATCGTATTCAATCTTTCGTTTTGTATCTCTTGCTCGGTTTTAGGTTCATCCGATGGATCTTCTTTTTGAGCTTTTTCTAAGTTCTTTTGTTGCTCTTCAAAGGTGTACTTCGCAATTTGTTGGTCAATCGTTTGGAGCTGTTTATCGAATTCCTTAAGTTGATCTTGAATTGAATCAAGGTTATATGAGTTTTTGGTGGTTCTTTCAATTAGGCTGTTCTTACTATCGATGATACTCTGTTTTTGTTTAAGTAGTGAATCAACCATTCCGCTCATTTTTGATTGATTTTGAAAAGCTGCTTTTGCAGATTTGCTTATCGATAAGTGGTCTCCACTACCACTTGTTTTGCTGTTTGAATTGATGGTTTTATCGTTAGTTTGGTGACTAACAGCTACATTAAGTCTCGTTCCCATAGCAGAGGTCATACTCGTTATATGCATGGCTCATTCTCCTCCTACGACGATAAGATCTATCTATAGTATATCGGTAGATGAACAGGAAGAATTAATAAAGTGAGCCATTAGCTAAGTCGATCAGCAAGATGTCAACGGGACCCCTTCCTGAACTCCGAAGGCGAGCATTTCATCGCTCTGCGAAACACTTTAATAAAATAGCTCACATTATCAAATCCGACCTCGAATGCGATGTCGGATATTTTTCTGTTGCTTTGTTGCAGCAGATCGGCGGCTTGGCGAATTCGGTATGAGTTAATGTAGTCTACTGGAGTCTTACGGGTCATTTCTTTGAAAAAACGGCAGAACTGTCCTTCACTCATAGGGATAAGGTCGGATAGGTCTCGAGTTCGAATAGGCTCCTGATAGTTATCCTGAATATAGAGAATAATCTTCTTAAGTCGATTGATTTTAGTAGTATCAGCGTCATCCAGCTGGCTGCGGTTTACAAAACGATCCTCTGGAGCAATCAGCGAGAGCATGATGAGTAACGTGCCTTTAATAAAAGCTTCAAACCCGGGAGATTGCGCAGCGTAGGCGTCCATCATGCGTTCTAAGTGCCCGAGAAGTTCATGTTGCCATTTCACAGCCGGTGTTAGGTGGCGAGGAAAGCTTTGTCTTTTCTCCTGAAGGGGTAAGATGGTGTTCTGCTGAATCGTATCATATTGGGCACTAGCCAGAAGATCAGGAAGAAACACGAGCGCACAAAATTTGCAGGGCGTGTCTTCGTTAAGTACATAGGCAGCGTGAATATCACCGGACTCGATAAATACAGCCTCACCGGCTTTAAGTGGGAAATATTCGGTATCCACCTGAAACAGAATTTCTCCTTCGAGCAGCATAAAAAACTCCGCTTCTTCATGCCAATGGGTGTCGAGGACATGGGTTCCAGCAGGCAATTCTATCCAATAAGCTGCAAGCGGAAACATGCTATCGCCATGGACTCTGTCTTCTTTTAGCAAACGCTGGGTTGTACGGTCCATAAATGCCACTCCTTTCGGATCAAATATCAAAATAGTGTTATAAATGAGCTATTTAGTATTAGTTTTGTTCATTTTTTATCGGTATAATGCAACTATAAACACCAAATTGAAAGGTGGCAAGTACACAATGAAATTTACTGATGGTCTCTGGCTGGTGCGTGATGGTATCACGATTAACGGCGCAGTTCAAAATTATGTTGTAGAAAAGACTCCAGAAGGATTAACAGCAATTACTCAAACAACTCCAATCACAGGACGTTCAGCAACGCTGAATTCAACCCTGCTTACTGTTAAATTTCATTCCCCGCTTCCTGGTGTGGTAGGGGTTAAGATTATTCATCATGATGGCGTACAAGAACGCGGTCCAGTCTTCGAACTCACGAAAGGTACAGGAGATCACGTTAAGATTGAAGAAACCGATTCGGAGACTGTGCTGATCAGCGGCGGACTTCGTGTAGTGATTCGCAAAGGCCAGCAATGGGCTGTGGATTTCTATCGCGGCGACGAGAGAATTACAGGCAGCGGTTACAAATCAATGGCTTATATCACGGATCAAGACGGCAACACGTATATGCGTGAAGAGCTGGATCTCGGTGTAGGTGAATTCGTATATGGTTTGGGTGAGCGTTTTACCGCGTTTGTAAAGAATGGACAGACCGTAGATCTTTGGAACAAAGACGGTGGAACTAGCTCCGAGCAAGCTTATAAGAATGTTCCTTTCTATGTAAGCAGCAGAGGCTATGGTGTATTTGTTAACCATCCTGAGTTGGTTTCTTATGAGATCGCTTCGGAAAAAGTGAAAAAAGCGCAATTCAGCGTAGCTGGAGAAAGCTTAGAATACTTCGTGATTGATGGTCCTACCATCAAGGAAGTTATCAGCAACTATACATCACTTACTGGCAAACCTGCACTTCCGCCAGCATGGACATTCGGCCTGTGGCTGACGACCTCTTTCACTACCGACTACGATGAAGCAACCGTAAACTCCTTCGTAGATGGTATGGCAGAGTGCGATCTGCCGCTGAGCGTATTCCATTTCGATTGTTTCTGGATGCGTGAATATCAATGGACCGATTTCCAGTGGGATGAGCGTGTATTCCCTGACCCAGTAGGCATGCTGAAACGCCTGAAAGATAAAGGGCTGAAGATCTGCGTATGGATCAACTCTTATATCGGGCAACGTTCCCGCTTGTTTGAAGAAGGTAAGAAGAATGGTTATCTGCTCAAAAAACCTAACGGTGACGTTTATCAATGTGATTTGTGGCAAGCAGGTATGGCACTGGTGGACTTCACCAACCCTGCGGCTTGTGAATGGTATGCCGGCTACCTGCGTGATTTGGTGGATATGGGCGTAGACAGCTTCAAGACAGACTTCGGCGAGCGTATTCCTACAGATGTAGTTTACTTCGACGGATCTGATCCGATGAAAATGCACAACTATTACACTCAACTGTACAACAAGGTTGTATTTGAAGTGTTAGAAGAGAAGCTTGGTAAAAATGAAGCGGCATTGTTCGCACGTTCTGCAACTGCCGGTGGCCAACAGTTCCCAGTTCACTGGGGCGGTGACTGCTACGCAGATTATGAATCCATGGCAGAGAGCCTTCGCGGTGGATTGTCTCTAGGATTGTCTGGTTTCGGTTTCTGGAGTCATGATATCGGTGGCTTTGAGAACACGGCTCCGGCACATGTATTCAAACGCTGGTTGGCGTTTGGACTATTGTCCAGTCACAGCCGTCTGCATGGTAGCACTTCGTACCGTGTGCCTTGGGCTTATGATGATGAAGCTTGCGATGTCACTCGCTACTTCACCAAACTCAAATGCAGCTTGATGCCTTATCTGTATGATGTAGCAGGACAGGCTCATGAACATGGCTGGGCTTCTATGCGGGCTATGGTTATGGAATTCCCGGAAGATCCTACTTGCGAAGTGTTGGATCGTCAATACATGCTAGGTGAATCCTTGCTTGTAGCCCCTATCTTCCAAGAAAACGGCGAAGCGAAGTACTACTTGCCGGCTGGTCGCTGGACTCACTTGCTTACTGGTGAGACCGTGCAAGGCGGATCATGGCGCAAAGAGAAGTATGATTTCTTTAGCCTGCCACTATTCGTTCGCCAGAATTCCTTGATGGCAATCGGCAGTGTGGATAACAAACCGGATTACGACTATGCGAATGGCGTGAAATTCGGCTTGTATTCACTTGAAGATGGCACTACGACTTCTGCAACCGTTCGTGATCTCAAAGGTGCTCCTGAATTGACTGTGAAGGCTGACCGTAAAGGCAGTACGGTAACAGTTACTGCGGAAGGTAGCGGTAAAGAATTCTCGCTTTCCCTTAAAGATCTGGGAGCTATCGCTTCTGTAGAAGGTGCAGAGCAAGTAGATGAAACTACAGTAAAAGTAAACGCAGGTGCAAAAACCGTATCGTTTACGATCACATTGAAATAAGATTGTTTCTTAAAGCATATTGATATAGCCATAACCTCTCTTGTAAACTGGGTGGATGATCTGTCCCCTTGGTTTATTGGAGAGGTTTTAGTGTTACAATCTTACTGAATAACGGGGGAAACGTTATGGATACTAATTAACAAAGGGAAGTGGAGTATTGAACCAGACGGAATATACCTCAGCAACGGTTCTTTCAACTGCCGCGAATTTTATAATGAATAGGCAAGAACCGTTTACGCATACCTTCCGGACTTATATTCGTTTAAGGGAAAATGGCACGTTGAAGTTAAAGTTCTGGCATAGCAACGCGGTGGATTCTACATGGGATCAAGGGCAAGAAGCTGTAGGCAGTGAACCTGGAGGCGACTGGGTTATCGAAACAGCTTATATCGCTGACGGAGGAACAGTACCAGACGGAACGGTAACTGAAAATACACAGCATGCGCTTACCTTTGAGGGAAAAGCCTCAAAAACCGTTGCGGCTGGCGAATGTTTCTGGAGTGATGAGACAAGCATTGTTCTACCGGAGGATCATTACTTGGCGTTTACGTGGACGATTAAGACACTCACTGCAGGTAAATCGATTCCTTTCAATGTAGAAGGGATGTTGGCTACAGCTTATGACGCGCCCGGAAATCTTGCCGCACAGCAATCAGCCGATGGTTTTACAGCGTCTGATAATCTTTTAGTACTGCCAAGCTTCATTGGGTATAGGAAATCTGTCACCAAGAAACTAGTATTCTTGGGGGATTCGATTACTCAAGGTGTGCGGACATTAAAGGATGAGTACGAATATTGGGTCGCGAGAATTACTGATGGCCTTGGCACGGATATTGGTGTATGGAATCTCGGCTCTGGCTGGGCTAGAGCTTATGATGTCGCCGCGGATGGTCCATGGCTAAACAAAACTAAGCAAAGTGATGAAGTGATGATCGTACTCGGAGTAAATGATATTGATATAGGTTGCCGTTCGGCGGACGAGCTTCTTGGTGATTTGCAGACCATTATTTCTAAGATCAAGGGGGCAAATGCTGAAACTAGTATTATTCTAAGTACGGTGCCACCGTTCAATTTTCAGGGTGAAAGAGAAGAAACTTGGCGCAAGGTGAATCGTGAGATTTTGTCTAATCCGCCTATAGGTGTGAGCCGGGTGTTTGATATAGCATGCCTATTGTCATTGCCTGCACCAGACGATCAACGGATCAGACCAGAGTTTATGAGTGGAACAGACGACCCGCATCCGAACGGCATAGCCGGTAAGACGGTCGCGGACGCCTTTTTAAAAATATAAGAATATATAAGTTTCACGCTATACTTTATCTTTATATTTCTACGAGAAACGGTTGTCTTCCATAAAGGAGACAACCGTTTTCTCGTAGCGTGTTATTAATTAAATTTTAAACTGGTTCCGATAGTCCTTGGGTGATACACCAACCTGTTTCTTGAATACCTTGCTAAAATACTTCACATCATGAAACCCAACCATTTCGGAAATTTGCGACAGCTTTAGACGAGGGTTCTGCATAAGCAATTTAGCTTTATCTATCTGGACGTTTAACGATGAAATCGGAGAAATTAATGCTGTATTCCTGTTTGAATCGGCGTGAAATATATTCGCGGCTAACAAAGAACTTTCCGGCAATCTCCTGTAAGGATAGATCAGAGGCATAATTGAGTTCGATATATTTCACGATATCATGCATAGGATTGCTTTCTTTAGCTTGTTTAGCGGCTATCACTTCTGATATTCGCTCCATCAGATCAAATGACCAGTCACGCCAAGCAAATAAGGAGAACGAGTAACCGTTCGTATAAGGAGCTGGGTGAAGCTGGTCGGCCTGTTCTAACTCGGCTAGTGCGCTATCGGCATCAGGACCTAACGTTTCCCGTACCAACTGGGAACGAAATAAGAGTGCATCATTCTTCCACGAGTTTAGAATCTCCGGTGTAACAATTCCGCATCGGCTAAGCTCGTCCACCCAGTGCTGCGCTGCCGCGGATAATACATCAGAGCTTCCGCTGATGACCGCCATTTTCCAATCTTCCTTCACATGTGCGAAGATCGCCGGCGATGCATTTCCTTGAATTTCTGTCTTTGCGGTTTCATTGCGCTCTTTAAATTCTTCGGAGGTAGTAGAAAAATGGCAGTAATCCTCATGAATTAATAAATTTCTACGCTGTAAGGCCTCAGCCACCTCTGCACGCTGATAAGATAATTGCTTAGGCAGGCTGCCGATGCAGCTAATTCCGAAATGCATTCGGACCTGCAAAGTAGAGTAGATACCCTGATTAATTCTCCCTATAAGCTCGACAACAGACGTTTGGATATCCCATAGAATGATGGCAATCTCCGAAGGACCTCCCCAGTAACGAAAAGCCACACCCTTACGCTGACCTTGCAAAAATTCATTACAGATATTGACGATAGCGTAGTTCATGAGACCGGTGTCTCCTCCAAAACGGTTAAGTAGGAGATTATTTCCTGTATCTGTCTGCACCAGTATTAGGCGCGAAGAGATGACGTTTTCCGGGATAATGCCATCGCTTCGCAACCTTCGAAGACATAATTCCGAGTTAATCGGGTCATCAATTAGCGCGGATAGCAGTTTTTATCCGTAGATGGGCTTGAACTCATTAAGCTGAATGTTCTGCTTTTGTCGTTCGCTACGGTCAGCTTCCTCTGAACGCCAAGCAGCTACTGCCTTAGCGATTGCTACATTTATTGCCTCCGCTTCAATGGGCTTAAGGATATAATCAATTCCACCATGACGTACAGTCTGGCGCACGAACTCGAAATCATTATGTCCGCTGACCACAATGAATTTGATGTTGCCGGCAAATTCGTTAACCCATGTCATTAATTCTACGCCATTACCGGATTCCATCATCATGTCCATAATGACCAAGGCTGGTTTCGCTTGCCGAATGATCTCAATGGCTTAGTGTTGATGGGGAGAGGGAATTATCCTTTGGGTGTTTGAACCCTTGTACTTATGATTGTGCTTGAGATTTGTGATTGCACTTTGTGCAATAGAATTCCTTTTTTGGTGGTGGAATTTGAGATCTGTTGCACTTTGTGCAATCAAATTAGTGAAAATCCCCTATTTTGATGGGCTTTACCATGTTCTAATGCACGAAGTGCATTAGAATGCTCAAAATGAGATAAAAAGGAAGATTCTATTGCATGAAGTGCAATTGAATGTACTCTTTGGGCGGGGGAGTTGTCGAGGTATCCCAGTTGATGTGGTACGGAATAGCTGTACTTTCTACACTTATTTAAAGTTCTCGGGTTATAAATTGGGTTTTGTTGTATTTAGTGCAGCTATAATGCGAAGAATCGCGGTTCACAGCCAAATGCCGAGAATATAACTGCACAGAATACACTTATATGGATATTTTCTGCTGAACAGGCTGATTTAAGTGTACAAAATGCAGTTACACTGACACACATGCCCATACTAATGAGATCCACACAGCGATGAGCTCTGTCATACGCAACCTTATGTAGCATTTCACTACGCAGGAGGCGATTAAGCTGTACACCTTAGAGTATTAGTGAAGTCGTCTAAACTGCTCCGGTGTAGTCCCCGACTGCTTGCGAAAGGTGGCAACATAATGGCTAACATCACGGAAGCCGACTCTCTGCGAGATGACTTTTACAGTAAGATCCGGCTGGCTTACGAGCATTTCTTTGCTTTTACGGATACGTAACCGTACGAAATAGGCATAAGGAGATAGCCCAAAGGTTTGTATGAATAGGTTGTTGAGATATCGCCCTGATACTCCGAGCTGATCGGCTAGATCGTTAAGTCCGAGATCTGGATCACCATAATGGCTGTCCATCCATTTCAGCAAGGGTTGCAGCTTATCCACATTGCGGGATATCGTTGTGTTGTTATGCAGTTGCCCATATTTGCTTAAAGTAAGCAGAAAGCGATAAGCATCAGTGGAGGCAGTCAGACCAAACATGTCCTGTGAGGCATCATATTGATCAAGTATTTCTCTTAGCAAGTTGGAGAGAGGGGCTTCTTTTTCCCAGCGGTAAAAAGAATTCATATTCATCCCCAGCGTCTCCAGAATAGATCCTGCGGAGCTGCCTCCGAACGTTAAATAAGAGGTGCTCCAGTTAGCAGCCGAAGCTTCATAGCGATGTGGGGTATAGGGAAGAAGTAACACACCGCTGCCTGCGGGAAGGGAGAAGCTTTTATTCTCAAAATGAATCACCCCTTCTCCAGACGCCGTTTGGAGCCAATGATAAGTTTCGTAGCCATCTAAGCGAGATACCTTTTCCTGTTGATGATTGTGACCGATACTGTCTAATGTGATAGGTAGATCCTGTCCACCCTCATGGGGGAACACAATTCTACGATGCACGATTCCCTTCAATGACTCCATCTCCTCTTAGTTCCATATTGTTATATGCTGGGAAGATTATTTTATATTTATAGCGTGAGGTTAACCGATTACAATATATATATAATTATACTATAAAGGATGTGCGAAGTGTGATTAACGATAAATTACCTAAGATTTGGTACGGTGGAGATTACAATCCAGAGCAATGGGATGCGCCTGTATGGGCAGAGGATGAGCGTATGTTTAAGCTGGCAGGAATCGATGTTGCCACAATTAATGTATTTTCCTGGGCGCTGATCCAACCTTCCGAAGACACTTATGATTTCTCGTCACTAGATGAATTAATGGATAGACTATATAAAAATGGTACTTACGTATGTCTGGCAACAGGTACAGGAGCGCACCCAGCTTGGATGGCTCATCGTTATCCTGAAGTGACTCGTGTCGATGTGAAGGGTAGAAAACGTAAGTTCGGTGGACGTCATAACTCGAATCCAAACAGTCCAGTTTACCGTAAGTTTGCAGCGAAGCTGGCAGGAAAGCTGGCTGAACGTTATAAGGATCATCCGGCGCTTGTAGCTTGGCACGTTTCGAATGAGTTCAGTAACTATGATTATTCTGATTTATCTGAAGCGGCATTCCGTGTCTGGTTGAAGGATCGTTATGGTTCTCTGGATGCATTAAACAAAGCGTGGAATACACGTTTTTGGGGACATACGTTTTATGATTGGGAAGAAATTGTACTGCCTAGTGAGCTGAGTGAAGAATGGGATGGCAACCGTACCAACTTCCAAGGTATTTCATTAGACTTCCGTAGATTTATGTCGCATAGCTTGCTGGAATGCTACAAAATTGAGAGTGATACGATTAAGGAGCACAGTCCTAACGTACCTGTTACCACTAACTTGATGGGCTTTTATGATGAACTGGACTATTTTGAGTGGGCTAAACATATGGACGTCATTTCTTGGGACAACTATCCTTCACTCGATACTCCGGTCAGCTTTACAGCTATGACGCATGATCTCATGCGCGGATTGAAGAATGGACAACCGTTCATGCTGATGGAGCAGACGCCAAGCCAGCAGAACTGGCAACCCTATAACTCTTTGAAACGTCCAGGGGTTATGCGCTTGTGGAGTTATCAGGCTGTTGCGCGTGGGGCAGACACTGTTCTGTTCTTCCAACTGCGTCGTTCAATTGGTGCATGTGAGAAGTATCATGGAGCTGTTATTGAGCATGTCGGACATGAGCATACGCGTGTATTCCGTGAATGCGCTGAGCTAGGTAAAGAGCTGGGACAGCTTGGAGATCAACTATTGGATGCACGTAGTGCAGCTAAAGTAGGGATTATCTATGACTGGGAAAACCGCTGGGCAATCAACCTTTCAAGCGGACCATCCGTAGCTTTGGATTATGTGAATGAAATTCATAAATATTATGATGCACTCTACCAACAAAATATCGAAGCCGATATGATCGGTGTAGAAGAGAATCTGTTCAAATATGAGATTGTTATCGCACCTGTGATGTATATGGTTAAGCCGGGTTTTGCTGAGAAGGTTGAAGCTTTTGTAAAAGCAGGCGGTACATTCATTACGACTTATTTCAGCGGGATTGTTAATGAGAACGACCTCGTAACCGTAGGTGGCTACCCTGGGGAACTGCGCAACGTACTCGGGATCTGGGCTGAAGAAATTGATGCACTTCTGCCAGGGATGAGCAATGAGATTGTGATGGATAAGGCGTGGGGCAATTTGAGTGGTTCTTACAAATGTGATCTGCTCTGCGATCTGATTCATGCCGAAGGCGCTGAGGTTTTGGCAGAGTACGGATCTGATTTCTATAAAGGAATGCCAGCCTTGACTGTGAATAACTTTGGTGAAGGTAAAGCGTATTACGTGGCTACCAGCCCAGAAGCAGGATTCTTGAAAGGATTCTTAGCCAATCTGTGTGCCGACAAGAACATTCAGCCGCTAGTAACTGCACCGGAAGGTATCGAATCTGTGCAACGTGTGAAGGAAGGCGTATCCTACCTATTCTTGCTGAACCACACCACTGGTGATTTGAGTGCGGATATTGGTGCTACTGAGCGTATGGATCTTCTGACTGGCAATAAGGTTAGCGGTTCTGCAGTTGTGCCAGCTCGTGGAGTATTGATTTTGTCTGATAAGAACTAATTCGTGTGTTATATAAAAAGATCTCCGGGACCCAGCTTGTCCCCGGAGATCTTTTTTTGTTACGAAGCATTTCATTAGCTGCTGCTCATGCTGTCATCTGAAGTAGCTCCACCCGGATTGCCATTACTTAATGTAATGCTCTCCGCCACAGTGGAATCCGATTTAAGTGTGTATTGGATAATATCATCAGCCTTCCGTTCTGCTAAGGTGATCGAATTTTCTTGACGCGTGCCATTGTCGAAGGTAACCGCTACGATTTTGGTATCCGCATAGATGGTAAGGGTAGTATCGCTTACACTCTTAATCTTGCCGAAATTAATGGACATGTTGCGGCCCCCATTCTGCTGATCGCCGTTTACTTGTGGCTGCTGTGCTGATGAACCTGTGTCTGCTTGGTCATTTGCAGCAGCTGTTCCTTCGGCCTCCGAATTCGCGCTGCAGTCAGCCGATAATAGAGAAAGCGAGTAGACCTCCCAATATTAGAACAGGTACGAACTTTCTCATTTTTTATTCCACCGTAGTAGGTTGAAGATAGTTTAGGAGGAATATAACAAACGGTTCTGAAAGTTTTTTAATTTCAGCTGAAAGTTTGCCTAAGAAATAAAGTATGCAAATGTTATATAATGAACAAATATGTAGACTTAAAGGATAAGCCAACGTTCAGGAGAGAGGCAGCACATGAAGACTTTACTAGTAACGGGGTATCGTGCGCACGAGCTCGGTATTTTTGACAATAAGCATCAAGGGATTCCTTATATCAAAAAGGCACTGGCTAACCGACTAAAACCTTTGATCGAAGAAGGCGTGGAGTGGGTGATTACGCCCGGCCAGTATGGTGTGGATCTGTGGGCATGCGAGGTGGTGAGCGAACTTAAGTTGCAATATCCGGACTTAAAGCTTGGGATCATTACAGCGCATACTGGACAGGAGGAGAAATGGAAAGAAGAAAAGCAGAACGAATATCGGCGTATTATTGCGGGTGCGGATTTCTTCGGGGCAGTCAGTAATGCTCCTTATGACGGTAGCTGGCAGTTTCGGGCTAGAGACGATTTGTTGTTCCGCAAAAGTGACGGAATACTGCTCTTTTATGATGAGGATGCAGCGGAGGGGAGTCCGAAGTTTTTTAAAGAGCGGGCGTTGAAGCTGCATGCTGAAGGGGAATATGAGTTATTTCTAATTCACTCCGATGAAATTCAGAATATTGCCGATGAAGAGAATCAGCGTGATTACGAGTAAGTATATATAAAGTTTGGAAATAAAAGCCCGTAAACAGTGAATGAGACCATCACCGTTTTTTACGGGCCTTTTAATATAAGAAGTAATCAGATAAAACTCTTTAGCGATGGTGCTTTTCGCATCTTGTAGTTTTGTTCATAAGCATAGGCGAGCTTGATGAGTGTAGGCTCCTGATAAGCTTTCGCTGAGAAAGTTACACCGAAGGGGGCGCCGGCTGATGTATAACCGGAAGGCACGACGATGGATGGATATCCTGCTCTGGAAGTAATTCTGGCACCGAAATCGGCGGGGAACAGCAGAGCATCCAGATTGTGCTCCTTCATAGTGGCGTCGATGCCTTCTTCCTTACATAGTTTTAGGTCAGTCGCACGGTGCAGCAAATATTTTGGTTCGGTTTGTGTGCCGGAAGAGGTATATTCCGCATCTATTAACGTAGCTTGGCCATATCTCAAAGTCTCCACAGGATGTGCATGGTTAAAATCTATAATATCCTTTAAGGTTCGCATCGGTGCCCCAGGGCCTAAACGAGATAGATAAGCGTTCAAAGCTGTTTTGAATTCATTCAATACCACAGAAGAATAACTAATTTCCCGGGCGGTCTTAATATCCGTAGGATCAATGATGGTCGCCCCAAGCTCTCTCATTCTATCTACGGAAGCATTGAACAGTGCAAGTTGTTCTTCTGTTAGCTCCTCGAAATAATAATCACGCGGGATACCTATACGCGCGCCTTGCAAGCCATTCTCGTCTAGAAATACAGTGTAATCTTCGTGAATTCTACCTATATTCGTTCCCATAGCTGCATCTTGAGTATCATTGCCAAGCATTGCGTTTAGCAGCAGAACAGCATCACGAACGGTTCTGGCCATAGGACCAGCAGTATCTTGTGTATTGGATAGCGGAAGGATTCCCGAACGGCTGAGCAGTCCAACGGTTGGCTTAATGCCAATAATGGAGCCTAAGTTACCGGGGTTAAGGATCGATCCCGAGGTTTCTGTGCCAACAGAGACTGTACAAAAATTACAAGCGGCAGCTACCGCAGAACCAGCACTGGAGCCACCTGTTGGTGTAGATATATTGTAAGGGTTAAGGACTTGCCCGCCGCGGGAGCTATAACCAGAGGGCATGCCGTTCGTCATAAAATTGGCGAATTCGGTCATATTGGCTTTACCCATAATGATTGCTCCGGCTTCACGCAGTTTGGTAACGATAAACGCATCTTCCCCGGCAAAAGAATTCGCCAAAGCCAGCGAGCCTGCGCTAGTATGCATTTTATCCCCGGTATTGATGTTATCCTTCAATAACACAGGTATGCCGTGCAGGGGTCCCCGGGAGCCTTTGATCGTACGTTCAACATCTAGAGATTCTGCGATAAATAATGCATCAGGGTTGATCTCCAGCACAGAGTTAATCGTCAGGCCATTTTTGTCATGATCAGCTATGCGTTCATAATACATGAGAACTAGTTGTTTTGACGTAATTTCTCCGGCTTCTAATGCAGCTTGGATCTCCGGTATAGTGGCTTCTACGATTTCAAAACTCATGTGCGTTCACGCTTCTTTCCCTTTAGGATATAGCTTCCCCTTCATCTAACCATAATTTGGGTTTGGTGGATAGCTTTCTTTTTACTTACATTTTGCAAGCGTGCAACTGAAAAAAGGTGTCCAAATCGCCAAAACAAATGGCTGTTAGGACACCTCTTTTTATTTTTTTTGATAGGAGTTATTATTACCCCTGCTTACCCTTGTGCTGTAAATCCCTCTTCCGCTAAATATTCTTTAGCTTCTTCAAGGGTCTCAAAGGCCATTTCTAGATTAAGGTCGGCATAGACATACCATAAATCATCCTCAAGTTTTAGAGTCAGTGTATGGCCCTCATCATTAGTCCAGAGTGAGTCGGCGGCTGCCGCAGCCTTTTTCTTTCTTTTGCTCGCTACAGGGGCGTCCGGAATGTAAATCGACAGTGAGGTGATGGAGGCATCCAGCAGACTCCGCAGCTCGGACTCCGAGTAGTCGCGAATATTCACAAAGCCCTTATCATCTGCCTCATAGCCCCGCAATAAGCCTGCGAACACATAACCATTCCCATTAGGATGCAGGTGGTAAGCAACGGTTTTCTTATCATGCTGGCTTTCCTCGTAGTGATAGTTCACGCGCCCAAGGGATACGTTTTTACGTTCCAGTTGGGGGTAAGAGTCGAGAATCGCTAATTTTTGTTCAAAAGTAAGCATATACAGCCTCCGGTTTTCGGTGTGATTGTGCACATGATTATACCATGACGATGGCCCGCAGACTATTTTTTAGTGATCAAGCGGTAAAGACAGCACGAAGGTGCAGCCTTCCTCGGAGTGCTCCTCAAGTACAAGGCTTCCGTTCATAGATTCTGCCAGCAGACGGCTGAAGGTTAAGCCGAGTCCTAGACCACGTAGTGTGCTCTGTTTGTCGCTACCTCGGAAAAAAGCCTCGAAGACATACTCACTATGATTCGATGAGATGCCCAGCCCATTATCCTGAACACGAATCTCCGCCATGCCATGACCTTGCTGTTCGAGTAGCTCTACTGTAAGCTGCACCATTCGGTCTGGGGCTTTGGCTTGTACACTGTTATTAAGTAAATTGACGATGATTTGTTGGATACGTAGCGGGTCCCCACACAAAAATAAGGGAGTTCTTGGCATATGGAGCATAGGCTCCGCAACTTCATCCGCTTGTGTCAGCTTCCATTGATACACGATTTCAGATAACAGTGGCACGGCATCCAGTCGATCGTGACGGACAGAGACGATTCCTGCAGTCAGTGCGTTGTAATCCAGAAGATCGGCAACCATCCGTTGCAATCGTCCAGCTTCCTGCAAAGCAATATCTAGAAATTCCACAGCTTCATCGTCTTCGACAACCCCTTCACGAACGGCATGGATTAGGCCTTTAATAGAGGTTACTGGTGTCTTTAGTTCATGGGATACACCGGCTAACATAACCGCACGGGACTGCTCAAATTGTTGTAACTTGCCTGCCATCTCTTCAAAAGACAACATCAGTTCATGGATTTCTCGTTCTTTGGCGTCCTTATCCAGAACGATATCATAACGGCCATGGCTGATTTGAGCGGCTGCTTTGGCTACTTTCTGGATCGGTTTTGCCAGTTTACGAGACAAGAGGTAAATGGTTAGCCAACTTAATATGATTAGAAATAACAAGAGAACGGAGAAAAAAATGATCTCCTCCTGCGGGATATGCCTCAGCGATTTCTTGGATTGAAGGACAATCACCTGTCCCAGCGTTTCCCCATCCGATTGTATGGACGCTACTGCAGCTTTGAACTCCGGGCTGCGAGAATCGTTAAGGCTATCATTAAGTTTATGCCTCATCTCATCTTCAGTTAGAGGCGGCATAGAGTACAGCATCTGATCTTGCTGATCCGTAATGATTACACACATTTCTACGGTTAACTTGAAGAATCGTTTTCGGTCTTCAATGAGCATTCCAAGATTCTGGCTGATCTCAATGGAACCCTCACGATTTACGCTCCGGTCGGCAATCTCCTGTGCTAATAATCCAGTGGTCTGCATCCGGTTACTCATAGCTTCTTGTTGGATCCACCAGAACGTCGTTAGCGCAGTTAGCAGGAGGCCAACACTAATGATGAGCAGGTAACGAATCGTCCAGTAGGAGAGAATCGAGGTACGTTTGGGGCTGCTTTTCTTTAGGTTGTCCATAATTGATATCCTGTCCCTCTCAGGGTACGGATTTCCCCCTCATCAACTGGCCAATGCGACAGCGCTTGGCGAAGTCTTTTGATAGACAAGTCCACGGCCCGGTCACTTCCTTCGTAATCCATCTCCCAGACATGTTCTATTAATTGCTCGCGAGTACATATTTGATTAGGTCTTTCAGCCAGAAATAACATGACCGACATATCGCGTGGACTAAGACTCAGCTCAACCCCGTTTAAAAAGACAGCTCGTGCAGTAAAGTCGATAAACAAACTGCCATAATGCCGTTTGCGGCTACCATCGGACCACTGCGAAGGACGGCGTAACACCGCATTCACGCGTGCCACCACTTCTTCAGGAATAAAGGGCTTAGACATATAATCATCCGCACCACCGTCGAGACCGGCTAGACGGTCATTGATCCCGTCCCTTGCGGTGAGCATGATCACGGGACAGCTGCTTTTTTCACGGATCAGCTTTAGCAGTTCAAAGCCGTCCATGTTTGGCAGCATGATGTCGAGTAATACTAATGAGGGAGGTGTTATAGCAAAAGACTCCAGCGCAGCACGTCCGTCGGCTACACGGGTGACATGGAAGCCTGCTTTTTTCAGATAAGCACTGAGGACCCTGGAGATAGCTTCCTCATCTTCAACAATTAGAATAGATCTCATCATGTGGTGGTCCTCCAATCAATAAAATTACGACAAGTTTAACACATCATAGCTCGCTCTGCTCTGACTTCTTCCCGACATATTGCTTTGCTAGAATGAGGGACGAGCTTGAAAATATAGAGAATATTTTGAATATTGGAGGGAACAGGATGAAGAGAAAAAGAATAGCCTTGATCGCGGCCGGAGTCATTATCGTAGGAGTAGTCACAGGTTATACATTGCTGGATAAATCGCTGGGCAATAATGTACAGATCGAGTCCGTGATTCCAGGGCAAGCCTCAACAGCAGGTAATGGAGAAAGCACGAATAACACTGGCGCATCAGCAGGTGCGACGGTCACAGCCGAACAATTAAACGGTAACTGGACGGTTGCGGACACTTCTAAAGTATATTGGTCGGTAACCACCTCTAAAGAAACAGTCAACTTCGTAGATAACAAAGTTCAAGGTACCTGGAAAGTTAATATAGAAGATTCTACTTCGATGGCTGGGGAAGGAACTGTGGATATGAGCGCTCTGGACTCTGGCAATGGTCAAAGAGATGAGCATGTAAAGGGGGAAGACTTCCTAGCCGTTACGGAATTTCCACAATCTACGTTTGTAGTGAAATCATTCTCGGAGCTGCCAGCAGAATGGACCGAAGGAGCAACTGTGCCGGTTGAAATGCAAGGGACGCTTACAGTGAAGGGTGTGGAAAAGGACGTTACCTTCCAGTCTCAAGCAGCGTACAGTGGTGGACAGCTGATGCTGTCGGGTACAACAACAGTGGCCTTTTCTGACTTTGGCTTAAGTAATCCACACACCGTTGTGCTGGGTACGGAGAACAATCTTGAGGTTCGATTAGAGCTTGTGTTGAAGAAATAGAAGCAGTCTTTCCGTAAGGAAGATGTTGCTGTGAATTTATAGAGAAACTGTACGGAAGAGACTTTCCCGGGCCTAATAGCTTTTGGGAGAGTCTCTTTGGTTTGGAATGAAATGTATGTTTTAATAGAAGTATCTGTCTAATAATTAGCAATAAAGGAGGTGTTCCTTGTGATCCAGGTGGCGGCAGCGATTATACATAATGAGGAAGGACAGCTTCTTATTGCCCGGCGCAGGCAAGGCAAATCTCAGGCAGGTCTGTGGGAGTTTCCTGGCGGCAAAATAGAGCAGGATGAGAGCATCGCAGATTGTCTACAAAGAGAGCTTCACGAGGAGATGGGGATAACAATCCTGCCCTATGAGAGCTTTGGCGTGAACGAGCATAACTATGGGAGTGTCGAGATCAGACTGTTTGCTTGGAAAGCCCGATATCTGGGAGGTGTAATTGAACTTGTTGATCACGATGAATATAGGTGGGTGTTTCCAGCTGCACTCGGTCAGTTCACTTTTGCTCCTGCAGATATTCCTTTTGTAGAACGGCTAATGGTGGGGGCAGATCAAGTGTGAAGGCAGTCTGAACATCAAATAGAAAGGAAGAACTTAAGTGCCCGTATATGAAAAGCTAGTGCGTGACGGAATCCCCAACCTGATAGCTTCTCAAGGTAAAGACTTTACAACAAGGATATTAGAGCCCGAAGAATACATAACTGAACTACGTAAAAAATTGAAAGAAGAGTCGGAGGAATATTTTCGGGCAGTGAGTAAGGAAGAAGCTATAGAGGAGCTTGCTGACATGCTGGAAGTAATTCAAGCGCTGGCGGAGACACATGGAAGTAATAGCGCAGAGCTGGAGGAGCTTCGTGCGGAGAAAGCTGAACGTCGTGGTGGCTTTAAGGATCGGATATTTTTGATTGAAGTGGAAGGAGAATAACTAGAGATTATTGTTCCGTATAAGGAGGTTATTCATGTTGTCCAAAACCAAACTGATGATGATCTTAAGCGGTGTGGTAGCCTTGATTCCTGTAGCTATTTATCTATTCCTATATTCCAAAATGCCTGATAGGGTCCCGATCCATTACGATGGGAACATGGCTGATAGATTTGTAAGTAAGTCTAGTCTGGAGGTTGTTTTGCAAAGCGGGCTTGGATGTTTGGGATTTATAATCATGAAACTCCTGCAGTTCCTTTTGCAAAAAGCGTTTATTCAGAGCTCTAACGAGCATTCAGCGGCTTTGAGCAGGACCTGGAATATTGCTATTTTGGTGGTGACGGTGGTGTTTGCTGGCATCAGTTCCTATACATTTATTAGAATGGTCTGATAGAATTAAAGAGACTTAGCAAAAGGATTAGGAGGAACATGCAAATGAAAATAGATAACGCTTACAAGGTAAGATGGGGAATTCTCAGTACAGGCTGGATTGCCCATCAGTTTGTTACTGATTTAGCTCATGCCAGCAATGGTGTGGCATATGCCGTGGGTTCGCGATCACAGGAAAGTGCAGATAAATTCGCGAGGGATCATGGAGTACCACATGCCTATGCTACCTATGAGGAATTGGTAAATGACCCGAATGTAGACGCGGTATATATTGGAACGCCACATCCTTTTCACAAAGACAATGCATTATTGGCGCTACGTGCAGGCAAAGCTGTCCTATGTGAGAAGCCTTTTACCGTGAATAGCGGAGAATTGGAAGAAGTGGTGGCCTACGCTAGAGATCATAAGCTGTTCCTGATGGAGGCCATGTGGAGTCGCTACATCCCGGCGATTGTGAAGGTTAGAGAATGGATCGCCGAGGGTAGAATCGGTGATGTTCGTTTGGTGAGGGCAGACTTAGGATTTCGCACCGACTGGAATCCGGAAAGCAGACTGCTGAATCCGAAGCTGGGCGGGGGCGCGCTGCTGGATGTTGGGATTTATCCGGTTTCTTTTGCCTCGACGGTGTTTGGGCCTAATCCTGAATCTATATCCAGTACGGTTCATATTGGTGAGACTGGAGTGGATGAGCATTTCTCCATGCTGCTGTCCTATGGTGATGGGAAGACGGCTTCGTTGAACGGCGGCATTCGTCTTAATATGCTGGAGGAAGCGCATGTGTTTGGAACAGAGGGCCGTATAATTGTTGAAGGGACGTTAGTGAACCCGAAATCTGCTTCGCTCTATATAGGGGATGAGAAGGTAGAGAGCTTTGTGGATGATCGAGCTTCTATCGGATATTGTTTTGAAGCAGAAGAAGTAGGACGTTGTCTTCAGGCAGGGCTTACAGAGAGTCCGGTGATGACATTGGATGAATCGTTAGCGATTCTGAAACTGCTGGATCAAATACGTGCACAGTGGGGTCTTAAGTATCCTGGAGAGTAAATAAAATAAACAACACCCTTCGGTTTACATGCTACTAAGGTAGCTCCGAGGGGTGTTTTGCTATATCGAATGATAGGTGGAAGTCTAGTTCTGACTATTGGCGGTTTTACTTTTGCCTGCTTGGACCCAGCCGGCCACTTCAACCGTGCGCTTCGCTTGATGAAAAACAGCGTCACGGATCCGACCCTGCTCTTCGATCATTTTACCGTCTCCATCCACACTGACGCTTGTTCCGTACGGGTTGCCCCCCGCACCGAATGTGACGGGATCAGTATAACCAGGTGCAGCGACAATCGCTCCCCAGTGATACATCGATGTGTAGAGTGCCAAGATCGTAGCTTCCTGTCCGCCATGCGGATTCTGTGCTGAGCTCATGGCGCTGACGACTTTGTTTACCGTGAGTCCTTTGCCCCATACCCCTCCGGTTGTATCAATGAACTGCTTCATTTGAGAAGCAATGTTACCGTAACGGGTTGGAGAACTGAAAATAATCGCATCTGCCTCCACAATATCATCAGGTGTTGCAACAGGGATATCTTTTGTCTTCTCAGCCAGGGCCTTCATGGCCGGATTTGCCGCGATTTTATCCTCGGGAACCAGCTCCTGCACCTTCAGCAGTTTTACCTCAGCTCCCGCTTTCTCGGCGCTTTCCGCGGCCCATTGTGCTAGCTGGTAGTTAGTTCCTGTGGCACTGTAGTAGATGACAGCTAATTTAATTTTTAACATGCTGAGTCATTCCCTTCGAGTGTAGTTCCATACTATTCATTACCCCATTGATGCTTTTATAACCCAAATCGATAATTCTGCTCTAACTGGACAGACAGATGTCCACTTCCCCTGTGTATACTGAACTCAATCACAGGAAATGAGGGAGAATGATTAGAATGATGAATACCTATTTTGCACAAAAACCGAAAATGACATTGGCTGGGGTTAGCATACGTACGACAAACGAAGTGGAAATGGGTCCCGATGGGGGCTTATCGCGGCTGTGGGAAACGTATTTTCAGAGTAATATTGCGGGGCAGATGGATACGGTTAAGCCTGAGTATATCTATGCTTTGTATACAGATTATGAGAGTGATGCGTCGGGTGCATATACCGTTGTGATTGGGCATGAAGTCGCTGTGGAGAGACATTTAGCGGATAGCGGCATCGTGAGTGCGGCTGTTCCGGAGAGCAAATACATGGTTTTTACAACGAAAAAGGGTCCGGTATTCGAAGTGGTCGCGCAAGCGTGGGGGGAGATTTGGGCGTATTTTGAGGCATCTACAGAGGTACGAACTTACACCGGAGATTTTGAAATTTACGATTCGCGGAATTTTGATCCTGCTAATACGCAGATTGAGATTTATATTGCGATTGAGTAGATCGGGTGATAGATTTTTTAGCTAAAATAAATGTTTGCGCGGATTTGGGGGCTGCCGGGAGGCAGTCCTTTTTTCGTGTGATGAGCTGAATGCCTCGGGCGAGGGTGAAGGGTGGACCTTCATATTATATGGAGATGTACTCGCAGAGGCAGAACTAAGAGGAGCCACTGAAAGTATGCGGAAGAGCTCAACATCCCAAAAAGCACCCTGCATCTAGGATGAGCCAGTATCGAGAACGAAAGTATGAACCGGCAGCCAGCGTGAATCGAGTACGTGAACTAGAGGCACAATTGAAAGAAATAAGCCGTCAACTTCAAGAAAAAGTTAACAAGATGAAATATTTCCAATCTTCGGTCATTTACCTCTCTAAACGTATAACCATTGTCTATCCAAGCGTGAGGCTTTTGTGTGATACCTTTAAAATGTAATGTAATTTAAAAGTGAAAGAAGTGAACGCATGAGCAAGTTTGATAAATAATGTAGCCTTGTACCGTTCTGATAAAGTAATTTATTCGCAGTTGGTCAGTATAGGATGTAAAAGTGGAAATGGATATACGGATAAGGGAGGGAATTATATGATTATTATCCGCGATGTTAAGGCAATACTGACTGCTCCAGAGGGGATTAATCTGGTTGTGGTTAAAATTGAGACTTCCGAGCCCGGCTTGCATGGCTTGGGCTGTGCTACATTTACACAGCGTTATTTGACTGTAGCATCGGCTATTGAAGACCACTTGAAGCCATTCCTGATCGGTAAGGATGTGCAACGCATTGAAGATATTTGGCAGACGGCAATGGTTAGCGGATATTGGAGAAATGGACCGGAATTTAATAATGCTTTGTCCGGAGTAGATATGGCCTTGTGGGATATAAAAGGGAAAATTGCTGGACTGCCAGTATATCAACTGCTTGGCGGGAAGTGTCGCGAAGGTGCAGCAATATATAAGCATGCTGATGGCAACAGCAAAGAAGAAGTGGGGGAAAACGTGCGCGCCTGCCTGGAAGAGGGCTACCGTTATGTTCGCTGTCAAATGGGATTGTACGGTGGACGTGATCACAAGATCGTGAAGCCGGATAATGCGTTGGATGGTGTATACTATGACCCTAAGGTATATATGAGAGGCATTATTGAAATGTTTGAACATTTACGAAGCACAATAGGCTGGGAAGTAGAGTTGATCCATGATAGTCATGAACGATTGACGCCAATCGATGCGGTAGGCTTTGCTAAGCAGCTAGAGAAATTCCAGTTGTTCTATTTGGAGGATGCACTACCTCCAGAGCAAATTGAATGGTTTAAACTGATCCGTCAGCACACGACAACACCTATCGCGATGGGTGAATTGTTTAACAATCCGAACGAATGGATGCCGTTGATTTCAGGACGTTTGATTGACTATATTCGTATCCACGTAAGCCAAATCGGCGGGATAACACCAGCCCAAAAGATGATATCACTTTGTGAAGCTTATGGTATTCGTACGGCATGGCACGGTCCTGGCGATGTTTCCCCGGTAGGGCATGCAGTAAACGTACATTTGGATGTCAGTAGCATCAATTTCGGCATTCAGGAGTGGAACGGTTTTAAAGACGAAATTCACGAAGTATTCTCTGGTATACCTGAATCCAGAAACGGATATGTGTACCCGAATGAGAAACCAGGCTTGGGTATTGATATGGATGAGAAAATGGCTGCCAAATTCCCATGTGAGAACGTGGTTCCAGCTTGGACACTAGCTCGTCTACCGGATGGAACTTCCGCCCGACCTTAATAGCTATGGGTCTAAAATTTATTACAGATACAGATGGCAGGAATTTATATACCATGAAAAAGAAGTGAAAAAACTAAGTCAAAATAAAAACGGCAAAGCTGAAGAAATAAGGCTTTGCCGTTTTTCAATTCGCACTACTTCTTACATGCAAGATATGCGTCAAACTATTTTACTTTTCGGTCAGTAAATCAGAGACACTAAAGCATATGTAATGGCTTTTTCTTCTTTCAATTGTTGAACTCTGTCCGGAAAAAGGGGTTTTTATCGGTGATGATCATGTATGGCGATTGATTATGCCGTGAAGTTATTGTTTTCTTGAAAAATATTAAGCCTTGAGAGAGTCTCAATCTTCAGATAAAATCAGTCATGCTATCATTATAGTGAATGAAAAGGTGTTCCAAGCTTATCAAGATTAAAAAGTTATTTTTGGGGGTGTGTGGTTATATGTTTTTCAACATGAGAAGAAATTTCAAATCATTTCTTTATCACTACCTGACCTTAAAAAAGAGGATTATTATTATCTTCTTATTTAGTTCGTTGATTCCGTTTGTTAGCATAGGCCTGATTTCTTACTATACGATTTACTCGATTCTTACAAATAAAATTCAAAGCGGTATTCAAAGTAATTTAAATCAAGTTGAGCTTTCGTTAGAGAATACCATCAGTAATTTGAACCATGTATCCCAACAGCTTGCATTTGAAGGCAGTGTAGGCAAAAAATTAGATCAATTGTTATCAAGTACAGATAGTGAACCATACGAACGAGTAAAAATGAAAAGCAATCTGAAGGAAGAATTAAGTCTCATCACTTTCACGAATCCTGGTATCGGATTAACCCTGTATTATTTCCAAGATGATCATTCCTATGATCTTGAAAATTCGGGAGTCAAGGATAATTTTTCTCCGGAAAAATTGCCATTGTTAGCTCAATATTCTGGGATTTCCTATTATGGTCCACATATAAGCAACAACCGTTTTGATCATCAATATGTATTGTCTGCTTTAAGAAAAGTCGAACTCCCTAATCGAGATGATGTTTATGTTTACATTGAAACAGGGTTACATTTGACACAAAGCATCCTTAATAATGACCAAACCGGAGGGAAGAACTCCCATATATTCGTTGACAATAATGGTAGGATCGCCTATAGCGAATTACCGAATACATTTGCAATAGATACAACGTTCCCAGGCATTGAAAAGGGAAAATCCTCCGGTAAACAAAATGGATTTTACTGGTTTAAGAAAGCGAGCAATCAAGGCTGGAGCATTGTCTCCGTAATCCCCAAAGCAGATTATAACAAAGAGATCAATCGCTGGTTTATTCAAATTGCACTTTTTGCCGTAGTTTTTTTGGGAATGAGTCTATTCTTGGCTTGGCTATTATGGAAAATGGTGTATCGACCATTGAATGGCTTCAATAAAGAAATTAAGCTAATGGCGCAAAACCGAATCCAGTCTAGCATAGCAAGGACAAGAATACCGGAGTTTGATTTCCTCTTGGATCAATTTCAGCAAATGAAAGAACAAATTTGGGATTTATTTACGGAAGTTGAGCAGAAGGAGAGGCGCAGAGTTGATCTTGAAGTCGAGAAACTCCTTTATCAAATCAATCCTCATTTTTTGATGAATACGTTGGATACGGTGCATTGGCTCGCCGTGATGAACGGGCAGAACGAAATTGATCGTCTTGTATCCTCATTAAACAAATTGCTGCATTATAATTTGGGTAAGTTAGGACAAGCATCAACGATACAAGAGGAAATTGAGGCGTTGAAGCAATATCTTATTTTGCAGCAGATTCGTTATGATTTTCAATTTGATGTACAGATTCATATGGATGAAGACGTAATGAAAATGCCGATTCCACGGTTCATCCTTCAGCCACTCGTGGAAAACTCCCTTTATCATGGTTTAAGCGATGATGGTTTCATCCAAGTTGATGTGAGATTAACCCAAACGATCAATATTTCGATTCATGATAACGGGTCTGGGATGTCAGAAGAAACCATAAAAAATCTATTGAATAACCCAGAAGTTGAAAATAGAAAGGTTGGTATGGGCATAGGGATGAACTATGTGAAGCGTATGATTGAATCCCAATATGGCGAGAAGGCCGAGTTGAAAATTAGTAGTGTTTTAGGAAAAGGAACGAGTATTTTTTTAAGCTTACCCCTATTGGAGGTTGAACCAAATCATGATAAAAGTGATGATCGTTGATGACGATAAATTAGTTCGAAAAGGCCTTATTTCGGCAATGCCTTGGAATAATTTTGATATGGAGGTTGTCGGTGAAGCAAGTAATGGTAAAAAAGCCTTGGAATTTATAGAATCTAACAGTGTTGATCTGCTGCTTACTGACCTTGCTATGCCTGTTATGTCGGGCATTGAATTAATAAAAAGGGTCCGTAAAGAGTTCACTAATATCTATATTGTAGTATTGACGCTCCATCAGGATTTTGAATACATCCAAGAGGCGCTTAGATTAGGCGCGATTGATTACATTGCTAAAGTTCAGCTTGAAAAAGAGCGCTTTGAGGAAGTGCTTGAAAGAATATACAACCGGATTGCGCAAGAACAGAAACGAGATCCAAATCCAAATGAGATTTTTGCATTTGATCGTGGTTATGTATTGCTATCAATAAATAAGGCTGTTGGAGATTACTTGGTAAAGGAGTGGAGCGAAAACGCAGATCAATCGATAATTGAAGTGGATATTAACCTTTGGCTCTGGACGCAACCATTGGAGCAGCCAAATGAAATATGGTTAGAGCGGATTTCACAGGTAATCAGCACTAAACCGGGGTGGGCACTGATAAATCTGAAGGGTCTCTATGGCAAATATCATAAAGATGTACATCGTCTGTTAAGAGAATATAGAGAGAAGGATTTTTTTTACGATTATGATTCGCATTTTAGCATACGGTCTATTTTGCTACAGGATTTGGACAATCACAAGCAAGTACGGTCTGAAGAAAGCATAAATCTTATGAAGGAGCGATGGTCGTCTCATGAATGGATTTATCATGACAGCTTATTTAATAATCATGTCCATGCTTTGAAGTTGATGCGGTTACCTCAGGCGAAGTTGCTGGGGTTGCTGTATTCGTTAATCGATAAATGGAATCTTTTATTTTATCCTGTGAGCTTAGTGAAAATTCAACTCCCGGATTCGTTTGATTCTTGGGAGCAGGTTGATGCTTGGTGTAAATCCGTACGTATTATGATCCGTAAATCCATTGATAAACCTACATTTTCGCAAGAGGTTGTGGAATGTATTATTAAGGCAGCGTATATCGCTCATGAGGAGATGAACCAACAGATTACTGCGGCTAACATTGCTAAAAGGGTCAATATGAGCCGGAGCTACTTTAGCCAATGCTTTAAAGAAATTGTTGGTATGAATTTTAGCGACTATTTACGCCAGGTCCGCATCGAAAAAGCAAAGGAGCTTCTGCTTTATACCAACAAAACAATCCTTTGGATTGCAGAGAGTGTTGGGTATATGGATGAAAAGTATTTTAGCCGCACCTTTCGAGAGCAAACGGACATGCTTCCGAGTATATATCGGCAAACGCATGATACAGGTAGAAATATGTCCGATAAATAGGGGGATAATTGTTGGATAACTGCTAAAAGATTGCGAAGCCTTCCTTAATCTTCGGTCATTTCCCTCTCTAAACGTATAACCATTGCCTATCTAAGCGAGAGGCTCTTGTGTGATACCTTTTAGTTGTAGACAAATCAAAAATGAAAGAAGGGGCACGCATGAGCAAGTCTAAAAAATACATTCAGATTTTATTAGCCGGAATGTTAATTGTGTTAACCGCATGTAGTAATTCAAGTTCTTCCAAAGAATTACCGAAGTCTTTAACGGAAGAAACACAAACTGGAACCGTTCAAAAGGAAGCGGATCCCTTTGGGAAATCGGAGAAACCAATCACGATTAAAATTGGAAAAGAGATTGATGCGTCGGATAAAAGCTTGCCTGCCGGGGATTCTCCCGAGAATAACCAGTATACCCGTTATGTTAAAGAACAATTGAACATTGATACGAAGATTGTTTGGCAGGCCGCAGCAGGAAAAGATTTCGAGCAGAAAATAAATTTATCTATTGCCAGTAACGACTTGCCTGATGCGATGGTTGTGAAGGAGACGCAGTTTAGACAAATGGTAAAGAGTGGTCAGCTTGAGGATTTAACCGAGGTTTATAATAAATATGCTTCGCCAACCATTAAAGGCATCATTGAAACAACGAACGGGTTAGCGCTCAAATCAGTCACAGTTGACGGAAAAATGTATGCGCTACCAAATGTAACGCCGGAAGCAGATATGGTCCATTACATGTGGATTCGCAAGGATTGGCTAGATAATCTGGGTCTACAGCCCCCGAAAACGATAGATGAGCTGGAAAAGGTGGCAAAGGCTTTCGTAGAACAGGATCCCGATGGTAACGGGAAGGCAGATACGGTTGCCATCACGGGTCCGCAATTGGGTGGTAATATCAATGCAGATTTTATTAATCCGAATAGTAACAACTATGGGTTTGACCCCATTTTTGCCGCTTTCCATTCCTATCCGGGATTTTGGTTGAAGGACTCTAGTGGTAAAACAACTTACGGTTCCATTCAGCCTGAAACGAAACAGGCGCTTTCTAAGCTGCGTGATTTCTATACCAAAGGTTTAATCGACAAGGAAATGAGCATTCGCAAAAATGCTCAGGAATTGATCAAGAATGGAACCTCGGGCATTTATTTTGGAGTATGGTGGTCAGGCGGGTATGGGCCGTTAGCGGATGCGTACCAGAACAATCCGAAAGCAAACTGGCAGGCTTATGCTGTACCTCTTGATATGGATGGCGAATTCTCTCCACATATGGGTAACCCTTCTAACCAATACCTTGTTGTTCGGAAGGGATACGAGCATCCTGAGGCGGCGATTAAAATGCAAAATCTCTTGTACAGAGATGAATCGAAATTCGATGTGAATGTTGCAATTAGTAATTATCCATTACGTTTGGTCTTCGCCTCTATGGATGTAATGGATGTTACCTATAAAATGTTGAAAGAGGTTTTAGCCGGCACCAAAAAGCCAGAAGATTTGAATCTTCCCGGATATAACCTATTAAAAGCTGATGCTGAAAACATAAAAAAAGTTAAACTAGAGCCTTACGATAACAATGATATCCAATATTGGAACCCGAATGCGGATATAGGTGTATGGAAACGAATGTATTCTACATTTGTTGGCATATCTCCATTGCAAGAGTCTTTTAAGAGAACATACAGCGTTACCTATTCGCAGACCAAAACTATGGAAAGAAGATGGGCTGCATTGGATAAATTGGAAAAGGAAACATTCCTCAAAATTATTATGGGTACAGAGCCAATAGATTCCTTTGATCAGTTTGTACTAGATTGGAAGAAGCAAGGCGGAGATCAAATTCTTTCAGAAGTAGACGAAGTTGTAAAACAATAAAATTTTTAGAGGCGTCAGCGAAATCTGTCGCCTTTTTTTAAACAAGTGAGAATGGAAGTGATATACAAAATGAAAACCAAGGGTTATGCCAAGCATTACTACCTCATGCTCCTGCCTGGATTTATGTGGTTGACTCTTTTCAGTATCGTTCCGATGTTCGGGATCATTATCGCTTTTCAGGACTTTAATCCTGGCTTAGGCATGTTTCATTCTGAGTGGATTGGTTTGGAAAATTTCAAGTATATGTTTACGCTTAATGATAGTAAAACGATATTTTTTAACACGATTTTTATTGCTGTAATGAAAATTATCGCGAATATGATCGTACCGCTTACCTTTGCCCTGTTGTTGAATGAATTGCGCTTGACGATTTTAAAAAGATGGATTCAGACAATTGTTTATTTACCCCATTTTTTATCTTGGGTTATTCTTTCGGGTATTCTTTTGGATATCTTTTCTTATAAAGGACCAGTTAACGGGATCTTGTCTGTGTTCGGTATAAGTCCTACTTTATTTTTTGCCAGAGCGGATTTGTTTCCCTTCATCGTTGTTGGGAGTGATGTCTGGAAGGAGTTTGGATTTAATACAATTATTTTTTTAGCGGCTTTGACGGGAATCAATCCCTCCTTATATGAAGCGGCTGCGATTGACGGTGCATCGCGCTTTCAACGTTTGCTAAATATCACGTTACCCGGAATTATTACAACGGTTATTTTGCTCTCTGTGCTTAGTCTTGGCAATGTCTTAAATGCTGGATTTGACCAAATATTTAACCTTTATAATCCTCTTGTTTATTCAAGCGGGGATATTATTGATACCTGGGTTTATCGAACCGGTTTATTGAATCTACAGTATGGATTGGCAACGGCGATGGGTTTATTAAAATCTGTTATCAGTTTTACTTTAATTACAATTTCCTATTTCCTCGCTGCGAAGTTTGCAAATTATCGTATTTTTTAATAGTTTGAATCGTCTTTCACGACGTGGTTTTTGTTCTAGCATCTCGGTCTGAATCCATGTTAAAAATAAAGGAGCATTACTATGGTTATAGAAAAAACATTTGGCTCCAAAGTATTTGATGTTTTACTTGTCGTGCTTTTGGGTGGGACTGCACTTTTGTGTATACTTCCCTTATGGTACACGCTTGTAATATCGTTAAGTGAGAATGCGGCGGCCTCCTCGGGTCAGGTTGGATTGTGGCCGGTGGGATTTAATTTTAGTGCGTATCAAGAAATTATGGGTGACAGCAAGTTTTTAAATTCGTTTTGGATTTCAATACAGCGTGTCGTATTAGGATCAAGTCTTAATTTTGTGATTATCATTCTCTTGGGCTATCCATTATCCAAAAATGCCGAAGATTTACCTTTTCGAAATGTATTCATGTGGATTTTGGTTTTTACTATGCTGTTTAACGGCGGCTTGATCCCTTGGTATCAAACTGTTAAATCACTAGGTCTGATCAATAATATTTGGGCACTTGTGCTAGGGCAAAGCGTTCCGGTTTTTAGTGTTATTCTCGTTATTAACTATTTTCGCAATCTGCCCAAGGAGATAGAAGAGGCAGCGTTAGTAGATGGAGCGGGCCCATGGTATATGCTTGTTAAAATATATATTCCTCTTGCTGTTCCGGTGCTTGCTACAGTTACTTTATTCAGTATAGTCTATCATTGGAATGAGTTTTTTAACGGTCTTGTGCTAATGTCAAGTGCCGATCATTATCCGTTGCAAACCTACATTCAGCAATTGGTCGTTATCATTGATGCGCAAACCATGACTGCAGAACAAATTCAAAAGATGAGTGAGCTGTCTAATCAGACATTGAACGCAGCCAAAATCTTTATTGCAATGATTCCCGTTCTAGTTATCTATCCGTTTTTGCAAAGATTCTTTATCCATGGAATTACGTTAGGATCTGTTAAGGAATAATCAATAGCAACACACAATGAAGGCAATGGTTATGGCTGCTATTCCATCTGTCAAAGTATTCATTTTTATGTAAAAGTACAATTAATGTAGATTAATAATCGGACAAAGGAGATACAGCATGCTACCATCACTTGCATTTCTTAAACATCAATTGGAGGGGATTCTACGCAATAAATTTGCACAGGGGCACCAAACCTCCGGTTATTTAGCCCAATTGGAACAGCTTCCCGCAAGCTATGATGCCTATTTGGAATTCGCCCATAGCTTGGCTGATATTCCAATGAGGGACAAATGGTCTTACTATGAGCCGAACGATTTGGAGGAGATATGGCGGGAATGCGATCCGGATCGACCTCTAGGCCAGATCGGAGTCTTGAATCTGAAGGATAGCTCCAAGCGTGTAGAGGCAGGATTCCTCGCTTCAGTCTGTGGTTCAATGCTGGGCAAACCGATAGAGGTCAACCCCAGCTTGTCGGAATTACGTCAAGCGTTAACTTCTGTAGGGGAATGGCCACTGAATGATTACATTTCTGAAGAAGTTCTCCATGCTTTGGATCGTCGTCATTGGTCCTGGTTTGAGACGACGCGGGGGCGAATTCGTTATGTGGCACCTGATGATGATATCAATTACACATTAATGGGAATGATGGCGCTAGAACAATTTGGTGATGGTTTTACGAAAAGAAATTTAAGAGATTTATGGATAAATCATCTTCCGATAAGTACAACTTGGGGTCCGGAGAGGGCCATCTTGGTTCGATCAGGGATTAGCTATTTGGAGCATGATAGGGAACTATTCAATCATTCTGAAATAGAGGCTTGGCCCGACTTCCTGGTACAAGATACAGAACTATGCGGGGCGGCGATTCGCGCAGATGCTTACGGCTATGCCTGCCCCGGTCAACCCGCTCTTGCCGCTGAGCTAGCTTGGCGTGATGCAAGTTTTACACATCGCCGGACGGGTATTTATGCCACGATGTTCATTGCCGCTGCAATTGCTGTCGCACACGTGCTGCGCGATCCTATTGAAATAATAAGTACTGCACTGCAATTCGTACCTAGAAGGAGCCGGTTCTATGAGATTACTGAGGATTGCCTGCAGATGGTAGCGAATGCAGATAACTGGTTGGAAGCTTATCAGAGCATTAACCATAAGTATGCGAATTATTTCCACTGTCAGGTTTATCAGGAAATAGGCACCTTAATTAATACATTTCGATTTGCAGACAATGTCGGTGACGGGATATGCAAGCAGGTGATGCAAGGCAACGATACGGACAGCTTTGGAGCAACAGCTGGCTCTCTGCTCGGGGTTTATTTCGGTTCTGATAGCTTGGAAGCAAGATGGCTTGAACCTTTCCAAGACCGGATTCATACGGGGTTATCTAATTTTCATGAGCAAAAACTATCCCGTTTGACTGAGCGGATAGGGCGTTTGCCAGAGCTGTTGAACACCCGCCAACATCGAATTCAACCCAGTGAGCTCTATGTAAATGAGAACACAGATTTAGGCTTTTGAGTTTGATTTCATCAAAAAAAATGTTAGAGAAATCTGTTACAATGATTCATTTTTCCATTTGCTTTGACTTCGGAATTTTAAACTGTAAAACTTTCTTCGTATAAGGTAAGAGATTATCCCCTTTGGGGTAAATGAGCAGAAGACTGACCCAAGTTCAAGATAAATTTCTTGGGTTTCTTCTGTTTTTTCTGTTTCTTTGGGTTACTTCAATACGTACATAATCCGGTAAACAGATTACCCTTTGATTATTTCCAGCTATCCATAGATTACCAGTACCAAGTATAGGGTAATTCCGTAATTGCGTATCTCATAATCCCGTAATCCCTATCGCCCGAAGCTCATACTACCCACGGATTCCACCACAAACACAGGCACATATTGCTCTCCCATGTCCGTTCCAACAAGCTGATAACCGTTCTGATATTGACCACTAACTAACGCGTTACCTGTAACGGAACCTACGTCTCCTTGAAGTAAAATATAAACTCCATTCGAGTAAGCAAGTGTATTGCCGAAGTTATCTACGATGATTTCACAGTGAATAGATACCTTTTCAAAAGGATGAAGCGCTACATCGGAAGCTGAAATTACCGCATACTCCTGAACAATCTCAGTAAATTGATAGTTGCCATCTACTTTACGATAACGTGCCGTCTGTCCATCGACACCGTCTCCGAGATCTGCGTTAGGTACGAGTATGGAATCATCGGACTGCAGTTCGTAGCTATCTCCAGCCATCGAAAACAACTGTGAAATACCATCCGATTTCATTTCATATGCTGTAAAAAGGGTACGTCCACCTTCGACCTCGGATTCAGCCAGAACCACGGGGGCACCAGAACCTGAAGAGGCAGCAAGCTGATCATTAAAAGTAAGACTGCGCAGGCTCTCAAATTTTGGTAAAATATTTCCAGTTAAAGTAATGACACTTTCGTCGTTATTCATTGCTGCATAATAGAGGACACCATTGCTGTCAATTCCAGCCACAATGACCTTCTTGCCATGTAGTCCTTTGTTGGAGATGACGTTCTCATATTTGCCTTGCTCTTCACCGCCCGGAAGGAGGCGTACAGGCTCGGCAATATTCCAAGCCAGCCTTGTAGCGGCAATAATTGAAGAGGTATCCTCAAGCGGAGCAAGATCACCATATAGCTGAATAGCTTCAGCATATTGACCTTTACTGGTCATGCGCTTGGCATTTTTCAGTAGTTTAGCTTTACTAGTATCGACTAAGGTTAGAACTTTGGATAAGGTGACCCCTGCTGATCCTGCGAAATTACGATAGGATACAGCATGCCCAGCAAAGGCGGTGATGTTATCACTCTCTAGATCTTTGTTCAGGATGATCTTTCCGCTACTTTCTGCCTGCCCAAGTACCCATGAAGCTTCATAATTATGCTGGTTGTAAGCATTCATCATGGAGAGGGCGGTCTCCAGTATGCCTGAAAAGTTTCCTGTGCCTGCTAAGGCTTTTAATTTAGCTGTATCGTGGCTTTTGAACTTGGAGGCTAGCAACTCATTCTTGGAAGCGGCGCTTCCGTAATAAACATCAGGAATTTGTAATAGATTCCATTTAAAAGAGTCCTCTTCACCCGTATTTCCACTCTGGCTCTGAGCAAGTTCGGTAAGAAACTGCTCCTTAAATTCTCGGAAGTAGGTTGTAAACTGGTCAGAAATGCCTGAATCGGTTGATAACTGGCGATAATAGGATTCATAAGGACCACCGGGCTTCATATATGTAGCTTTTAAGCTGAGGAGAGTATCATAACTTTTCATAAATCCGGTGAAATCCTTAGTCGCAGCTTGTGCTTTAGCGGATGATTCCAAGGCATTCAAACCTTGGCGGATGGCCGTGATTGGTGACAGCTCATTAAGCCGCTTCGCAACCCTCTCTTCCATATAAAGAATGGAATGATTTGCCGCCGCTAGGCGATACTGATTCTCTGCACTTATCAGATCGCCTGCAGCATAAAGACGGTCGGCTTCCTTGGTCATTTGAATTTTGTCGGCGATGAGAAAAACCTTCTGTCCAAGCATCACAAGCATGCTTATACACAAAATGATCATAAAGTTTCGCAGGGTTATTAATGGTTTGAACGTCATATAGAGTAGCCTCTTTTTAGTATAAGTTTCACATCTATTGAACTTCCGGGTCCCAGCGGTATTTGGCTTCGCGAATGTCAGCTACTCTATGGTCCAGGCCGTTCCACGGTTCATGGGGATTCGCAGCGATAAGTTTGGATAACCGCATAAAGCGGTCTTTAGGCAGATCTTGCACATATCGGCCGATCATACTGGAATAGAGCAGGGCATAACGCTTCATTCTTACTGCAGCTCCAGCAACTCCCGTAAGGATGGTCATACCACTATTCATTTGACGAATTTCTACTTCATAGTTCTTTACGTATCGTAGTGTACGATCTTTGATCAGATCAGGACGGACCTTAGCGATCTCGCCGATATATTCGGCCAGCAGTGGCTCGAAGTCTTTCAGAAGAAGCTGCTCCAGTTCTAAATCCATATCCTTGCGAAGCAAAAACCCATGCAGCAAGGCGATACGTTGCCGTGCAATCCGGTCACCACGAAGCAGGATGGAGAGTTCGCGTAGCTTCTCGTAGGCAAGCACATCATCCTCACGGAGTACGGAGACAGCCTCCTGACGGTTGATCTCTAGTCCCTCTTTGATGATGCCAATTCCTCGGCCAAGCAGCTCGTTAAGAGAACGAAGATTCTCGTTCTGCCGTACTTTTCGTTGCGTATAGTACAATAGTCCAGCGAGGAGGATCCCTCCGGCACCACATAACATCATCTGATCTATGCTATTACCAAAATAGACGGAGGCTAGCGTAAGCAGTAAGATGAATAGGAGGCGCGTATGCATTTTTCTTCCTGCGATGGATGCGGCTTGTTGTTCTACCGTAATGAGTGAGGCTTTACCGCAATTGGTGCACCGATCTTCGCCGAGAGCAGTGTATTGCCCGCAGTGGCGGCAAATGCGCAGCTTGTCATAAGCGTAACGAGGAGCTTTGAAAGAGCGAAAGGTAACAGGTCTTTTCTTATTCACGGCCTTTATCGCCTCCGTTCAAAGCGGCCAGTAGGCGGTCGTTAATATCATCACGAGTTAATGGTTTACGTTGGCGTGCAACATAGATGGAAATCTGAATTACGGCAATTAGGAACGTAATCCCAAGAATGACGTATGAAATCATGGAACAGTCCTTTCTCATAGACGCCTCGCAGTTTGGATGGCTCATAGAATGATCACTCTATGCATCATTGCTACTTTGGTCCGGCGGTCCTAAAGTTGAAGTTTACAAGGTTTAATTATATCATAATGGCATACTATTTACAGATTTTAGCGATAGTGCTGAACCTGTCATATGAGCCTAATATAACACAAGAGGAGCCCTATTTATGCTTCGTAAATATCAAAGAAACAGAACAACTAAGACACTTATTCAACGTATCCTCCCGGCATTACTGCTGGCTCTATGTCTTGCTGCTTCACCTTTTGCAGCTGTTCAGGCCTATGCGGCAACGTCGGCGCAATCTCACATTGATGCTGTGCTTCTTATCGATGTCAGCAATTCCATGAAGACTAGTGACAAGAACAAGGTCGCGAATGAAGCGATGAAAATGTTCATAGATATGCTATCTACCCAAGGTGATAAAGTAGGTATTGTTGCCTATACCGACAAAGTGCAGCGGGAGAAGGCCCTGCTGGAAATAAGTTCAGAGACAGATAAACAGGATTTGAAGGATTTTATTGATGGACTGGACCGTGGAGCTTATACCGACATTGCTGTCGGTGTAGAAGAAGCTGTGAAGGTGCTTCAGAATGGTAGCGATCCGAATCATGAGCCAATCATCGTAATGTTAGCTGATGGCAATAACGATTTCAACAAAACAACAGGCCGGACGCAAAGCGAATCGGATAAAGAACTGAACGCCGCTGTGGAGGTCGCCAAGAAGAATGGCTATCCCATTTATACGATTGGGCTTAATGCAGACGGCAAGCTGAATAAACAGAAGCTCGCTGATCTGTCCAATGAGACAGGTGGTAAAGCATTTTCGACAGACTCCGCAGATGATCTTCCGCAAATACTTAGTGAAATTTTTGCTAGTCATCTGAAGCTAAAGGTAGTACCTGTGCAGTCGATCACTGCAAATGGGGATTATCAGGATGTGACCGTCAACGTGCCTAACGGCAGTGTTTTGGAAGCTAATATCTCAATTATGTCTTCACAGCCTGTGACAGCGAAGCTAACGGACCCGTCAGGGAAAGAAGTTGGGATTCCTTCAAACAATGTCCTGCTGTCCAAGTCTTCTACTTATAGCTTGATTAAGCTACTGTCACCGCAGGAAGGAGATTGGAAGCTTCAGGTCAAAGGCGTGCCAAAGGATAAAATTGATATTAATCTAGTTTTTAACTATGATTTGGAGCTTAAGATCGATGCATTGCCATCAGCAACCTATAAAAAAGGTGATAAAATTGATATTACCTCCCACCTGTTCAGCAATGGTACTCAGGTAACGCTCAGTAATTTGTATCAAGATATGAAGGCGGTACTACTTGCTACAGATATCGATACAGGTGATGTACAGGAAATCGAACTGGATAACTCCGGGGATGTTTTTAAGGGGACCTTCGAGGTAAAAGAAAGCCATGACTATGAGTTGAAGGTTCGTGCAGAGGAAAGCAGTTTCTATCGTGAAAGTGCTCCTGTAAAGATCAGCGCGAAGGCAGGTGGCACTGCAACTACTAGCCCTCCGACAGGGACTGGCAAAGAAGAACCTCTGAAAGAAGCTTCGTCCAATACCTTGTATTACATTATAGGTGGTATTCTTCTGGTGTTGGCAGCCGCTGCCGCATGGTATGTGCTGAATAAGAAATCGGCACGTGGTTTTGTTGGACAGCTGGTAATTGAGGTTAAAGACGGCAATACGGGTGAGAAGACCTACCCACAATATAAGAAGCTTGCTGGATTCAGAGGCAAGTTCACCCTTCATCAGCTGCTGCAATTAGCACCTGAGCTGAAGGAAAGCGAGAGCATTATTTTCACACCAGCTAAGAATGACCGATTGCTGTTACGCAGTGGAGAAGGTATTACTGTAGAGAAATCCGGACGTGCTGCGGATGCCTCGCGTGGTCTTGAGCTGAAGAGTGGTGACCGCGTTTCAGTGTCCCTGCACACGGTAGATAAGACGATTTATCTCGAATATTTAGTATAGAAGTGGTTTTGCAAGAAATCTGAAGTACAGCTTCCGCAAAACTTTTAGGAGGATAAAGCATATGAAACCAGTAGTAAGAGAGCATATACAGCAATTGGATGTATCACTAGGCGGCGGGATTGTCAGCGATAAGATCAGGGTGGATACGATTGATAATCCGATTCTGATTATTGGACTAGGCGGCACGGGCATTGATGCCCTGCTGCGTCTTAAATATCAGATTAACCGCCGCTTTAAGCTGCCGGAAGATCCGATATCCAAGAAGAAGCGGGACAAGCCGGATAATGTAGAGTTTCTAGCTTTTGAAACGAATGAACAGGATCGCGGAAAGAAATACAAAGGGATCGGACTCGATCCTCAGAATGAATTTGTTCTGCTGGCGAATGCTGAAATCGGCGGATTGCTGCAGAACCGCAGTATTCTGGACTCGTACATTACGGACTGGTTATCACCTGAGCTGAGTATCACAGATGGTATGAATGGTGCTGCTGGTGTGCGGCAGGCTGGACGTCTGCTCTTGTTCACCAAGATTAATCAGGTGGTAGGCGCGATTGATAAGAAGATTAAGACCTTATCCGTAGGCACTAACAAAAAGCTGATGGTCTTTCTGCTGACAGGTCTGTCAGGCGGTACAGGTAGTGGAGCTTTCCTCGATATTGCCTATATCGTACGCGGTATTATTGAACGTGATTATGGATCAGCCGGGATTGACCGTGTGAACACACTGGGTTATTTATTTACACCGGACGTGAATCTGTCTAACAAAAGTTTAAGCGAGCACACGCGTGAATATATTCGTAAGAACGGTTATGCGGCGCTTAAAGAGCTGGATTACTGGATGAATGTGGACAGCCGCGGGGAGCGATTCCAGCAGCAATACGGAAATATTTTGACGGTAAATTCACCGTTGGCACCATTTAATCTATGCCATTTGATCTCTGCAACGAATACCGAAGGTAAACTGCTAGAGAATGCGTATGATTACTGTATGAACGTAACAGCTGAGAACATCACGAACTTTATGGCGAGTGAAGAAAAAGCGTCTGGCGAAGAATTCGCTATTCATGACTATATTAGTAATATCCGCACCAATATTGCACAGATGAATAAGACTTATCCAGCTAACTATGAGTACAACATTATCGGCGCCTCGTCTGCCGTGCTTCCGATTGAGGAAATGACGACTTACCTGGCCTTCCGCTTGTTTGATAAAATGGAAAAAATGTTCCAGCAGGCGCCTGGTCAAGAGGATGTTGAAAAATTCGCGCGCAAGCTTGGGATTGATCTCGACAGTATGATTAAAACCTTTGAATCCCGTGTGCCTGAGCCATTGCCAGGTTACGAGAACAGCGAACGTCTGAGTCATGCCAATGTAGTCAAGAATCAAGTGGTAAGTATGGATACAGAGCTGGAGCAGAACTTCCTGGCTCGTGCCCGTGAAGAATATATTAAATCGAAAAAACAGCTGCCTGGCGAAATTGTTGGACGTTTCAGTGAAGAGCTGGAGCGCATCTTCCTGCACCCAGAGCAAGGGCCGTTCTACGTTTCCCGCCTGCTGTACACCGAAAAGGGCTTCTGTATTTTGAAGCTGATTCAGTCTTATATTGAGGCTTTACGTGAAAGCTTGCTGCGTTTGCCACGCGATATTGAGACGGCGCAGGACAGTGCGGATGAGAAGCTGAGCGATGCACGCAGTGCTTTTGTATCCAAAGAGAAGAAGAAAAATGCCTATATTGACGCTAAGATCAATGAGTATTGGCTGCATGCCGATGTAGAACGTACTGAGCAAATGATTCAATTTTATGAGGACTTATACGAGCTCTTAAACGATGAAAACAGCCGGATTTATGGTGTGTTTACAGAGATTCTTAGTGCACTAAGCTCGATTTTTGCCAAGAATGGGGACATCCTTATCAATGGTGAAGAGCAGGCGGATTATAAAGGAAACAAAACTTATTATTGGAACATTGTTAACGTACCTGATATTTCGGCGACCATCTCTAAAATCATGGATCAGAAGGACGGCGACGACCTGATTCGCGACTTTACCCGTGAAATGCTGAAGTACTCCGGACGCTGGGTTAAGGAGCAGGAGATTGATATCGTTCGCTCGATTTCAGAGTTCCTTAGTGATAAATTCGGGGATCTGATCACCCGTTCGATGGAAGATTTCCTTGTGATGAAATTCGGCCATGAAGAGCCGCTGGATAAGTTTGTAGAGCGGATTATTGCAGGTAAATTGGACGAAGAGGCTGTGCCTACCTTCCACCTTAGCAACAGCTCGGGCAGCTTGCATTTCCCATCATGGGGTTTTGTTTCCGTGCCTGTTAAAGCGCCGGGTATCCTAAAAGGGATACGTAATTATCAGAATAATGCGCTTGGCAAATCGCAATTTACGATCAAAGAAAGCCAAGTGAAAAACCGTATTTTCTGGCTTAACACACGTAACGGTGTGCCACTCTTCGTATACACGCCGCTGCGGGTGTTTGAAGAGAACTATGAGCGGACCATTCTCGATAAGGAAGGGATCGGCCGCCATCTGGTGATGACGGATAAGAACAACTGGACGTATCTGCCTTCTCCGATTCCGGAAAAATCATGGGGTGACACTTATGTCAATTCTCGTGTACGTGATTATAACGCTCGTGTGCGTGCAGATTTTGCAAAGGCGTTGGCAAGCGGAGTGATCATCGAAAAAGGTGTAGACGAGAACACAAGCAACAGATACTCTGTTGTGTTCACGAAACCATTTGATATGGATGCTCTATTGAGTGGCTTTGATATGCAGTTAAATTCTTCACGTCCGAATCTCGGAGAAGTGAAGAAAGCGGCTGATGAACTAAAGAATTTGCGCGAGAAGGGTTTGGAGCGCGAAGGCATTAAAGATATTTTTGGCAGCATTAACAAAGAAATGGCACAGGAGAATCTAATTCGTTCACCGCAACTGATTTCTCGTGTTCGTGTTGAACTAGCCAAATATGCTGAACTGACTGCCAAAGCAACGGAGCTTGAAGGTCTGCTCCATCAATATCTGGACGAAGACAAGTGGATGGACCAATTCATCGAAGCGTTGTACACGGACAGCATTATCAAGAAAGGCGCACTCTACGTTTATGATCGTGATGAAGAAGAAGATGCTTGGGAGCCATTTGCCAACTTGATGAAAGAACGTAGCTACGTGGAATATGCCGTGTACCGCCATTTCCGGGAGCTGGATGAGAAGAGCCGCAGCGTTCTGCTGCGTAAGGCAGCTCGTCGTGCGAGTGAAATGACTGCCGCTGAAGACGTTACCCCATTGCTTTATAAGCTGGAAGGGCTGTATGTATCCTTCCTTGAAGCACGCGACAGCTTGGAGTATGAACGGGTAGAGTATGAGAGCGGCGATGAGATGTATAGTTTCTACAAGAGTATGACTAGCAAACTCGGCAGTATCCGCAGAAAGTTGAAATAGGCCTATGATCAAAACACTGGCATTATCTTATAGTGAACAATATGCGGTACAGGAAGAGGCACAGCGCAGTAAAGGGGATGGACGCAGCAGCATCCATTACCCTGCCCTGTTTCTGTTCGTAGGCGACAAGGTTGCTCCGGCCATCGGTCCGGTGCTGGATAGCTGCGAACGAAAATGGGATAACGCCGGCGGTGTTATGGCATTACATGCTGTGTCAGGCGTGAAGAGTGAAGAAACAGACAGAAGCAAGAGTGGCTCTGATGCAGGAGGAAAAGACCGGGTGCTGGCCATGACCTTGCCGGATATGGCAGGGTCAGATCCACGCACTGTGCGTCATGAACTTTACCGCAAGTTTCTTGAGGATACACGTTATCTTGCTGAAATGAATAAAGTTATTCGGCGGCTGAGCAACAGTATAGCGGATTATGGACGGCTATATTCATCTTTTGACGTGATCCACCTCTCTATCATTACGCGGGTCGATGACCCACTTAATGTATTGTTGCCCGAAATCACACTGCTGGCTCGTGCAATACTCAGCCAGTCCTTTAAGTCGGTACAGACGGATCTCTACGCTTTAATCAATGAGCGGGAGCAAGGGGATAATTTTGGATATTCCAGCTCAGTAGGGCTGGCTTTTCTGCGTGAATTGGACAGAATGCAAGCTACGGACTATACGTTTAATGCGCCGCTGCTTGTAACCGAAGATGGTCTGTCGATTCCAGTGAGCCATGGTCCTTCCGCTTTATTTGACCTTGTGTATCTGCTCTCCGATAAGAATGAGCGCGGCATGATGTCGGCTCACGGCATGGATGATAACTATGAGATCATCTCCCATATTAGTTTACTTAAGAACCGTGTCCGCCCGACCTCTGATCAGGCAACCGGACACGGTGGTTATAACAATATGACCTTCAAAAGCGGTATCAGAGGTAGCACAGGAAGACAGGGCTACGCCTCCGCAGGCTTTTCTGGCGTAAGAAGACCTAATGTCCAAATTGCCTTGGCCGTGCTGTATCACGCCTTCCGGCGCCTTGCAGCAGATATGCGTGAGGGTAGTCCATGGACTATGCGCGAGCGTCAATCTCTATTAGGACTGGATCCTGATAGTTTGCGGGAGCATGCTACGCAGCTAGTCCCGGAGAAAGACGGGCTTAGTGAAATGACGGGGCTAATGAGCCACGGACGTCCGTCCTACAATGAGCTGAAGCAGTTGTCACTTCGTGAAGCTGAACAGCAGTTGTTCGGTGATGGGGGCGAAGCTTATTTCCGTAATAATTTTGTCGCAGAGTCTAACCGGAGAGTAGAAGGTATTCATCCACTTCGCGGATGGCGCACCCTATTGGCGGTACAGGAAACAGCTACACCAGCAGTAACATTCTATCAGCTTGCGGATTGGACAGCTGATCGCGATGAGGGTGGCAGTGTGCTGCATGCTTTGCGTCAGCATATGACTGGATTGCGTTCAGCACTTGTCTCCGCGCAGGATGAGCTTGAGGATCTTTATGCGGAAAGTGTGGAGCGCCAACCGTTCCAGCGTGTGCCGCTTTTTGACAAACGAACGGTACGCAACTTCATTCATTACTTATTCTCTGCGGTATATGGCAAAAAATACGAGCTATTATGTATGGAAAGTGAGCTTGCGCTGTGCAGTCGTTTGGAATCTGCGCTTGAGCAGCTTCACGTGGAATGTGTGGCTCGTGTGAAAGCTATGGAGACGCTCGAAGAAGAGTTGCGTATTACTGTGATGGACAGCATTGGGCGAACGAACGAAACCACTGGCCAGAACGTGATGGAATACTATCGAGTTGTCACAGAAGAAGTAATGAAAGAGATTGAGACCCGGCGTGGGCCAGGGATATTCTTTAGTGACAAGTACATGGGTAGCATTTCTAAGCTTTTAGAGCAAGGCAAAAAAGCGGTAGCGGAGCGTTTGATTGGCGTTTGTCAGCGGGAAATATTAACGGCTGATCCGTTTGCTCTATCTTTCGAGGAAGAGCTGCTGCGGCGTGCAAATGTTGCGGCTGCTTATGAGAACCGTCAGGTTCTATCTAAGGAAGAGTTGTTCAAGCGTCTGTACCATAATCTGGAGGATAGCGCGACGATCAATGTTCGTCTGTTCGAATACACGCAAGAGCATCGTCATGAGGAAAAATATTTCTTCGGAGACAGCGCATCTGAATTCCTGCGCTACGCATTTGGTGTGGATGAGACGACTCGCATCTATCGCTTAGGCTTCGTGCATGAACAGCGCAGGAGCGGAGTGGAGAAGTTAAATCTGATGGGTGGTTTCCATTTAGAAGACTTGCTTTATTACCGTAATGGTAAGGTTTATTATGAAACCTATGCTCAGAATGGCTATCAGCTTCATGGGGTGAGTGAAGAGCAGCTTCCTGAGATGCGGTGATTACGTAATAGATGGATATTCTCACTTGGAGTTTCTTTATTGCACTTTGTGCAATAGATTCATCGGATACAATCTTTAATTAGAGTGCTATTGTATTTGATACATTAGTTTTAAGTGGATTTCTGGAATAGGGACATTTCTCCTTATTTCCAATGCACATTATGCAATAGAATAGAAATAGATGTTTCTTTTATTCCATTCTATTGCACAAAGTACAATTCAGGTTTCTCCCGGAAAGGAAGTATAACGATGCAGAGAAAAATCAATCTGCTCCTGCTCTTCTTCAGTCTGATCGGCGGCGGGGTCGCCTTTCTTTTTGGCGAGTGGCTGCTAAGCTGGTACAACGATCTGCCTTCCATCTTGCTCGTGGGAATTTATTTCGCCATTGTGGCGCTCGGTATCGGTATCGGCTGCCTGATTGCAGAGATGATCTCGCCACGACTGAACGGAGCCTCATGGAAGCAGCGTTATCTAGGGCTTTCATGGAAGCTGCTGCCTCTGATGATTGTCCTTGCGCTTGGAGTTGGAGCATTAACAGAATTCGTTTATGAGCTGAATTTTGGCGGTGCTAAACCGGTTAAGAATGTAGTAATGGCTATCGATGACTCTGGCAGTATGGCGCAGAGTGATCCTGATAACAGCCGTTATTCAGCCGCTAAGGCGTTAATTGCGAGAATGGACAATGACAATCAGGTAGCGGTGGTGACATTTAACCACGAAGCTGTAGTCGTCCAGCCGTTAACACCACTCTCGGATTCGCAGAATCGTGAGAAGGTGTTGACTGCCATTGATAACTTGAAACCAACTGAGGGTGGCACGAACATAAGTGGTGCGATCTCGGAAGCACTTAAGGAGATAGACAGTGACGGCAGAAAAAATCAAGGCGCTATGGTTATCTTGCTGTCGGACGGAGTGAGTAATTTCGACACCTCACGAGAATTACAGACCTATATAGATCGTGGCATTGCCGTAAATACCATTGGTCTGGGGATGCAGGATCCTGTCGGTACCCAGTTGCTGCAGGATATTGCGAAAATAACGGGCGGTCACTATTATGATGTGACAGATACGGCTCTTTTGGGTGATGTATTCCAGCAAATCTATGATCGTTTGGGAGATCGAACATTGCTTACGGTGCGTAGTGATGCTACGGCAGATAGTCCATACTATGCTGCAGTTCGTATTTTGTCGCTGATGCTAATCGGTGCTGCACTTGGACTCGGTCTTGGTATTATGTTTGATAACCGTCATTTAGCAAAAAGCTTCGGGATTGGCGGCGTTATCTCAGGGTTGTTCGCAGGGCTTATTCTGGAATTTGGGCTTAGCGGGCACAATTTCACTGACGGCCTAATTCGCCTCCTTGCTGTTCTTATATTGGCTGCAATCATCTCATTATTTACAGGCGTCATTCCGGTAGGTGAAGGACGTATTTATCGTAATAGAAGAAATAATGCAGCTCCTAATCCACCGTCAGAAAGCTTTCCTGATCGACGGAGAAATCGGAATAGCAAAGGATTCTAGTAGTTGAAAGGGGTTTACAGTGATGAGGTACGCCGAGGATAATGCTTCCGCTCTGGTAATAACGGATGTGACATCTCAAGTGGATGAACGGTTCTGTACGCTGAGATGGCGCTGGCCGGACGGCGTGCAGGCGGTGTACATCCATAAGACCTCCGCAGAAGAGGCTTCAATTGGCACCGGGGATATTCCTCCGGTCGGAATGAAGCTCTACACTCGTGAGGAATACAAATCTAACAATGGATACCGTGATCGATTGGATGAGATCGGCCTAGTCTCCTATACCATATACGCTCGCCTTGCTGAGAACGGAGAGACACTGCTGGTGAGGCAAAGTGACGGTGCGAACCGTGTGGTGGTCAGTGCAGGCAAAGCCAGAATCTATTATTCCGTTCAACAAAAAAGAGGATTATTCGGAAAACAAAAGACCGTACATATGGCGATTACGGCAGAAGTTCCAGTGGCTCGAGATGTCCTCTGTTATGTTAAGAAACGGGGAGGACATCCGGCAGGGAAAGAGGATGGTATTCTCTTTCCCTTTGTACAGGATTTCGCCCCTGGACGCAATGTACTCCCGCCGATTGAGATCGGTAAGGATGATTTTGTACGCATCTTTTTCACCGACGGTCCTAAGTATGGGCTTTATTACGAGCTGGTGCCGGAGTAAGATCAGTCTATGCGTACAAGCGAGTGTTGGACAATGCCTGTCCATAGCAAGATACGCAGATACAACTTTTGGGAGGATGAGTAGATGTCTTTTTTTAGCCGTTTTATGAAAAAGAATCAGCCGGAGCCAAGGCCGCTTTTTTATGATATTGTGTGTCCGTATTGCTTCACTAAGTTCTCTCCGGAGGATGTAGTCTTTCGGGCTATGCATAGCCGAGAGGACGATGAGAATTACGCGCTGGGCGAGGATGATGCCTTGAATAAATACCGTGAGCGCTTTGGGCTCGATACGGTGGATGACATAGAAGCAATCATTAATCCGGCGGATATTCCGGAAGAATACCATCATTATACCGATCATGTGTTAACAGGGCTTACGGATCGTTATGGAGTGCTTACACGCAGACGGCTATGTCCATCTTGCCATAACGAGCTGCCTGTGACTGCAGGTAAGGTTCCAAGTAACATTATCTCGATTATCGGAGCTTCCCAAGTCGGGAAGTCGGTATATATGACCGCGCTGATTCATACCTTGCAGCATACGACAGCAGGTCATTTCGATGCCGCTTGTATGCCGCTCAACGCGGAGATTAGCCGTAAGTTCCGTACGCTCTATGAAGAACCGCTGTTTGAACGCGGGGATCTGCTAGCTTCCACACAGAAGGAGAAAATGCAGGAGCCGTTTATCTTTCAATTTGTTTTTAAGGATGAAGAAAAGCCGCCGCTGACACTTGTGTTCTTTGATGTAGCAGGTGAGGGCATGGTGGATCAGGATTATCTCGGACTACACGGTCAACATATTAAGAACTCTGCCGGTATTCTGTTTATGGTCGATCCGCTGCAAATCCGTTCGATCCGTGAGAAGATTCATATTAACATCGGTGATCGCCCGGGCGAATGGGTCTCGCAATATGACGAGCCGCGTGATGTTGTGCTGACGATGTTCGGTGATTTTATTGCCTATCAGGAAAAGAGCAAAACTGACATTCCAACAGCAGTCGTTCTTGCGAAAAGTGATATGTTGCATTCGCTGAAGGATGAGGATGGCGATTACATCAAGTCCAACAGTAATGTGTTCAATAACTATGTCCATCGCAAAACATTGAATATGGATGAATTCCATAACATCGACGGAGAAATCCGCAGATTTATTGGTAAGGTGGACAGACCTTTTAAAGATACGATGGATGTGTACTTTTCGAATACGGGCTATTTTGCGGTATCTGCGTTGGGCAGTAATCCTGTGAATCAGAAGATTGAGGGTGTAGTAAGCCCGATTCGCGTAGACGAGCCGTTTATTTGGCTGCTGCATAAGCTGAAGTATATTGAGGGGAGCGACGGCCCGTGAATGTTTTCTCAGGGTCTAAGATCACCCAACAAATGTATACCCGCGAACGCCGCGGATTATTTCGTTCCACTGAAGGCTTTGATACAGTAGCGAAATCGGACAGTCTGGACAATAATTTTATCAAAAAAACACTACATCCCTTCTGTCTCTACGATGCTCCAGCAGAGCTGGCCGCGCGTGGGGAGAAGGATGAGTTTCAATATCCTAGTGCGCTGCACCTGTTCCATGCAGAGAATGGCGACACGGTTATTGGGATGAGTCGTTATCAAGCGACGGATTTTACGGGTCAGCGGAGCGCCTTTTTTGCACATAACTTTGTAGTTCCTGCCTCACGTTCAGAGGAGATTATTCAGAGCTACGGGGACTTTCTGCATGCTGATTTCGCAAAAAGCTATGAAGGAGAGCTGGGCGGAACCTTGCCGGAGCTGTCAGCTATTCCAGTTATACGTACGGATCGTCGCCCTGATCCTATAGCGGGTTTACGCTTGTTAGGAATTAATGAAGGGATATTTAAGGCATTGCTGCAAGCAGTGATGCTCTCTGTGGCAGGAAAGAAAAAAATCTATATCGCTCTAAATGTACCTATCACGGAGCTGTCCGCACGTGCGGTGGAGCTTACAGAGATTTTATATAGCGTGCTGCCGTATGAATTCCGCCGTAGATTAGGCGTGATTACGTATGCTAATGAACCGCAGAGCCGTAAATATATACATCTTAGCTTCGTGGAAAAAGGTTCGCTCCGTTCCGGTGATCGCAGCATCGAGAAGGATTTCACCTTCGATTTGGTTTCCGGTCGGATGGGGAATGTAGATCTTGGTGAGTCCCGTCAGCCGTATGCTGATCTGGTTTGGAAGCTTTTACTTCTGAATCCAGGGGATCTTGACGATTTCGTAAGTTTTGCCGATCAGATCCTGCGTGGAGAAAGTCCTGAGCATAAACTATCGCTCGCTCTTTATAATGAGTTAGCCGTATTTTATGAGATTGAGCAGGGGAATGAGCACTTATATACAGAGAACAAGAGCGCAGTGCTGAGTGGTTTGCTCACTTATCTTAAAGCGGAGGGAGCTATTCATTCCAGAATCCGACTGAATGATATTTTCTTGGAGCGGTTCGACCGAGAATTTGATTTAGTCCGGCAAAGGAATGTTCCGGAGCCTGCTATTATGGAGTGCTTTAAGGATTATTTTGTGCTCAAAGATCATAATTACAAAATCAGAATCGTCGATTATTTCATTAATGGAATGCTTCATAGCGTGGAAGCGGGCCGGAAGGATATCTTGGGTGCCGCTTACGGGATCATTGAGAGTAATGATGAGTTAAGTGCAGCCTACTTCCAGCGCGTGATGTCTGAAACTTATTTCCGTAAGCAGCTACTTGAACCTTATATGGAGACAAGACTAGCTGCTGCATCTAAATCTGCGGACATCCTGAATTTTGTGCTCCATTGGGGCCGTTTTCTGCCAGCTGCGTTAGAGCAGCCCTTTGCTCAGGATGCCGTTAGGGACTATTTGCTGGAAAAGCTACAACTGGAAACTGATCCGGTTGCTGCCGTGGCGGAAATTCATGGCACTGTAGATAAAGCAGAAAAAGATCGACGTAGAGGTACAGGCGTTTCACCTAAAGTACTCTCTCTAATGCAGGATCTTGCTGCTTCAGCAGACAGATTCTTGCTGAACAGGCTATCCCTTACTGAAATGACGCAGGAGGACTTACTAGAGGTTGTTTTCTTACGTTATGGTAATGTTGTCGATTGGCAGCCGCCACTAGACAGGATTAGCAAGCAGAAAGAGAATGCGCTGCGTGCCGCTTACCGCTGGTTTGGTGAAGAGAAGCCGAATGAGGAGATTTTTGCAGGATTGTCTCCGCAGGAACTAGACGATGTGCAGCTACTGGGTCGTCGTTTGCTAAAGGAAGCTCGAGTGCTAGAGCCATTTGAACGTCTGCCTCTAGCTTTCTACTACACCAGTCAGCGCGAGGGTGGTCCGCTGGATTATGACGCACTCCTGGAATTAGTAAAGAATAAAGCCGGTACGGATAAGGATGTTATCTATCGATTCTTTGCATGGTCTCAAGGAAATTCTTTATTTACGATATCGAATAAAAAGCTTTATCCGGGTTACCGCCGGGCGATTCTGAAGTATTTCCAGAGCAGTGACCGCGAAGCCTTCAAGAATCGTGAGTTCCGTAAAAGCTATGTCGCTACAGCACGGCCTGCTCTTCAAAATGTGTACAATGAAGCTCGCTCCCAGCTCGCTTCCCCGCTGGCGCGCTGGATCAGCCGCAGTCGATTTCGACTCCTGATCTCCGGTTCCATCACGGGCATTTTGGTGATTATCGCAATTATCGTATTCAGTATGCTGCGCCCGGATGATTCAAAGACGGCTCTGCCAGGGACAAGCCCTGAGCCGACACCCGTTCAGAGTGCAGGCAATGAACTGCCTCCGGCTTCAGTATACTTGAAGGATCAGAGCGTCGAAGGAGATAAGGGGAGCAGCATATTGGTGTTCACGTTTGCCAACGCGGATGATTGTGTGCAATTTAATCCGCCGGAGATTAGTCTGATGACTTCATCCAATGTGGTGGATAAGAGCTTTAAGGTCGCTGCTAGCAATGGAACTTGTCCAGTTCCGTCAGCGGATGCCACAGGCACTACTGCTGAAACGGCTGAAGGCGCAGACGCTACTAACGCAGATGTTGATGCCTCACCGTCTCCTACCCCGGTATCTGATGCGGATAATAGCACAGTTGAGCCATCCGCGACAGCTGTCACAGAAGCAGTACAGCCATCCTATCAGGTGGAGGTTACCTTGGAACCGGGAGCGACCATCGTAGAGAAAAGTATGATCAAGGCGGGAAGATTTACACTGATTGTAGATCCCGCTCCTATGGATACACTGGGTGTTAACTCAAGTGCTGAACCTTCGCCAACTGCAAGCCCGGAAGGAACAGCTGAATAAAGGAATTTCTGATCAGCAGGACGATGCCGAAAGGTTTGGTTCTGCTGTTCTTTTTTTGTTACTCATACAAAGCTTTTCTATAGACATGCTATGTATTAATAGATATGATTATGAAAATAAGGTAATACCGCCCTTCATAGGGGCGGTCTTTATGTTGTGCGCTCTTATTATGTAGTATCCATTCCTTTATAGAAAGAGGTTGAACAATGAAGAAAATAATCAACTCCAAGTTTTTTGTACTTGGACTGGCCATATTCATGGTCATTTCAATTTTAGGAACATCTCTTGCTCCGGCAGGAACCATCTTCGCAGAGGCAGGCGTTAGCACAGGACTAGATGAATCTAGCGATTCAGCTGCTAAGGCGGAGCGAATTAATGTTGCGGATGCGACCTATACGGCTGCAGAGTTTATTCTAAAGGGTGGCGTGCAGTCAGATTGGCAAGCCATTGGACTAGCTCAAGCAGGATATAAACTGCCTGCGAGTTATAGCCTATCCCTTGAGAAAAAGGTGAAGAATGCAGAGGGCAATTTCGCGAGCGTAACGGATTATGCGAGAATCGTACTCGCAGTAAGAGCAATTGGTGCTGATCCTACCAACTTTGCTGGAAGCGGAACAACTCCTGGCTATAATTTAATAGAGAAGATCTATAATCATGACAAAATCAGTGGACAGACACTTAATAATCCAGTATATGCTTTGATTGCACTGGATTCTGGTAAATATAACATTCCATATCACGCAAAATGGACAGTGGATAAGCTCATTGCTGAGATTATTTCTAAGCAAAATCAAGATGGTGGCTTTGCTTTAACGTCAGGCGCGAGCGAGCCTGATATGACAGCGATAGCTTTGGCCGCTCTAGCGGCACATAAGCGTAATCCAGAAGCCTACACAGCAGGGCTACAAGCCGTAGCATGGCTATCCAATGCTCAAGATAGCCATGGAGGTTACGGAGATAGTGCTGAGAGCGCAGCCCAAGCTATTCTAGGTCTCACTTCCTTCGATGTAGATCCAAGCGGATTAGAATTTACCAAGAATAAAGTGAATCTGATCGGGAATCTACTGAGCTACCGTCTCGCTGACGGCAGCTTTACTCATAGCCGTGGCGGAAGCAGTAATATTCTAGCTACTGAGCAGGGCCTTCAGGCGCTTGTAGCCTACAATCTACTATATAAAGGCAGTAACAGTAAGTTATACGATTTTTCTAAGTCATCCGTTCAGAATGCCTTAATCTATGCACCTGTTACTGTAGAGGGTCCTAAGAGTACTTTAGCACAGGGATATGGATATGCTAATAACGTGCTTGGTGCACTAGAGAAGTTGGCTCTTCAGACGAACTTGCTGATCACGAATCCTTCCGGTGCATATGTCACAGGAATTGGAAACATTCCGGCCGGAAGCTACGGCGGCTATGACGGATGGATGTATGCCGTATCCCGTAACGGTCAATGGATTAACCCTGATGTTGGAATGAGTGATTTTGCGCTTAAAGATTCAGATCAGGTACTTGTTTATTATGCTGGAGATGATACTAAACTTGTAGATTCGGTAACGGTGTCCAAACCAAGCCCTAAAGAGGGCGATTCTTTTACTGTAGTAGTGACTAGTAAGACATGGAAATGGGACGCTGTAACGAATACGTCCTCCCCGGTAACTGCCAAAGCTTCTGGCGTTCAGGTCCAAATTGGAAATCGCATCGTAACAACGAATGCTAAAGGCGAGGCGTTATTCGCAGGGAATGTTCCAGCAGGTGATTACAAGCTGACTGTAACAGGCTATCGTGAAGGAAAAGCGCCATCGATAGCTAAATATACTCAAGATCTAAAGGTAATTCCTAAGAATGTAACGGCTTCACTTACCGTTGAGGGTCCGCAAGGACTGATCGGTGAGGGGACTTTAAAGGCTTCCAATGCGCTTGAAGCTTTGCAGAAATTGGGGTTATCTAATGATTTTAAAGTAGATATCACGAAATCGTCGTATGGTAATTTTGTATCGGGCATTCATGGAGTTACTCAAGGCCTTTATGATGGCTGGTGGAGCTTCGTAGTATGGCGTAGCGGTGAATGGATCTATCCAAGTGTGGGTATGGACGCTTTTGAATTACAGGAATACGACCGTGTTCTTGTATATTATGCCGGAGAAACCACACAGGTTGTTGATACTGCGGTTGTATCCTCTGCACAGCCGAAGCCGGGTGAAGCTTTCACAGTAACAGTTTCTCAGAAAAAATGGGTGTGGAATAAGGATACCTTTACTTCCGATCCAGTGACTTCTCCAGCCGCTGGCGTGCAGGTCTTGATCGGTGATCAGAAGGCAATCACAAATGCTAAGGGTGTAGCTGCTTTTGAGCAAGGTCTGCCAGCGAATACCTATACGATCATTATTACTGGATATGCTAAAGATAGTGTGCCTAGTGTGGCGCGTTATTCTCAGTCACTAAACATTGCTTCAGATGTTATTGCTCCTGTTAAAGCTACGGCTACCATTTCAGTCGTTGGGGATAACAAGAAGGGTGCGATTCTGAACAGTATAACAGTAGCGCTAAAAGAAGGTGAAACGGCTCATAGCTTATTGATTAGTCAATTAGGCGATAAGGTAGTATCATCCGGAAACGCTGGTAGTAAATACGTGAAATCTATAGATGGTTTGTCCGAATTTGATGGCGGTCAAAGCAGTGGATGGAAGTATAAGACGAATAGAGATGCTGATCCAAGTATCAGCGCGGACAGCTACATTTTAGAGAATGGTGATATATTATATTGGTACTATTCATCAGGAGAATAAGTACGATTGATTATTCGTTAGGGGGACACTACGATTCGGGGTATTAGCGGATCGAGTGTCCGTTTTTGTTTTCGTTCGTTGCAATATTTGACAACAGAAACCTTTTTTCGACATTTTATTCATGTTTTTATTTAAAAATCATCACACTATTCGTCTTTCTTACCGATAAAAATAGATAGTTAGTAAGATCATGTGAAGGCGGAATGCAGATGAAGAATATGAAAGTAAAATTCAAAATTGGGATCCTAGTGGTATTTTCTGTAGTCATGTTGAACATTGTGGGGGTAACTGGCTTTATCACCATGGACAAAATGGCCCAAAAAACAACAGAGACGTATAATGAAAACTTGTTGCCTGTTTCTTACGTGGGACAAATGCGTACAAACAATCGGGCCGTTGAAGCTTTTCTCTTGGAGCGCTTGATTAGCGTTGATGTAAATAAGAACAAACAACTGAAAGAGAGCATTGCGGAGAAAGTTCAGGAAAATAATAACCTTTTGAACAAGTTGAAGACAGTCCAATACAATGATAGTACGGTAGTGAGTAAAATAAAGGAATATGAGTCCTCCTTAACAGACTATCGTGCACAAAGAGAGAATATTATTCAGGTTGCGGATAGCAAAGGTAGTCAAGAGGCCTTTCAAGTATTTACAGGTGAGTTTAGTAATTCCCGTGAGAAAATGATCAATATGCTTAAAGGAATAAGCGATTCGCTGCAAAAGGGAGCTGGAGATCATAATTCAGAGTCTATGGCTACCGCTAAGAGCATGAAGACTAAAAGTATAGTATTAATATCGTTCTCTTTGATTATTTGTATCGTGCTTAGTGTTGCGATCATTCGACTGATTACGAAACCTCTTAAGGAACTGCAAGGTTTAATGAAGCGGGCGGAAAATGGAGATTTAACCGTCACAGCAACGTATACCGCTAAGGATGAAATCGGCCAAATTAATAGCTCATTTAACAATATGCTGGAGAGCTTACGGAAGATGATGCAAGGCATTGCTGAGAGTGCAGAATTGTTATCAGCCTCATCGCAAGAGATGAGCGCTAGTGCTGAGCAGACCTCGCTGGCTTCGCAAATGATCGCCGAATCTTCAGGAGAGATTGCAGCGGGGTTTGATGAACAGACGGAAAGCATTAATCGTACCTCTCAGTCTATACAAGCTATGACCAATAATATTTCGGCCGTAGAAAGTAGCAGTTTTGAAATGTCCGACCTTATGGGAGTCGCTTCTGGTTCAACAGATCGAGGGGTAATCGCCGTAGATAACATCATTGAACAGATGAAGGAAATCGACTCCGGCGTAACTCGGAGCCAAGAGATTATTAGTAACCTTGGACAACTGTCTCAGGATATAAATACAATTATTACTACGATTAACGGTATTGCAACACAGACGAACCTGCTGGCGCTTAATGCTTCTATCGAAGCCGCGAGAGCTGGAGAACATGGACGTGGCTTTGCTGTAGTTGCTGGAGAAATTCGGGGTCTTGCAGAAGCGACGCGAAACAGTTCACTGAAAGTAACAGATATTATTACGCATATTCAAAAGCAAACTGAAAAAGCAGTAGAATCAATGGCTTTCGGCTCTGAGCTAGTCTCTAACGGTGTAGTTCAAAGTCAGCTCGTATCTCAAGCGTTTCATGAGATTCAAAGCTCTATTAAAGAAGCTACGCTGCAGACGGAAGAGATTAGAGAGGCAGTTGCGCATGTCTCTTTAGAGTCACAAGGTGTAGCGGCAGCAATGGAACAGGTCAATGCTATATCCGATAAAGGGGCAGTGGGTGTTCAAGACACCAGCGCAGCTAGTCAGGAGCAACTGTCTGCTATGGAGGAAATGTCCGCATCAGCTCAGTATTTAGCGGTGCTGGCGGAAGATCTGCAGAAGACTTTAGCACGATTTAAATTATAACGCGAAATGAAAAAAAAGGACGTCCCAGAGCCATTTAGGCTTTGGAGACGTCCTTTTGTGTGTTGTTGAATGGAGTTAAGCATACCAGCCCCATACGAAGATGAAGAGCGTACCAAAAATCGTAACTAAGCCAACGAATAAGGCATAGGCGATATTGAGGTAGAGTTCTTTCTTGGTATCAGCTGATTCTCCAATATGCATGAACAGGAAGAGCTGCAGGGAAGCCTGAATGAGCGCTGTAATAAGCAGGATAGCCATGTTCGCACTATTAGATAGATCAAGGTAGATTACAGCAAGTGCAGCCACAGAAAGGACAAGAGAGGCTAAGAAACCCATCACATGGCGAATTGGAAACAGTTGCTTCATCATGCTACATCAGTCCTTTCAGATAGACGAAGCTGAAAATAAAGATCCAGACAACGTCCAAGAAATGCCAGTACAGCGAGAAGATAAAGGATTTATTGGCCGTAGCCGGAGTAATACCTTGACGCTTCAACTGGATTAAGATAGCCGCACCCCACAGGAATCCGAACGATACGTGAGCTCCGTGTGTTCCCAGCAGTACAAAGAGACTGGAAAGGAATCCGCTGGTTTGAAGTGTAGCCCCTTCGTGAACATAAGTGACAAACTCCATGATTTCAATACCAAGGAAGCCGAGACCCATTAGTAGGGTTAGTCCGAAAAAGACCATCATAGCTTTCTGGTAACCATGCCGCATAGCATGAACTGCAAGACCGATCGTAAATGAGCTTGTCAACAGCAGTAATGTTTCGATCATCACTGGACCAATTTCAAAAAGGTCCGGCCCGCTAGGGCCGCTGGCAAAACGGTCTACCATTACAAAGTAAACAGTGAACAACGTAGCGAACAGTGCAATCTCTGCTCCTAGAAAGACCCAGAAGCCAAAGATTTTATTACTATTCTCTTCTGTTGAGTATTCAAGCGGCTTAGACGCATCTATTTTCATATTGTCTCACCCCGCAATTTCTTTTCAGTAGCAATAACTTCTTCTGCAGGGATGTAGAATCCGTGATCCCGATCGAAGGACATAGCCGCTAGAACGATGAGGATGCCTACTCCGGAGATAATTGCTGGAATCCAGAGACTGAATACCAGAGAGAATCCTGCGACGAAGAAGATAACACCCAGAATAAATGGTTTTCCTGTATTGCTAGGCATATGAATCTTAGTAATCTTATCTTCAAAGAGTGGTACTTTGTCCATTTTAGAAGTCCAGAAGGCATCGCGTGTTTTTACAGTTGGAACCACTGCGAAGTTGTAAGCCGGAATCGGGCTCTTGGTTGCCCACTCCAGTGTACGTGCATCCCATGGATCTCCATCGGTATCTCTTGGCTCATAACGTGTACTCCAGTAGATGTTATAGACTAGAATAACGAAACCAATCATTAGACCAACTGCCCCGACAAACGAGAGCATACTTAGCGGTCCAAATCCGGTATCCGCGGAGTAGGTGTATTGACGACGAGTCATACCCATAAGTCCAAGAATAAACAGCGGGAAGAACGCTACGTTAAAGGAAATAATAATCCACCAAAAGGCGTGCTTGCCAAGACGTTCGTTTAGGCGGAAACCGAATACTTTAGGGAACCAGTAATGGAAACCTGCGATAACGGCGAACACGGCACCTGGAATAAGAACGTAGTGGAAATGCGCTACCAGGAACATCGTATTATGGTACTGGTAATCGGCACTGGCCATAGCCAACATGACACCTGTAACCCCACCAATCGTAAAGATCGGAATAAACGCCAGGGTGTATAGCATAGGTGTCGTGAAGGTTATTCGCCCTTTTCGTAAAGTGAATAGCCAGTTGAATATTTTAACACCTGTTGGTACGGCAATAGCCATGGTTGTAATCGAGAAGAAACTGTTAACCATAACGCCTTGACCCATTGTATAGAAATGGTGAGCCCATACTAAGAAGGACAAGAGGGAAATAATCAACATACTAAAGACCATGGATGTATAACCATACAGGTTCTTTTTGGAGAAGGTGGCGATAATTTCGCTATAAATACCGAACGCCGGCAATACAACGATATATACTTCTGGATGTCCCCATACCCAGAATAGGTTGGCCCATAACATATCCATACCGCCGTTGGCCATCGTGAAGAATTGAGAGCCGAACAACCGGTCGAACATCATCAACGCGAGCGCTACCGTAAGCACTGGGAAGGCGAAAACAATAATTACGTTCGTGATTAGTACGGACCAAGTAAACATTGGCATCTTCATCAACTTCATGCCAGGAGCACGCATCTTCAGAATCGTTACAATAAAGTTAACGCCTGTGAGGAGTGTACCGATACCTGATATTTGTAGCGCGAGCGAGTAGTAGTTGTTACCAACCGTTGGGCTGAACTCTATACTTGCTAGTGGGAAGTATGCAGACCAGCCAGCATCAGGTGATCCCCCGATAACAAACGAAATGTTAAGCAGCATTGCTCCGAAGAAGAAGAGCCAGAAGCTGACGGCGTTAAGACGCGGGAAGGCAACGTCTCTGGCACCGATTTGTAGCGGAACGATAACATTCATCAGACCGATAATAAACGGCATGGCCATAAAGAGAATCATAATCAAGCCGTGTGTTGTAAATACCTCGTTGTAATGCTGTGAGTCAAGGAATTTCATATCTGGAGCTGCAGTTTGCAGCTTCATCATCATAGCGTCAACGCCGCCGCGGAAAAGCATTAGTAGCGCAGCGAGGATATACATAATCCCAATACGTTTGTGGTCAACCGTAGTCAACCATTCGCGCCATAAATATCCCCATTTTTTAAAATAGGTCAGGCCGACGATAATCCCGATTGTAGCCAGAACAATACTTGCCATAGCTCCGTAAATCAGGGGTTCACCGTGAACCTTGAATTTATCCCAATCCATTAGGAATCGCTCCTTTCAATTTGCTCAATTAACATGGACTAATGTCCTTCATGTGTGGTGCTCTGTTCATCCAGTTCTGGATTAGGTTCGCTGTTAAACTCCGTCTCGCTAGATGGTGCTGGAGACGGATGAATTTCTTTATTATCCTGATGCTCCATAGTTCCATTATCCATATCCATTTCTTTACCATTATTACTCATATGGTCGCCATGGTCTCCCGGAGGAGGGCTAAAGGATAAGTGAGTGTTGGTGTATGTTTTACGTCCGACATATTCCATTTTCAAAAGATTTTTGAATTCGTCTTCGGTTAATGGACCTGCTGTTTCTTTAACATCTTTTACCCATTCTTGATAGTCCTTATCAGTCATCGCAAGGGCTTCAAACTCCATGTGGGCAAAACCCTTACCATTAAAGTTCGCATTTCTTCCGGTATAAGAACCTACAGTATCCGCTGAAAGATGCAGAGTGGTAAGCATGTCACTCATCGCATATTTTTGTCCTCCCAATTGAGGGATCCAGAGACTTGAGATCGTACCGAAAGAGTATAATCTGAACTCGACAGCGCGGTGAACTGGAATGTTCACGTAGTTTACGGTTTCAATACCTTCCTCAGGATAGCTGAAATGCCATTTCCAGTTGGAGGAGGAAGCATAGATTACAAGCGGTTTCTGATCTTTATAATCCGCTGCAACGTTTTCTACATCTACTGTCGTTTTGACAGTGACCACGGAGAGGAATGCCACGATAATAATCGGGATTGTAATCCAGATGGCCTCCAACCATTTGTTTCCTTCCTCGTGAGGAGGAATATAATCTTCGTTACTTTTCTTAGCGCGGTACTTCAAAAGTACAAAGACATATAAGATGTAGACAACTGCTAGAACACCGAGCATCACAACAATGGAGAGAATGATCGTGTCAGACAGAGTTCTCGCAGCCGGCCCCTTCGGATTCAGAACAGCGATTGAACTGCATCCTGGCAAGAGTAAAATTAGGCTGAGAAATAAAGCGTATAACGGTCCCTTTTTGTTCATGCTTAAGCTCCTTCCTTCAATACTTCTATTAATTAACCCTCATCATTACCTTCATATATAGTAAGAACTAATGAGAAAGAAAGCAAAAGACTTATTTTCCCATTTAAGCCATAATAGACCTTAATAATGGCGATCAAGTTAAATATGTGTGATCAATTTGTTACAAGTTCCTAATGATATGATAAAGATCACTGTAACCGCGCTGTTTAATGGTTATTTTTTTCGTTCAAACTTTGTTCAATAATTAACTAAAGTTGCTAATTTGGACACATCTATTTTGTGCAAAAGGATTGGAATTTAACCATTTTTTGTTGGTGTGAAAGGATTTGGCCGAAATCTCCGTTTGATGAATTTTGTCGAAATATCTGCGAAAGTCGAAAAGGGTAACAAATTATTCTGTATTAAGTTACAATCTCTCAAATTTCTAACTATTAATCTATGATAATGTTATAGGTAAATATACGAGATGGGAGATTTTTTAAGATGTTTAAAAAGAAAGTGTGGCTATTATTTATAGTATTATTCGTATGTACGGGCTTGGTACGAGAGATAGATACAGTGAATGCAGCGGGTGCGGCAGGATCCCTGAAATTAGGGGTGAACGATAAATTAACTAAGATTGATGCAGTGTCGACAAAGGATACATATTATGTTTCACTGCGTGATTTGTCCCTAGAACTGAATCTTAATCTTACCCTTCAGGGTGTTGGAATTCATGTTAAAGGGAATAACGGTTCCATCGAACTGCTGAATGATCACGCAACAGCTCTTCTCCCTAATGGAAAGACTATTCCGCTGAAAACATTTGTGAAAAATGGTAGAACGATGGTTCCTGTGAAGATGACCTCTTATCTTGGATTTTCAATTTCGTTTAAGCCAGCTCAATCTTTACTAAGGGTGTATAATTCCGGAGCTAAATTAGACGATGCTGCATTCGTGAATCAACATAAAAAGGCTTTGCAACAGAATGTAACTACAGGGACGACAGGCACAAAGGGGAAAGTCGTATATCTTAGCTTTGATGATGGCCCATCCGCTACAACCTCTCAACTACTTGATATTTTGGCGAAGTATGATGCGAAGGCAACCTTCTTCATGTTAGGAAATAACATGAACGCACACGCGTCTCAAGTGAAACGCTTAGTGAAAGATGGACATGCACCTGCTTTACATGGCATGACACATGTGAAAGATAAATTTTATGCTTCTCCAGCTTCTGCGTTGAAAGAGATGAATGACGATAATGCAATTCTGAAGAAGATTACAGGTAAAAGTACAACACTGATTCGTACACCTTATGGTAGTAAACCTTATTTAACAAAAGCTTATAGAGATAAGATACTAACCCAAGGGTATCATCTGTGGGATTGGAACGTTGACTCTGAGGATTGGAGATATAAGAACGATAGTAATTCCATCTATAATACGGTTATGAGAGAAGTTCATAGCCTGAAGAAGAGCAGCCCAGTGATTCTAATGCATGATCAAAAGGCTACACTTAAAGTTCTTCCGCGTATCCTAGAGGCACTGAAGAAAGAAGGCTATGCGTTTCATATTATTACTTCAGATATGGAGCCTAACAATTTTTGGAACGATAAGCGCTAAATCTGCTAGTGAAATTATATCATTCATATTGTTGAGGCGGCAGATTTGATCTGCCGTCTTTTTTTTGATGTCTGAAATATTTGTGGATTTGACACATGTAGGCTTCTTTAATCTATCGACGTAGTTAATTTCTCATGTTATCATGATACTCTGATAACGTATTAGCGAACTAAAGCACACAGCGCTGTGTCAACGATGGGGGATAAAAGAGATGAAGAAAAATGCACTTTTAGTTTTATTTATGATCATGGTTATTGCAGCTTTATCAGGCTGTTCGTCTTCTGGGAGCAAGGATGGAAAGCTGGTGATCGGGATTGATGATAAGTTCGCTCCGATGGGCTTTAGAGATGAGAACAATGAAATTGTTGGGTTTGATATCGACTATGCCAGAGCTGCAGCTGAGAAAATGGGCAAAGAAATCACTTTTCAGCCTATTGACTGGTCGGCTAAGGAGTCAGAACTGAATAGTGGGCGCATTGATATGATTTGGAATGGTTATACCATCACAGATGAACGTAAGGAAAAGGTATTATTCACTAAGCCCTATCTTGAGAATAGTCAGGTAGTAGTCGTACTTGCGGATTCGGCTATTTCAAAGCTTGAGGATTTAGCTGGTAAAGAGGTAGGACTTCAAAGTCTATCCTCTGCTGCCGATGCATTAAATGCTAATCCGATTAAAGACCAAATTGCTAATCTGTCGGAATTTCCGGATAATGTGCTAGCGCTCACAGATTTGAAAACTAAGCGCCTGGACGGTGTAGTCATTGATGAAGTGGTAGCCAGATATTATATGTCAAAAGAGCCTAATACCTTTAAGTTACTAGATGAATCGCTTGCTCCTGAGCAGTATGGTATTGGAATTAAGAAAGGCAATGAGGCACTACTAGAATTACTTCAAAAGGCTTTGGATGAAATGAACAACGACGGAACGGCTGCGAAGATCTCCACAAAGTGGTTTGGTGAGAATAAGGTATTGAAATAGAAGGTCAATATAAGAGTTTATTGGAGAAATGAAAATGGATTATATAATACAAATTTCCGGGCCGATGTTAGAAGGCGCGCGTACAACTATTTTATTGTTCCTTATTGTTATCTTGGTGTCGATTCCGCTCGGGTTCCTAGTCACTTTGATGGCGAAGAGTGTGATCAAGCCCGTGGCTTGGATTGCACATACCTATATTTATGTCATGCGGGGAACACCACTTTTACTGCAATTGTTATTTTTTTGCTTTGGTTTACCACAGATTCCGGTGATTGGACAATATCTGGTCATGGACCGCTTCGTTGCGGCGAGTCTCGGATTTATTCTTAACTATGGGGCCTATTTCGCGGAGATCTTCCGTGGGGGTATGCTCTCCATTGATAAAGGGCAGCATGAAGCAGCCAAAGTACTCGGACTGAGTAAATGGCAAACGCTGCGCAAGGTAATTCTAGCTCAAATGTTTAGGGTAGCTTTGCCAGCAGTGGCAAATGAATCGATATCCTTGGTCAAAGATACGGCTCTGCTGTATGCCGTTGCTGTACCTGAGCTACTGAACTATGCCAAAACAGCAGTGAATCGAGACTTTACTGTAACCCCCTTTGTAGTGGCGGGAGTGATTTACTTACTGATGACGCTGGTGCTCACTTTATTCTTCAAAGCACTGGAGAAACGTTTTAAATTCGAGTAGAGGGACTGTCTGAATATGAGTAACATGATAGAAGTAAGTGATTTACAGAAATCCTTCGGCAATTTGGATGTGTTGAAGAAGGTTAGTTTCAATATCCAGGCGGGAGAAGCCGTCGCTGTTATCGGACCTTCGGGTTCAGGTAAGAGTACGATGCTGCGTAGTCTAGTCCATCTAGAGGAAATTACGGGAGGAAGCATCTTCATCCAAGAAAAGCCGCTCGTGGAGAATGGAAAATACGCTAGTGGAGCAAGTATTCGTGAGATCACGGCATCCATGGGAATGGTGTTTCAGCACTTTAACCTATTTCCACATTTAACGGTGCGAGGCAATCTAGAGCTAGCTCCAAGGATGTTGAAACGGGAGAGCGTGAAGGAGATTATGGCTAGAAGCGAGAACTTACTTTCTAAGGTAGGGCTTGCTGAAAAAGCGGATGTGTATCCTGCAAAGCTGTCGGGTGGACAAAAGCAGCGGGTTGCTATTGCGAGAGCATTAATGCTTAATCCTGATATTCTATTGTTCGATGAACCCACTTCCGCGCTTGATCCTGAACTCACGGGCGAGGTACTACGCGTCATTCGTCAACTTGCTGAGGAGAATATGACGATGATTGTTGTCACTCATGAGATGAACTTTGCTCGTGATGTTGCGGATCGTGTGATTTTCATGGACAAAGGTGAGATTACGGAGTCTGGAACACCAGAGCAGATTTTTGATCATCCACAGCAGGAACGAACTCGGATGTTTCTGAGTCAAGAGTCGAGACTGTGAATACCTCGGACTAATAAAGTGTCTATTTATGAGATAAAATCCCCGCAGTGGTTAAATAACTGTGGGGATTTTTTGCGTTGACATAAAGATCAAACTGTATTAATAATAGTAGTACAGTTAATACACAGCATAATGGATTTAATGCAAGATAGTGGAAGGAGGAAGGTTATGTTCGAACTGGATATTCGCAGTCGGAAGCCGATTTATGAGCAGCTGACCGATAAGGTCAAGGAAATGATTCTGCATGGTATTTTGCAGACGGATGAACAACTGCCTTCGGTAAGGACGTTATCCCAGCAGCTAACCGTGAATCCCAATACGATTCAGAAGGCTTACCGTGAATTGGAACGTGAGGGGTATATCTATTCACTGCAGGGGAAAGGGAGTTTTGTAGCCCCAATGAAAAAAGAACAAAATGAGATTAAAAAAGCCGAAGTACGTGATGAGTTGCTTAGACTGATGGCGGAAGCGGTATACCTTGGGTTCACCGCAGCTGAGATTAGTTCATTGTATGAGCAAGTGGAGAAGCAGAGAGAAGGAGGGAAGAGTAATGATTGAGATTCGAGGCGTCAGTAAGTTATTTCAAGGGGAGAAGGCAGTCGACGATATCTCTTTAACGGTACGTAAAGGGACGATTTATGGGCTGCTCGGCTCTAATGGCGCGGGTAAAACTACGCTGCTGAAGACCTTGGCGGGCATTTACTCTCCAGATAAAGGGACCGTGAAGGTGGATGGTGAAGCGGTATTCGAACACCCGACGACTAAACAACGGGTTATTTTTATGCCGGATTCTCCTTACTTTTTCCCGCAATCCACCATGCTGCAAATGGCAGCCTTCTATCGCTCGATCTATCCGAGCTGGAATCAGAAGCGTTTTGAAGATTTGGGAACCGTCTTTCAGCTCGATAAGAAGCGTAAGCTTAGTCGTTTCTCCAAAGGGATGCAGCGGCAAGCGTCATTCTGGTTATGTTTAAGCTGTATGCCGGATGTGCTTATTATGGATGAGCCGATTGACGGGTTAGATCCGGTAATGCGGCGTCAGATCAAAAACATATTGTTTCAAGAAGTAGCTGAGCGCGAACTGACAGTCCTTATCTCATCACATAATCTTCGTGAAATTGAGGATCTGTGTGATCACGTAGGTATTATGCATGGTGGGAAGATGCTGATTGAGAAGGATCTGGATGATCTTAAGGCGGATACACATAAGATACAAGTGGCATTCCGAGATGAACGGCACGAGACAGCAATATCGGCCAAACTGCAAATTTTACATCAAGAACGCCGGGGTAGCGTGAACCTGTACATAGTAAAAGGGGATCGTGAGCGAATTACGGCAGCTTTTCACGTGTATGAGCCTTACGTATTCGATTTACTTCCATTGACGTTAGAAGAGATCTTTATTTATGAAATGGGGGATGCCGGATATGATGCGCAGCCGATACTTCTTTAATAGCAGTATTATTCGCCAGAACCTCCGCCAGCACGGCTGGATGGGAATTATATATGCACTTGGCCTAATGTTCGCACTTCCATTGCAGCTGTTCATGAGCAACAATCCGAACGCAAAACCGCGGGAAATTGATCATTTATTCCGTATTACTGGTGAAATGCAGATGATATTCATCGTAAGCATGCCTGTTGTTGCAGGTCTATTTTTATTCTATTACCTGCAAACGAAATCGCCATCAGATATGTGGCATAGCCTGCCTCTTCGTCGCGAGCATTTGTTAACTTCACATCTATTTAGTGGTTTGCTTCTGCTTCTGATACCCGTATGGCTGACAGCTGCAGTTGTGGCGTTGGTTAGGCAGTGGAGCGGGAACTTGTATATTTTTCAAGGAAATGAAATTTGGAGCTGGTGTATCGCGGTAACTGTCCTTACGCTGTTCTTGTTCTGTCTCAGTGTCTTTGTTGGAATATGCTCAGGTCAATCTGTTTTACAAGGAATCATAATTTATGCTCTTCTCCTCCTTCCGGCAGTAGGGATCTTACTATTGGATAGTCATTTATCGATATATTTATATGGTTATCCTGAGCTATCCGCATACCATAACAATCTAGAATATTGGTCCCCTTTTATTCGAATGATGAATATTTCAGGTAATCCTTTTAGCTCAGTAGAGTTGTGGGTTTATGTAGGATTTTCAGCTTTATTTATTGGATTATCCTATCTGTTATACCGTAAACGGCATTCGGAAAAAGCAGGTCAGGCCATTGCCTTCGTGTATTTTAATCCTCTTTTTAAAGCGGGAATAATGATCTGCTGTATGCTTATTGCTGGTAACTATTTTGCGCAAATGAAGCATCAGCAGATAGGATGGATCATTAGTGGATACGCTATTGGAGCGATTGTTGGTTATATTGCCGCAGAAATGATCATTCGTAAAACTTGGCAGATTGTGACGCGTAAGGTGCCCGTTGAATTTGCAATTTATACTGCATTGCTAGGTCTTTTCTTATATATTCCTGCATCAGGATTAACAGGATATGAAACTAGAGTACCTTCTGAAGACAAAATTAGTGGTGTATTTGCAGGAAGCAGCTATTGGATGTATAACAGGGCGGGCGATACATTTGGAGGCAATTTTTTAACGGATGAGGATCTTTTTTCTAAAGATAAACAGTATATCGAGGCTGTCCGAAAGCTTCATCTAGCTGTTGCAACGATTCGTCCGGAGAATAAATTATCCAAACCTTATTTTGACTATAGCGAGTACCAATCGTTTACTGTAGCGTATAGCTTGGATAACGGCCGAGAATTGCTAAGAAAATATCTGGTGCCATTAAAAGGGTTTGAACCAGAACTAAAAGTCGTAATGGAGTCTGAAGGCTTCAAGCGTGCGCAGTATGCTGTTTCACAATTGGAAAAGAATATAGATCTTATTCGGATTAACAGTTCGGTAGGGAATCTAAACAAACAAGTGGTCATCTCAGATCCTGAAGAAATAACGGAATTCAAGGCGATTTTGAAAAAAGAAATCCTGAACATGTCCTATGAAGATCAAACGGATGATAGGGCAGCAGTGGCGAATATAGCACCTATTGTTAATATTGACGGTATTGGTAGTAGCACCTTCTTCAATTATTCATGGTTCGCTTCCTATCACGAGCTGGAGAAATGGATGGAGGAAAAAGGCTATGCTAACAAGGTGCGTACTAACGCTGAGGATGTGGAGTCCGCGAAGCTTGTAAAGGTTGATCATAATCGTACGGCAGAAAATGTATATGACCCTGAGCTGCTGTTGAAACTTGCGGGCAATGAGAATCAAGTCATTCTTACAGAGGACAAGGCAGTGCTAGCGGACATTTTGAAACAGCGACGATCCTATTCGTATAAGAACAGCGACTACCTCGTCAAGTTGATATATAACGGCGGCTATACGGATTTCGTGATGTTAAAAGCATCGGATTTGACGCCTGGGTTGAAGGCTTTGCTGAAATAGGAATATGCTAAGTAGAACATTATAGATAAAAGACTACTGGTTGACAGAAACTGGATAGTTGGATTATGCTTTTGGAGATATGTTAAGGATGAAATAGAACTGAATGAAATATAATTTGACTTGGGGGTAAGGAAAGATGAATAACAATATGAATAATCAGCTATCGTATAATGCTTATCCATATTTGTGTCCGTCTGTTACCTTGGCTTACAGGTCAGCCTTAGAACCAGTATATTCGTTTCCGGTGAATCAACAACGTTGTACTAACCGGTAAGGAGTTCTGTATTTAGGTGAAGCCCGGCCATGGACGATGGAGTCCATGGTCTTTTTTGCATATTTAGAAGGTTTAAGGGAGGAATTAATATGTCGGAAATACATCAATCAATCATTCAGCAGCTTCGGACCATTGAATCTGAAGAACAAGTCCGCATTTTGTATGCGTGTGAATCGGGGAGCCGGGCTTGGGGATTTCCATCCCAAGATAGTGATTATGATGTTAGATTCCTATACATACGGAAACCTGAGGCGTATTTATCCATTTTTGAGCACAGAGATGTAATAGAGCGGCCGATTAGTGACATGCTTGATATTAACGGTTGGGACTTGAAGAAGGGGCTTAATCTATTTCGGAAATCTAATCCGCCTCTGCTGGAATGGTTAGAATCACCGATTCGCTATGAAGAAAAGTACGCTGTAGCGGAAAGCATCCGCTTGCTCTCGCCACAAAGCTTTTCGCCAAAATCATGCATTTACCACTATTTGAACATGGCGCGAGGAAATTACCGGGATTATCTGCAAGGCAGTGAGGTTAAAATTAAGAAATATTTTTACGTATTAAGACCACTCTTAGCATGCGCTTGGATTGAAAAATACAACGAAGTGCCGCCGCTCGATTTTAATGTGCTTGTACAGGATTTGATTCCACAAGGTTCAGAATTACAGGAAGCCGTGCAGAACCTGTTATCTCGTAAAATGTCCGGTGATGAACTAAATCTGGAGCCGCGCTTGGATGTTATCAATACTTATTTGGAGGAGAGAATTGCTCATTACGAGGCGGTTGCTTCTGCTTTTGAACAGAGTATTGGTGTTATGGATGAAGCGTTAGATATCTTGTTCCGATCAGCACTGATAGAGGTCTGGGGAGAAACGGGGCAATGGAGCTGGTAAATCCGCAGTTCAATAATGGTTAAGGAGAGATGAAGATATGCATTTAATCATCAAGGCGACGGGGTCAGGAGCAGGGATGTTGTCCCATCTGCTGGCTAAAAACCCGCATAATTTATATGACAGGAGCGATAAAGAAGCTAGAGTGCGTATAGTATTCACTGCAGCTTCCGACGAAGAGACAGAGGCCGTTATCTATGTCACACCAGATCCAATTGCTCTAGTCAAAGGAAGTGCTGCTCATAATGACATCACACAATATATTAACGATCGGGAGTTTGTTACGAGCAGCCGGTTCTGCTCCTATATCCGCCCAGCGTTAGGTACAGCTCTTAACGGAAAACCTAAGGAAGTATTTTTGCCTTGGGTAGATCACAAATTTCAATTGGAGCTGTCCTTTGGGCCGGTTGCATCGAATCTGCCTGATCACACGATTGAGGAACTGTTTCATGCACTTGGCTACGAGCTTGAGGTTGAAAGAGGAGATGCAGTATATTCTTTTGATTTAAAAAGCCGCAGTTCAGCTCGATACATTAGGCTGCGCGGAGAGCAGACACTGCAAACGGCCCTTCGTCAATTGTTCATTTTGATTCCGGCACTGGATGATGATAAGCATTATTTTATCAGTGATGATGAGATTGAAAAAATCAGGCGTTATGGCGAAGGCTGGTTGGATAGTCATCCGTTGCGTGCGTTAATTCTCAAGCGGTCACTACGATTTGCTAATCTTATTAAACAATTTGATGGAGAGGAATCCTCCCCTTCTTCTGAAAAAGTGGCCATTACTCCTGCTGAGATTTCAGTTGAGCCTAAAATTAGATTAAATGATCTGCGTTATGCGGCGATTGCAGAAACAGTAGAAGGGTTGGCTTTCAAGAGTAGTATTGTTGACTTTGGTTCCGGTGAAGGAAAACTTTCGGCAAGACTTGGAAGTGTGCCGGGCGTCAAGCAGATCTGGGCGGTTGAGCCTTCGGCAAACTCACAGTTACGCGCAATCGATCGCTTCTCGAAGCTTGAAGACCGAGAAGGAGTTACGGTGCCGACGCCTGTTACAGGTTCTTTGTTCTATTTCGATGAAACGCTGCGGAACAAGGATATTATGGTTTTATGTGAGGTTATTGAGCATATCGACGAGCATAGGCTGGCTCGAGTGATGGAGACTATTCTGTCGGAATATAGTCCTAAGGTATTGATCCTGACTACACCGAACAAGGAGTATAACGAGGTGTATGAGATGGAATCGAAAGAAATGCGGCATAGTGATCACCGTTTTGAATGGGGACGAGCAGGATTCTCCGAATGGTGTATGCGCTGGACGAGTTCCTTTGATTATTCGGTTGATTTTAAAGGAATTGGCGAAGCTTCTGACACTTTTGGATACCCGACGCAGATGGCGATATTTAGTAAGGAGGGGGCATTGTAATGACTATAGAAGAGCAAACAGAAAGGCAGCGAACGATACTTTTTCCGCATGCAGGAATTATTGTATTGGTCGGTCCCTCCAATAGCGGAAAAACCACTTTACTGCGTAGATTAGTAGATGAAGGCACATTGTTGCAGACAGAAATCATCTCATCGGATGATTTCCGTAGCATGCTTGGCGACACTGATTTTATGGAATGGAAGAATCGTCCCCGCGAAGAGGCGGATATTATTTTTAATGATTATCAGCTGCTCTCAAGTCTAGCATTTGAAGCAATGAATTCAGTGATTGCCATGCGCTGTCGACTAGGAAAGCTGACGGTGGTGGATGCTACACATCTGCAAGAGGAATACCGTAAGCAATATTTAGATATAGCAGATAAGCATAATGTTCCATGTATGGCTTGGGTACTCGATGTTCCAGAGGAAACGCTGCTGCAGCGGGATGTTCAGCGTGAGCATCCACGCGGCCGCCAGCGGGTCAAGCAACAATATGGACAGTTCAAGCGTTCGCTACGGAGTGTTAAGGACGAGGGCTTTGCCTCGACTTATTTTTTGAAAAATACGGAGTCAGTACTTTTTGAACGTAAGCAGAACCCACTTTGGGTTGAAATCGATAAAGGACTTGATATCATCGGCGACATTCATGGTTGTTATGAAGAGATGATCGAGCTACTCGAAAGATTGGAATATAAGGAAGACGAGCAAGGGTTGTACAGGCACCCCGAGGGTAGGCAGTTAATTTCTGTGGGGGATGTGATGAGCCGGGGCCCGGAATCGCTGAAGACGATGAAGTTTTGGAAAAAGCATGTAGATGCTGGAATCGCCCGCATGATTGACAGCAACCATGGCTGGAAAATCGCCCGCTACCTGGATGGTCGCAAAGTTACATTAAGTCACGGAGATGAGAATATCTCTACTGAGCTGGAGGCATTTGCGCTAGAAGCAGGCGATGAGGAAGCAAACAGGCTTAGGGATGAACTTAAGCAGTTTCTGTTGTCCGCGCCAAGTCACTTGTTGTTTGGCCTTAATGGCGTGCGGCGGGTCGTAGTTACCCATGCCGGAATGCGCGATGAATTTATCGGTAAGCAGTCCAAACGGATTCAGGACTTCTGCCGATATGGGGACACTGATGGAATGGATGGCAAGGGTGCTCCTGTAAGGAAAGAATGGTATGTCGAGCATGAATCTGGAGAGATCATCGTCTGGGGGCATGATCCTAGACCTTTCCCAACCGTGGTGAAAAATACAGTGAACATCGACCAAGGTGCTGTATTTGGCGGATCTTTAACTGCGTACCGTTACCCTGAAGGGAAATTTGTTAGTGTTAAAGCAAAACTCGATTATGCAGGTGATCCGGATAGTCCGTTAATTCGTTGGGAGCGGGGAAGATTCTCACCACCTAACCTGCGCAAATTCGTGGAGGGCTACTCAGTCCAGACTGACCTTTATGGTGAGATAACTGTGCGCGGAGAGTTCGTTAAAGCGGCTATAGACACGGTCTCCCACTTTACGGTTCCACTAGAGGAACTGGTATATATCCCGCCGACCATGAGTCCGCCGCCTTCAGTGTCTATAGATGAGAACTATCTGGAGCATCCGCGTGAAGCTTTTGCTTATTTCCGTGCACAAGGTGTGAAGACAATGATCGCGGAGAAAAAACATATGGGCAGCCGGGCCATCCTATTGTTATTCCGGGATGAAGAGGCGGCATTATCGTATGTGGGCAGGCCATCGTTAGGCACGATTTATACACGGACAGGCCGAGCTTTTTTTGACAGGGATACTGAATCTGAAATGTTACGTAGGCTGAATGCGGATCTCGTACGGGCGAATTATTTCACGAAAAATAACACGGATTTGCTACTCCTAGATGCGGAGATCGTACCGTGGAACTTGAAGGCCCGTGAGCTGATTTCCTCCCAATATGCCCATGTGGCTGAAGCTGCTTTGCTGGATCGGGAGCATCTTTTGGAGAAGCTGCGTGAGGCTGAAAAATCAGGGCGAGATGTTGCCTCGTGGATACTGGAAATGGAGGAGAAGCTCCAGAATGTTCATCTTTTTAAGGAAGCTTTCCAAAAGTATTGCTGGGACGTAAGTGGATTGGACGGGATTAAGATTGCACCATTCCATACTTTAGCACATAGCGGACAAACATTCTTTGAACACAGTCATCTTTGGCATATGGAGCATAATCGTGAACTAGCGGAGTTGTCACCTTTATTTATGGAGACTGAATACCGCACGGTTTGTAATGAAGCGGACGAGGAACAGATCATCCGTTGGTGGGAAGAGATGACGGAGGATGGGCATGAAGGGATTGTCATCAAACCGGAAACATTTATAACACGTAATGGAGATAAACTGGTTCAGCCTGCACTCAAGGTGAGAGGGCGTAAATATCTGCATATTATCTATGGGATAGATTATTTACAGCCGGACAATCTTGTACGCCTCAAGCAGCGCAAAACAAGCAAAAAAGAGCGAAATGCCTTAATGGAATGTGCGCTTAGCCGGGAATCGGTGGAACGCTTTATTCGTAGAGAGCCGATAGAACGCGTACATGAATGTATGCTTGCTGCGCTGTCTTTGGAGTCTGATCCTGTAGATCCACGGCTGTAGAGAATAGAAATGAGTTATGAATTGAGGTGGAAATATAATGGTAAGCAATGCTACAGAAGTGTCGTTAAGTAAATTTATGACTAAATTGCTCCGGCATACTCCAGAGCAGTATGGCCTTATTTTGGACCCAGAGGATGGTTCCTGTACGGTGGATGATTTGTTGTCCGTGCTTGTGAAAGCTCCTAGATGGTCTGAGGTGACTGTGAGAGACATCCGGCAAGTTGTTACAAGTTGCGAGAAGCAGCGATTTGAAATCGAAGGAGACCGAATCAAAGCCCGGTACGGGCATAGTCATACCAGAATCGCTTATGAGCCGGGTAATCCACCACCTACGCTATATCACGGAACCTATGCAGGTGTGCTTTCTGCTATTTTGGAAGAGGGACTCCAATCAATGGGACGCCAATATGTTCATTTGTCCGAAGGGACTCATTTTGCGAGTCTGGCCGGAAGTCGGAGAGGGAATTTGATACTGCTGACTGTTGATACGATTAGCGCTGGTCAAATGGGTGTAACCTTTTATTATGCGGGTAATGAGGTATGGCTGGCGGACCCCATTCCGTCTTCCTGTCTTAATGTGTATACCCCATTGTAGAAATAGAACATCGTTTGGTTAGGAGGCAGAATCACATGGATGGAATATCAGATCACCTAGATCACGGATTACAGATTGTATTTATTGGTTTTAACCCGAGTATTCGTTCAGGTGAAGTGGGGCACCATTACGCGAATCCGCGAAATAATTTCTGGAGAATCTTGCACAATTCAGGGCTTACTCCTCGGCTATACGACGCATCTGAGGACGGGGATCTACTTAAGCTGGGTTATGGCTTTACAAATATTGTTGCCAGGCCTACACGCGGAATCGACGATATTACCCGTGAGGAATATAATGAGGGCCGCGAATTGCTTCGCTCCAAGCTGGAATTATATCGCCCACAGGTCGCCTGTTTTGTAGGAAAAGGTGTATATACAGAGTTTAGCCGTAGGACTAAAGCAAATTGGGGATTTCAAGGGGATGTACCTCCGGAGGTAGACGGTGTACGTGAATTTGTAGCTCCCTCTTCCAGTGGATTAGTGAGGATGCCTATGGAGGAGATCGTAGGGATTTACCGAAGGTTGGCCGAGTTTACGCAAAGTGACAGATGAGATGATTTGTTTGGATGCCGAGGTAGGGGTTTAAAGAAGATGAACTTCAAACAAGAAACGAGCAAGTCTCCGTATTGGAAACTTGCTCGTTTTTATTAGTTCATTGGACTAGCCGATGCGATTGCTCTTGTACGGTACTATCCGCAAATAATAATTAAGTCTCGATCAACAACAGAATGATAGAGGATAAGGATAGACAAACGCTGATCAAGCATAACACGGCAACGACTTGCTTCTGGCTTAGACCTGCACGAAGCAGGCGGTAATGAGCCTGGGTAGCGTCGGCCTGGTAAATGGACTTGCCTTGGATAAAGCGTTTGACGACGACAAAAATATTGTCGAAGATCGGAACGCCCAGCGCCAGAATCGGGATGAACAGCGACAGGGCCGTAGCTTGCTTAAACGCACCGTCGAGTGCGATTACTGCAAGGATGAAACCGAGAAAGGTAGCCCCGGCGTCGCCCATAAAGATTTTGGCAGGTGGTTTATTATAGCGTAGATAAGCAATCGTAACGCCGACTAGTGAAATTGCCATGATCGCAGAAGCGGATTGCCCTTTAGTTAACGCGACAATAAATAGTGTTATGGCCGAAATCGCAGTTAAGGCACCAGCCAAACCGTCCATACCATCAGAGAAATTAATGACAGTAGTTACACCGAAGATCCAGATAATCGTTAGCAGAAACTGTAATACAACGGGTAGAACGATATAATCCCCTGAGAAGGGGTTGTAGAAGCCTGTAAATGCGTTGCCGGAAAGATAAACAAGAACAGCCGCACTAACTTGCACAATCATTTTGGGCAGCGCTGGGAAATCTTTACCTTTTGTTTTGTACCAATCATCTATGGTACCTATGGTCAGCAGAAGTACGCCCCCTGCAAACAGTGCGACGGTTTCCATAGAGAATTCACGGGCAAATACCAGATAGGTAATGAAGAATCCGATGAATATGGCGTAACTGGCCGTAAGCGGTATAGGCTCTCTATGAATTTTACGCTCAACGTCCTGACGAGGCTTGTCCACAAAATCAAGTCGGAAAGCTAGTCTGCCGAGCGGCGGAATTAGAAAGTAGACGATAGAAAAAGACATTAGAAACGATAAAACGTATAATATGACGCTCACCACCGTTTTCTTTTTAAAATAACACAATTCGCTTAAAACTACCTTAAAAAAGTAAATTTTTGTCGTCTGACTGATAAGTTGACTTGATTGTATCACTGTAGTACCTTTTTGAGAAAAGAGTTTTGGGGGATATTTATGAAATACGACGTTATTTTATTCGATGCTGACGATACACTGTTTGATTACGGAATGGCAGAAAGTCACGCGTTATCTAATGCATTTCTACATGTTGGGATGCCCACAGGTGCTGAGGATTATGCTGCCAGTTATCAGGAGATTAATCATGCGCTGTGGCGGGATTTGGAGCAGGGGAAGATTAGTTCTGCGGCATTACGCGTGGAACGGTTTAATCGGTTATTCGCTGCGAATGCGCTCGAGCTAGATCCTGAGGCGTTTAGTGAAGCGTATCTACGTTTCTTAGGCGAGGGAACCTTTCTCATCCAGGGAGCGATCGAGCTGTGTGAGGAGCTTGCCGGCTATCGATTAACAATCATTACGAACGGAATTAAAGAAGTGCAAACTTCCAGAATCCAAGGATCACCGCTTAGTGAAACATTTGAGCAGATCATTATTTCAGAGGAGGCTGGATGTCAGAAGCCGGAGACAGGGATTTTTGATTATGCTTTTGCCAAATTGGGGATTTCGGATAAGGAAAAAGTACTGATTGTAGGTGACTCCTTAACCTCTGATATTCAAGGCGGAATCAATTACGGGATCGATACTTGCTGGTTTAACCCGCTTGGTAAAGAGAATACGTCGGGTGTTCAACCGAAATACGAAATTCAAGTTCTGTCGGAGCTCTTAGACATTGTAAGGAAGACAGCTGATTTTCAATAAAAAAATAAGGTGTGAGCGCATAAGCGACTCACACCTTTTATTAAGTGAGCTGAAGAATCTTATTGCCGAGTATCCAGCGGCTTCAGATAAGCCTCGATTTGCTCACGCTTTGATTCCAGAAAAGGTGGCAAGGCAAGGGATTCGCCTAAACGTTCCATCGGCTCATCTGTTGCAAAGCCTGGTCCGTCTGTAGCTAGCTCAAAAAGAATGCCGTTAGGCTCGCGGAAATAAAGGGAGCGGAAGTAGAAACGATCCACGAATCCGGAGTTAGGAAGCTGAGCTGTACGTATATGCTCGACCCATTGCTTCAATTCCTCCTCGTTATCCACGCGGAATGCAACATGGTGCACACCACCTCGTCCCAAATGTTCGTGCTCTAGATCATTACGTTCCTCTAGGTGAACCTCTGCACCTGATCCGCCTTCTCCAGTCTCGAATACAATTACATCTGGCTGGCCCGCAATTGTTGAAGGATAAGTGCCTTTGCGGCGGAAGCCAAGCAATTGCTCCAGTACAACCGCCGTATGCTCTGCACTTTCTACTGTAAGATGTGCGGGACCTAGGCCAACAATCCCATATTCAGCAGGTACCGGGCTTTTAGCCCAAGGGATGCCGCCGGCAACACCATTATCATTTTCGTCAGATACTAGAATGAAACGTTGCCCTTCGTGATCACGGAAGGCTAAAGTCTGGCGGCTACCGAGTGTTTGAATCGTTCCATGCTCTACGTTAAGCTCGGTGAAACGCTGCTCCCAATAGGTAAGTGCAGCATCGCTTGGCACTCGAAGGGAGAGCGCGGAGATGCTGTTATTGCCTTCACGGTTGCGGCCCGCCATCGGGAGTTCGAAGAAAGTTAATTCGGTTCCGGGATTACCCTTCTCATCACCATAGAATAAATGATACACTGAAATATCATCCTGGTTTACTGTCTTTTTAATGAGACGCAGTCCAAGTACTTCGGTATAGAACCTAAAGTTTTCTTGCGCTTTACCTGTAATTGCGGATACGTGGTGTAATCCTTTTAATGTTAATGTCATGTGTAATTACCTCCGTGTAAATGCTAAATGTGAGTAAGTTATATTGTGATCTTTAAAATATTCAGTGAGTATTATTAAGTTACTATAATTTTAATAGTAAAATGCGATTTTTGCAAGTAGATGTTTATGCATCATAAAATCCAGTTCATACATAAGGAGAGCGTACAATGCACACAACAACTAGCTTGATGAAACAATTGCAGGAGCTAAAGCTTGATCCACACGGGACTATTCTGGTCCATTCTTCATTAAAAAGCATTGGGGAAGTAGATGGAGGCGCGAACACAGTACTGGATGTACTCAGTGAATATATGAAGGACGGACTGCTCGTATTGCCAACTCATACATGGGCTTATATTAATGCAGACAATCCAAGGTTCTCTGTTCAAGATTCCCCATCTTGTGTAGGGATATTACCGGAGTTGTTCCGTAAACGTCCAGGTGTTATTCGCTCTTGGCATCCGACACATTCTGTAGCGGCTTTAGGTGCAGATGCTGAGGAATTCACTACGGGGGATGAACGCTGGGATACGCCGTGTGCCCGTGGCTCAGCATGGGGCAAGCTGCTTGATCGAAAGGCGGAAATTGTACTGCTGGGAGTCGATCTTCGGCGAAATACGTTCATTCATGGCATTGAAGAGTGGGTCGATATTCCAGGCAGAATGACGGATACCCATGAGGAGCTATATACGGTGAGTCCGGGTGGCGATGAAATCATGGTGCCTTCTCGCAGACATTGTGGCCTCTCTTGGTCGGAGCATTTTTGGAAGGTGGAGCGTGAGCTTGAAGAGGGCGGTGCCATGCGCAAGGGTAACTTTGGAGACGCGTTAGTCAGGGTATGTGGGACGGTAGAAACGACGGATATTTTAAGCCAGATGCTGACAGAGAATCCGGACCTTTTCTCAGATAATGAGCCACTGCATGGGGAGGACAAGCCGGTACCACTTCCAAAGACTAGGGCGTGAGCAACCTTAGAAGAGGCTAATTGAATGCCGATAAGGCACTTTTCAAACCACACAATCTGGAAGCCGCTATCAATGTATGGTATATTAATCTCACTAAAACATAGTAAGGAGATTGGAAATGGAAAAAACTTTGGTTTTTGGACACAAAAATCCGGATACGGATACCATTTGTTCTGCAATTGCTTATGCTGCACTCAAAAAGGAATTGGGCTGGGATGCTGAGGCCGTTCGTCTGGGTGACGTTAGTGGTGAAACGCAATTTGCGCTTGATCATTTCGGAGTCGCTGCTCCTCGTCTGGTAGAGAACGTAGCTGGTGAAGCAAATCAGGTTATTCTTGTTGACCATAACGAACGCCAACAAAGTGCGAATGACATTGATCAAGTGCGCGTGGTTGAAGTTATCGACCATCACCGGATCGCAAACTTTGAGACTGCACATCCGTTATACTATCGTGCTGAGCCAGTAGGCTGTACAGCTACTATTCTTAACAAGTTGTATAAAGAAAACGGAGTTTCTATTCCTAAAGAAATCGCCGGATTGATGCTGTCTGCGATCATTTCTGATTCCTTGCTGTTTAAATCACCAACATGCACAGCGGAAGATGTAGCTGCAGCACGCGAGCTTGCTGAAATCGCTGGTGTAGATGCAGAAAGCTACGGTCTCGACATGCTGAAAGCTGGAGCTGATCTTAGCGACAAGAGTATCGCTCAACTGATTTCCTTGGATGCTAAGGAATTCAAAATGGGTGAATACAAAGTCGAAATCGCTCAAGTGAACGCAGTAGATGTTAATGATGTTCTCTCCAAGCAGGCTGAACTAGAAACAGCACTTACTTCCATTATTGCCGAAAAAGAATTGGATCTGTTCCTGTTCGTGGTTACAGATATCCTTAATAATGATTCCGTAGGTCTGGCTCTGGGTCGTGTTGCAGGTGCAGTTGAAACGGCGTACAATGTTAAGCTGGATGACAATAAAGCACTTCTCAGAGGTGTAGTATCCCGTAAATCACAAATCGTTCCTGTTCTTACAGAAACGATTGCTAAGCTGTAACACATTTTGACAATTGCACTCTATTCGGTGCAGTAGCATTCATATAAGAGCCACGTCATCCATTGGAAGTTATGATGGTGACGTGGTTCTTTTTGTTTTACGACGCATTCTGCTACAATACTTTGAGAGGTAAGAGTAACAACCAACATGTGGAATATAACAAAGAGATAGGGGATATTAAGAATGGAATTGTTTGCAACACTTGAGAGGGACGATTACGAGGAACTGTTATTTTGTCAGGATAAAGCATCAGGATTAAAGGCAATCATCGCCATTCATGACACGACTTTAGGGCCCGCACTGGGTGGAACACGGATGTGGACCTATGCTACAGAAGAGGAAGCGATTGTTGACGCGCTTCGATTAGCGAAAGGGATGACGTACAAAAATGCAGTATCCGGCCTAAATTTAGGCGGTGGGAAAACAGTGATTATAGGGGATCCCAAGAAGGATAAGAACGAAGCGATGTTCCGTGCTTTCGGAAGATACATACAGGGCTTGAATGGACGATACATAACAGCCGAGGATGTTGGCACTACAGAAGAAGATATGAACATCATTTATCAGGAGACAGATTATGTTACAGGTACATCTCCTACTTATGGTTCCTCGGGTAATCCATCACCAGCTACGGCTTATGGCGTATACCAAGGGATGAAGGCAGCGGCCAAAGCAGCGTTTGGCAGTGATTCGCTCGAAGGAAAGACTATAGCCGTTCAAGGCGTTGGAAATGTGGCTTTTTCGCTGTGTAAGCATCTTCATGAAGAGGGCGCTCAGCTTATAGTAACCGATATTCATAAAGAAGCTGTGGGGCGTGCAGTAGAGGCTTACGGCGCCAAAGCAGTCGATCCCGCAGATATTATCAGTACAGACTGTGATATCTATGCTCCATGCGCACTCGGAGCAACGATCAATGATGAGTCTCTTCGGGTAATTAAGGCGAAGGTGATCGCAGGCGCAGCCAATAATCAGTTAAAAGAGGCCTATCATGGCGATACTCTGCATGAAATGGGCATTGTGTATGCTCCTGATTATGTGATTAATGCTGGTGGCGTTATTAATATTGCGGATGAACTGAATGGCTATAATAAGGAACGTGCGTTTAAGCAGGTTTCAAAAATTTACGATAACATCACCCGCGTGCTGGAAATCTCACGTCTAAATGGAATACCTACTTCTGTTGCGGCAAATCAGCTTGCAGAGGAACGGATTTCCTTATTAAGAAATACTCGTAGTACTTTCCTGCGAAACGGTCAACATGCTCTTAGCAGAAGATCACTACGGGGATAAGACGCTCAGGTACTTTCATTAGTCTTTTACAAGTAAGTAAAAACGCCTTCTGCGTCCACTAAGGACGCCGAAGGCGTTTTTGCTTGTTATTGTACCTTTTGTGGTTCTGGGTAAGTGACGCCAAGTGTGTCGACGGTTACTTTCTTCATCACCGGTGGCTCTTCTGGACGATCTGAACTGTCTGTTTTCAAGCCAACAATGGATTTAACCACGTCCATGCCTTCGGTAACTTTACCAAAAGCGGCATAGCTTCCATCTAGACTAGGATAAGCTGCATCCATAATAAAGAACTGGGAACCGGCAGAATCTGGAGCCTGCGATCTTGCCATGGACAGAACACCTTCCGTATGCAACAGGTTATTAGTAAACCCGTTTCCGGAGAATTCTCCTGCGATACTATACCCTGGGCCACCCATACCAGTACCATCAGGGTCACCGCCCTGAATCATGAAGTCAGGGATCACTCTATGGAATATAGTGCCGTCATAAAATCCCTTTTGAATCAGTGAGATGAAGTTGTTCACAGTGTTAGGGGCAACTTCAGGATAAAGCTCGGCTTTGATGATGCCTCCGTTATCCATCTCAATGGTCACAATGGGGTGGCTTGCTGTAGCTGAAGGAAGTCCTTCGTTAGCCCCAGGATTTGTCTCGCTGCTTGCGTTATTTCCTGCTGCTCCACTGCTGCTTCCATTATTACTGCTGGCATTGTTATTGGTAGGCTTATTACCGCAACCTGCTGCAATAACCATCACCAGGCATAACATGACCATTAGGATAGCAGATCTTGCTCGTGTAGACTTCACTAATCAATCTCTCCTTTTTTCTTGAATAATCTCGTAGGTACTTCTCATAATAACCTCTTTGTCCCTTTACATGCAAAGGTCAGTTGTGACATGTGGGATTGGCACATTCTCAAAAGAGGTTTACAATAATAGGAATGTTTCCGCGAGGACATCAAGAAAGGATGTGTAGATCATGCGCTTCTCATGGAAACGGAACTTGATCGTGCTTTGGGTGGGTGTCTTTTTTTGTAGTACGGCGTATTCGATCTCTATTCCGTTCCTCTCTATTTTTTTGAGTGACGAGCTTGGGGTTACGAATCATTTGGAAATTTGGTCTGGGGTTAGTTTTGGTATAACCTTTCTAGCCAGCGCTTTAATTTCTCCCTTTTGGGGTTCCCTCGCTGACAAATATGGCCGGAAGCCGATGCTTATTCGCTCGGGCTTCAGTTTGGCAGCCTTATATCTGATTAATTATTTCGTGCATGATCCTTACGTCTTTCTGATCGTACGCGTACTGCAAGGGTTGCTTGCTGGATTTGTTCCCGCTGCGATTGCCATGGTGGCTACGAACACACCTGAGGATAAGACTGGTTATGCGCTGAGTATTATGTCTACAGCCGGAGCAACAGGCAGTATCATTGGTCCATTGATCGGCGGTGTAGTGAGTTTTTATACAAGCAATCGGGTTGCTTTTTTATTCTCAGCAGGTATTGTACTCGTTTCAGCACTTATCGCTACTTTTTTTGCTAAAGAAGAGAATTTTGACCGATCTGCTCCGAGGTCTCATGTAAGTGATGATATCAAGGAAGCGCGAAGCAATCGCGCATTTATGACTTTGTTATCGCTGGCGGGAATAAGCACCTTTTCAGTTATGATTCTGGAGCCGCTTATTCCGATACATCTGCTAGACATGGGAATCGCCAAGAGCAGTGCCTCGCTAAGCTCAGGAATTGTATTCTCTGCTGTGGGTATTGCTACTGTGCTAATGGCTCCGCAGTGGGGGAGAATCGGAAGCCGGAAGGGCTTCGGGATGATCCTGTTCATTGGGTTAATCGGTGGAGGTATCGGTAATATTCTTCAGTTCTTTGTTACGGGTTATGTAGAGTTCGCCGTTCTTCGTTTTGCTTACGGCTTGTTCTATGCAGGTGTGCTTCCATCTGTAAATGCAATGATTGTACAAGTGATTGAGCCCGGATTTCGTGGACGTGCTTTTGGTCTCAACCAAGCGGCATCTCAACTCGCGACAATGGCCGGGCCTATTATAGGCGGCTTACTGGGGGCTTTTATCCAGATCCGCTGGGTGTTTGTGATCAATGGGGTGATGCTGCTTGTAGCAGCGGTATTGGTTAAGACCCGCAAGCTCGATTCCCAAATTGCTGCAGCGCGTTCAGCAGAATAACCGGTAGCTACAAGAGCAACCCTTACTGAAGCCAGTGCTCATATTGAAAAACACATAAGGCCGCCGGATCCTAGCCCGGCAGCCTTATATATTCTAATCTCCCTGTGATCCGTTTAAGACGTCCGTTCCAGGCATGCCATCTACTGGTGGTGAAGCAGGGTCGATGATGGATCCTGGATACACCTCATCTGCATCAGGAATATCTTCCAGTGGCGGATCCTCCTCTTCCATCTTTAGTAGCTCCTCGTCCTCAGCATTATCCATATCGCTGCTTGTTAGTCCTGCCGTTTCAGCAGCCAGGAATGCATCGGATTCCAGTAAGTCATTTCTTTCGAATGTTTCCTCAGGTTGGTTTAAACCAATATCCGCCGCCAAATATTTATCGCCAACCAACACGGGGTCGGCATCTTCATTGACAACATCTTCTTCATCAATATCGGCTTGTATATAGCGCTCATATACAAAATCGGCTTCAGTTTTATTAGGTGTATCTTCCATATCCGTTCACTCCCTCAGTAGGATAAGATTTGGACTTCTCATATGTATCTTTACCCGATTGCCTATGATCGAATCGTTTTATAAATAATCAGGGAAATAACGCCGATAAATAACGTCTTTTTTCGAGAAAATTTACAAGAATAGGCAGGAATAATGCGAAGGTTGTCGAAATTAAGAATCATATATGATCATTTAAACAACTAATGAATTACTGAGGTGCTACGATGAAGTTGCCAAAACCAAAGATAGCGGCTACTTTGCTATTATTTCTATTGCTAACAGCAATAGTGCCATACGGTGCGGCGATAATGAGTGCTGAATCATCAGACTCTGCGCTACCAAGTTGGGAGATTAGATTTGGAAATACAGAAGCAGAGACTGTCGAAGAAGCTGTAGCAGCTTCAGACGATGAATGGATTCGCGTAACGCCTCATAATAACAAACCAGAGACGCCAAAAGGTACATCCTCAGCGTGGCTCCGGTTTTCTTTGCCGCAAATGAGCGAGAAATCCGCGTTATTCATTAATAAAGTATATGGAAATAGCGTCAAGGCTTATGTGAATAACGCGTTAGTATATAATTCTGAGAATAAATATAATTTCAATGGCAGAAAAATTTTAATTCCTTTATCCACAGAAGATGGAGGAAAGAAACTATACATATGGACCCAGGGAGGAAGCAAGGATTTAGGAATAGAAGGCGAAATAAGGGTAGATCGCTACAGTGAGCTGTTGTCCATTTATGTAAAGCAGGGCTTAATGGATATCATCATTGGGGCGACGTTTATCTTTATAGCTATTGTCCTGTTTATTTGTTCATTATTTTTGAGAAAAGGATTTTATACGGACGGATTTTTGTTAGTGTTAATTCTCTTATCCATTGGAGTCATAGTGGTTACTTATTCTTCGTTCTTGCCGATCATCCTCGGGGATTATGGGGAAATCGTACTTGTTTTCTTTGATTTAGCGTTGTACACCTTATTGCCATCCGTAACCTTTTATTTTGAGAAAATATTCGGTTCAGGGAAAAAACAAGTCGTCACCCGATTCCGTAAGTTTCAATTGGTTTATTCTATATTCTGTCTTTCACTAATGGTTATTAATATCCTTCTGTCGTATCAGCTGGAAGAATTTTATAGATTCATGACTGCTGATATTCTAGGCGTCATTATGATTGTGCAATTTATATTATTGGTAAGCTTAGCGTTTATTCATACTTATCGCGGCAATGGGGATGCTATTGTTTTTACTACAGGGTTTACAATCTTTGCCTTTATATCTCTTGTCGAATTGATCGTATACTACATATCCAGAGAATCCTATCAATTATATTGGTGGAAGTGGGGGATGATGGTTTTCGTATTATCCTTAATCGTCATTCTGGGGAGAAGGTTTACGAGAAACCATGAACAACTCGTTGAATATTCTCGTAAGCTTGAGACGTTTAATAATGATTTGCAGCGTTCCGAGAAGATGGAGATTATAAGTGAATTAGCGGCTTCTGTAGCGCATGAGGTACGGAATCCCTTACAGGTAACCCGTGGTTTCCTTCAGATCCTAGGAGAACGTTCAGATCATAAGGAGAGGGAATATATGCAGATGGCTATCGCAGAACTGGATAGAGCTACGGTGATTATCTCAGACTTCCTTACCTTTGCTAAGCCAGGGCTAGAGACTATTGAGAGGCTTGATGTATCTGAGGAGTTACGGCATGTGTCGGGTATTCTCGCTCCGCTTGCGAATTTGCAAGGGGGAGTCATTGAACTTAATCTACAGCCGGAACTCTGCGTGATTGGATCATCTGCCAAATTTAAACAAGCGTTTATTAATATTATAAAAAATAGCATCGAAGCTTTGCAGGATAATGGGCTTATTAGAGTTACGGCCTGGAAATCCGAAGCCTATGTAATGATCAGTGTACGTGATAATGGAGAAGGGATGAATGGTAGTGAGCTGGCTCGATTGGGTGAGCCTTACTACTCCAATAAAACAAAAGGAACAGGACTTGGACTTATGGTAACCTTCCGGATCATTGAGGCAATGGAAGGGACAACTGAGTTTAAGAGTGAGAAGGGAGAAGGAACGGTGATTATTATTAAATTGCCAATGGCTAGAAAAAATTAGGAGAATTTAATGATTTATTCCGTTTTTTAGAAGGAAAGGGTAGTATAGTGAGCGAAGTAGTAATACACAGAATATTGTTTCTGAAACTTCCTTCTGAGGTGCCTATATGCGCTTGATGGTTAGAATACTCCACATTACAATCACCCTTTCACTCCTCCTGATAGGTTACGGCTCTAATATTGTATCGGCGGCGAACCCAAATCCATCTCAAGAAATTACAAAGTGGCAAATGAAATGGGGGGATGAAACAGGAAATGCAGGAAAAGAGATTCCGTGGAGCGAAGGCCAGCAAAGCTGGATGAACGTAGATTCTAAGAAGGGACTCCCAGAGTTACCTTCAGGAGTATCCTCTTCTTGGACCCGTATTTCCTTACCCGATTTAAGTTATGTGTCACCTTCGGTGTATATCGATACTTTATATGCCCTTCATGTGAGAGTGTATGTGGAGGATCGTTTGATCTTCGAGGAGAATCGTAAATATATCAAGGATAACTATTCTTTGCTGTTGCCTTTAAGTAAAGCAGATAACGGGAAAACGTTATATATCTGGACAAAAACCATGCAAGACAGAATTGGAATTAAAGAAAGTGTAGTGATCGGTGAACACAGTCAATTAATTAATGAATATATTGAGAATGGACTAAGTGATGTGATTTTGGGCTGCGCTTTTTTTCTGGTGGCTATCGTTCTATTTATAAGTGCTCTATACATAAGCAAAGATTATTTCTCCAGTGTTGCTTCACTAGCAGTGGTTATAGCGGCTACCGGGATCCTTTCTATAACCTACTCCCCCTTCATCTATACCTTTTACAATAAATTGGGGCCGATTAGTAACGTATGCTTAGACTTAGCCCTTTTTTCACTTCTCCCAGCGCTTACCTTTTTATTTGAGAAATTATTCGGTAGTGGTAAGTTCAGTATCATTCGAAAATTTCGTCAATTTCAAGTACTTTACTCTTCTTTTTGCTTGTTATTTCTTTTAATCAATCTCCTATCAAATAATCACTATATTGAATTTTATTATTTTATTTCTACCACCATTATAGGGTTCATCCTTATCCTCCAATTCATCCTGCTGATCGCATGTGTGGTTATGTTCTCTCTTAAAGGAAATAAAGATGCTATTGTGTTTGCTATTGGATTTGGAACCGCTGCGTTTACTGTAGTTGCAGAGCTATTATGGTATTACATCCAAAAAGGGAATTATGATTTGTTCTTGTGGAAGTGGGGGCTGGTTGCTTTCATTATTTCCTTGATCGTAATTCTGGAACGAAGATTAGCCTATAACCATCAACAGGTTGTTAATTACTCTAGAGAACTAGAGCGTTTCAACAATGAATTGGAGCGTTCGGAAAAAATGGAGATCATTAGCGAGCTTGCTGCATCTGTAGCTCATGAAGTAAGAAACCCACTACAAGTCACTCGGGGCTTTCTTCAGCTGCTTAGCGAGAAATCCGTTAACGAAGAGCAAATTTATATGTCAATGGCCCTAAGTGAACTAGATCGAGCATCCAATATTATTACTGATTTCTTGACTTTTGCTAAACCAGAATTTGAGACGATCTCTAGTCTGAATTTATATGATGAATTCAAGCATATTGAGAGTATTATGCAGCCCCTGTGTCACATCAATGGAGGAAAAATGATTCTGGATGTATCCGGCCAATTATGGGTAAAAGGAAATTCCTCGAAATTTAAGCAGGCGTTCATTAACATTATCAAGAACAGTATTGAATCATTCAGTGAAGAAGGGTTCATTTATATGTCGGTATACGGTGAAGATGATAAAGTGATTATTCACATCAAAGATAACGGGGAGGGAATGGACGCAGATGTTCTGCACCGGCTCGGAGAACCGTATTTTACCAAAAAAAATAAAGGAACAGGTTTAGGATTGATGGTCACCTTCCGCATCATTGAAGCTATGCAAGGTGAAGTGAGATTTACAAGCAAAAAAGGAGTAGGAACCGAATCCATTACCATACTGCCATTGGCAGAAGCTCCGGATGATTCCTACTCCCTATGAGGTTAATCCTGCTGTCTTACCAAGAACCGCGTGGTGCTGCGGTTGCTTTCAATACATCTGAGGATGGACTTGGTGGGATTACAAGATAGAATTCATTTGAACCTTCTTCAACGGCTTTCAAGGTAACGCTGTCGGGAATGATTACGCCAAGTGCTTCTTGGAGAGCTGCTTTTGGATCTGCGAGTAGTCTTTGCTTAAAACTTGGATCTTCCCATGCCTTTTGAATGACTTGATTTCTAAGAACTGCTTCTGACAAAATAATCACCCTTTCCAAAATGTATATATTTACCTTTAATAATATAACATAGCAATTGTGCTAATACTATTCTTTTTATTACAAAATAATAGAATTATTATATATTTTTTGACAAATAATAAAACAAGCCTCCACCTTTTAAAAGCTGCTTTTCTGCTTCGATGGAATCGGAGATCTGTTGTAAGTTCATCACCAACATGGAGTGGAATGCCAGGAGATGAGGTACATCCAAGCTGGAAGACATCACTTTGCGATGCGTATCCTGCGCTAGTTCAGCATAGGTACGTAGTCCGTTTGCTGTAAACAGGAAGAATTCGACCTCTTTTGATGTGAGTGTGGTTGTTTTATCAGTGGATAGGTAGCTTCGTGTGAGTGAGAGGAGACAATTATAACTGCCTTCTGATAAATCTTCGTTCCAGTCTTCATAGTCATCAAGCATTTGTAGTGTAAGTAGAACAGAGTCGATCATTTCCTCAGACTGCGGTATAAGAGAATCCTTACCAGATAGCAGAAGGGCAGCGGTGCTGGATAGTTTGAGCGGACTGGCTTTATAAGGGATCTTGATCCGATCGTTAAGAAAATAATCACTGGCGGTTTCATTACTAACACTGTCTGCCCATTGAGCAATATAACGATTGAACGATGTCCAGAAAGAGGAGTCATTCGGAAACAAAACTCTGTAGATATTCAAAAATTCAACATAGAGTAGATTCGCTAAAGGTAGTCTTTCGTATGTAGAGGATTCTTTGCTGTCCATCAGGTCATCCTGTATGAAAAAATATAGCATGAAGAAGACATTGCCCATCGACATTTGACGGGTAATTTCTGCTGAAAGCCCACAGCTTTTCTGAAGCCAAAAGGGCAATAGATAACATATGTAATTTTTGTGGCTTTCCGCATTGAATACGTTAAAATGTTCAAGATAGGACATGCCTTGTGAATTTAGAGGCTCTGGAAATTCGGAGATGATCTTTCTACCTTCTTGAAATACTAAGCGGAGTTCTTCTTCGTAATCATTTAGCCAATCCATTGCATCCCTCCTACAATAAAATTGCAAAAAACTGGTTCTTTCGCCCTGATTATATCCTTCTCTTTATTCCATTACAACTAAAATTTAGGAGGTTTAGGGACGAATGGAGTGTTATACTTTTGGTCAAATGCTTATGACTATTCGAATGGGGCAAAAGGCTGAAACGCCAGACGGCCGCATTGTGATGCGTACCTCTGCGGGACTTATTTGGACCAATGGGCTATTAAATGGAAAAACAGTAGAAATCAAAGATTATTTGTTCTCTGATCTGTGGCAAATCTATGAGGATGAGGAAAGCATGAAAGAGGGAGTTCGCAGAGAAAAGCATGAAGAACGGGAGCGGGAAATGCTTGAAAATCAATATGAAGAACTGCGCTTAGCGAGTCGGAAACGTTGAATTCAACGTTCGACTCGCCAATTGCAGCTATGATAAGGAAATTACTTCGATTTCAATGCTTCGTATTGACCTCTAAGACGTAGAAGTCTCCAAATACTTTGATCTAAGCCACCGAGTCGGTTGCGCTCGGTCCACAATAGACGATAGTGATGAAGAAGAACATTCAAATCATTGATTTGTTCCGTAATCAGATTAGGGTCAATCGAATCTGGCGCAGATGCCAGCTGCAGTTTAATTCTTCCAAGCTGCACAGCGTGCTTCACAAAATGGATGCCGTTACTCAGTTCCTTAAGAACAAGATCAGCATCATCACATTGAAGATCAAGCCCCGAGAGACGTGCCTCGATAGAGAGCATGTATTCTTCGAGATTGTTGAAATGATCTTCGGTAAGTTTCTCTACAATTAACAAATTGTCGAGATTGGTACGAAGAAGCAGGGACATTTCCGTATCATTTGAACGAATAATCTCGGATTCAAGCTGATAGTAATTGCCGAGATCAAGGAGTAGTTGACCAATACCCTCGGAACGATCCGCGAAGATGAATGTATTTAAATATTTTGCAGTGTCTACATCTAGATTGTTATCTACATTCCAGGAAAGCGCTGCACCATAAACATATCCAGTGTAGCTGATTGGGAGATGCTGCCAGTGCCCGTGATCACCCCAATCGGTAATGAGATAGCCGATAGAACCATTATTTTTGCCATGAATAGCTGCACTACGCAGATTGGCAAACATATTGTCGCTACGCCCTGTAATGGAGTTCCATGAGCTGGTACCTGGGCATACATAGAAAGGAATGCCTGCTTCACGGAATTTTAGGGTATCCGACTCAAAAGGATGTTCCGCACTGTAACCCCATTCCATAGCAATAATATCTTTAGGCAGGTGAGGGATTAGTTCGGGATGTTGGATAATAATATCGCCCCAGAATTGCATCGTTTTGCCGCGTTTCGTAACAAGCTCATAAATCTTCTGAAGAAAAGATAAATAGATCTGACCTTTGCCTTGTGATTCAGCCAGCGCTTTGCTTTTGCCAAGACCAAGCTCATACGTCTCATCACAGCCTACATTAAATTGATTAGAGGAGAAGTAAGGAAGAAGATCGTCGAACATTTTTTCTAGCAGAGGGAGCACGGCAGGATCTTCGGTATCAAACGTACCGGGATGCATAAATAGTCCTTCTGGATATACATCCCCCATGTACAATTCCTTGGGAAGCATAAATCCCTCTGGAATCTCGGCTAAAGCATTGAATTCAGGACGGGAAAGCCAACCTTCCATATGTCCAAAGCTGTTCTGGTTTGGAACAAGCTCAATATAACGCGCCTTACAGTAGGCATCTAGAAGCAAGATTTCCTCTCCTGTGATTGGAGTCTCAAGCTCCCACACTTGAGGGAAAGATTCATACGCGAACGGCGTACCTTCTATATATAGCTGAAGCTGGTTCATCTTCAGATCGGCCATAAGGTCAATGATTCGGTACAAGGTTTCTTGCTTCGGAATTTTATTGCGGCTGATATCAACGGTTATCCCTCTAGCTCCAAAATCAGGTTCATCGCGAATAAACAGATGAGGAATAGATCTGCCGCTTTGTTCAATGATTTGTTTCAGAGTGGCTACTGCGTAGAAGGCACCGACAGGTGAGCTATAGGAGACAACGATACCGCTCTGATCAATAACTATTTCGTATGCCTGCTCAGATAACGACGGCACATAGCTAAAGATACAAGCGGATACAACCGTTGGACGTGTGCCAATAGATAAAGTCAAATGAAGATTTAAGGCTTGTTTAATCACAGCTTGCAGCTTTTGTGCAGCAGGCATTGAGCTTTGCGCTCCCGTACTAGGAAGCACAATGCTTCCGCTTATTGGGAAACGGTATGAGCCTTGTGACAATGTGATTTCACGCGGATTAGGCAAAAGCAGTAGTGTAGAATGATTAAGCATAGCGTGGACACCTCTTATTCATGTAGAATATGATCAACTTCACAATAACCTTATCACTACTAAACAGAGGGGGGAATGTCTATAATGTCCAAGCGCATGGATTATATGATCAGTCCTTTTCCAATACGAATTATTGATCCGAAGATTGAATCTTCTAAGCTGAAGCTTAAAAATATTAGAGTAGGACAAGCCGGTCATTTGCCTGGAAGAACGTTATTCCGTTCAGGCGTTGTTTTTGAACACTGGGCTATTGTTTACATAGTATCAGGTGGTGGCACCTATATGGAGACTTCGGGGAAAGAACAGCAGGTGCGTGAAGACAGCTTATTCTTTTTTCGCCCAGGATACAGTTACAATTTCGGCCCACCACCTGGAGGGAGCTGGGATGAGTATTATATTAATTTTAATGGGACACGTGTATCGGAATGGCTGGAGTCGGGTCTAATCGCTGGCGGGAATGTGTTCCAAGCGAATTCGATCATGGGTCTTTCGACCTTATTTGAAGAAGTGTTAGAGCGGATGGAGAGTGGAGAACCTGCAGATGCGGATCGGGCCGCACTACTCGTTGAAAGGATGCTATTGGAGTGTTCTTTTATAATAGAAGAAAAAAGTTGGAATGCTCAGGCAGATTATATGCGTCAGATTCGGGAGGACCTGAATTTATGCATTTATGGTGAAATGGACCTAGAGCAAATTGCGGCAAAACATCATATCTCGATGTCTACCCTTCGTCGACTTGTCCGGCGTAGTAGCGGGTATCCGCTTCATGAATATATTCACCGTCTTAAAATGGCTGAGGCCAAAAAGCTGCTTCTCAACACCTCATTACAAGTGAAAGAAATATCGGGCATGCTTCATTATAATGATCCATTCTATTTTTCACGTTTATTTAAAAAATATATGGGGATTGCGCCACAGCTTTGTCGTAGTAACATATAAATCGACATCATTCTACTAATTCCATGGATTTAATTTACATAAATGTGATAGTTCTTATTAACTAAGATCTTTTTAATGTTAAAAAATGGATTTTTAATCTCTGGAAAAATTAGAGGAATAAATGTATTTTTTTTCTTATTGGAAGCGCAAACATGAAGAATGTCAACTTGTTATTGTGATTTTTCTCATGTATGATGCTTTTAACAAGCACAGTACAATCTCACATTTTCCACAAAACTGGAGAATAGGGTGGTGGGATGAAAATCAAGCCAACTGCTGAAGACAGACTGATCACGTTTTACAGGTATTTTTCTTTGTCCCTCACATCACTCATGTATCTTCTAGATAAAATGGGGCCTTCCGTAATATACAAATCCCTTGTTATAGCTACACTATTTCTACTTGCACAAACGTTCTCATTTTGTTATCGGAAGCTACGAAGCAGACCACGGGCGCTCGTCTTGGCTGTTAGTATGGAGATGGTGGGAATTATTGTACTGACCTTATTTACTGGCGGGTTCGAGAGCTCATTTAGGCTGTATGTGCTTAATCCCGTACTGATTGCTGCAGGATCGTTATCCATTTATTTTGGTTGGTCTTTGCTCTTTAGTTATATCAGCGTTTTTGCGGTGCTCTGTTATTTTTTCATCAATTCTGCGAACCGAACGTTTCTAGAAGTTGTATCGGTGAATGGGAATCTGTTTCTAACGCTGGTACTTGCGGTTATAATAATGCAGAGCGTTAATCGGATGAAGCATCAACGTGAAGAATCGATTGCTCGAGCGAAAGAGACGATGGATCATATCAAAGCGCTGTACCATATCGTGGAAACCTCAAGCCAACATGATTTCATGAATATCGGTCAAGTGATCACCGATTATGTTGTTAAGCTAACGAAGCTGGATAAGGCTTTGTTTTGGTTCGCTAAGAAAAGTGGAGAACCAGCGCCGCAGAGCAGGCAGACCGGCTGGCAGCAGGAAGAGGAACAGTTCTTATTTTCTGAACTGGGAAAACATGAACATGAATGGAGATTGCAGCGAGAGCCTATTTTTAGAAGTCTTCCGGGATTAGGGGACTTCCTGCTGATGCCTGTACGGATGAGCACCCGTTTTGTAGGGGTGATTGGACTCAAGCTGGAGTCTACAGAGGGGCTGGAAGGCCGGAGATGGTATATCCAGCAATTGATCTTTCTATCTGAGCTAAGCGCGAATATTCTTGAGCGTCATGAGCTAGGTGTGATTGAGAACCGGCTGATCATCACGAATGAGCAGAACCGGATTGCAGATGAAATGCATGACAGTGTATCACAGAGTCTTTTTGGTATCGTGTATGCTACCCATTCGTTGAAGGAAACGTGGAAGAAAATGACGGATTCTGAGCTGGAGGAGCAAATCGAGCTTATCCACGACTCTGCTACAAAGGTAGCCAAAGAACTGCGGATTACGATTTACAGTCTTAGCTCTAAGAAGAGCGGCGGACCTACATGGCTCGGTATGGTAAGATCGCATTTGCAGAGCTTATCCCGATTAAATGATGTCGATATTGAATTTAAAATAACGGGTGATGACTTTAGTCTCCCTTATCCTTACCACAAGGCGCTTTATCGGATTATCTCTGAAGCCACAGGGAATGCCATCAGGCATGGTGCTGCTAGTCGAGTAGATGTGGAGTTATCTCTGAAGCCGAACTGGATCCGCTTATTGATTTGTGATGATGGTGTCGGATTTGATACAGATCTGTTATGGATTGAATCCGAAGATAGTGCAAGTGGGCTTGGCATGAAGAATATGCAATATTTGACTCAGTCGCTAGGTGGCGACTTCCAGCTGTCCAGTAATGAAAATATGGGAACGAGAATCTTGATTTCCATTCCTGTAGGTGTAGCTGAATTAAAGAATGCATAAACTTTAGGGCAGGAGGTCGTTTCTATGAAAATCGTCATTGTAGATGATCATCCTCTAGTTAGAAGAGGGCTGGCATCCGTTATTTCGATGCAACCGAATGTGAAGTTTGCTGGAGAGGCGACGAACGGCCAAGAAGCGCTTCTTGTGATTGAGGAGACGCAGCCTGACCTTGTACTCATTGATCTTAAACTAGCGGATGAATCAGGACTTGATGTCATCAAGACAGCACGTGCTCGTGGTATCGTTAGTAAGTTTATTTTGCTGACATCATCTGCAAGCAGAGAGGATTTTCTGAAAGCTGAGGAAGTGCTGGTAGACGGATATGTATTGAAAGAGGCATTGCCGGAAGAGTTACTATTTGCTATCCAGTTGGTCCATAAAGGGAGAAAGTATTATGATCCTGGTCTGATGGAAGATAAGATGCGAATGAGTGGAAGCAGTCCGACAGATGAATTGACCCCGAAAGAAAAGGAAGTCTTAATCGAACTAGGACAGGGCGCTTGTAACAGAGAAATTGCCTCACGTCTTTTTATTAGTGAATTTACAGTGAAAAAGCATGTCAGTCAGATTTTAGCGAAATTACAGGTGGCAGATCGTACACAGGCGGCGCTTTACGCAAATGCTGTCGGATTGACCAAATATGAAATGTCATTTGACTAAACGTACGAAATAATTGGAGTTTATACATGAACACGGACATCCTGTCCGTGTTTTTTTGTGCGTTCACCCTCCAAATGGTACTAAAGTATACCATCCCCCCCTCTTAAGGTGTAAAGCACCTTACTCCAAAGTGAACAGGAAAGTAATGATATGACCCATGTGGCGAATGATGTGGATTGATAGAATTAAAGCAACAACTGAAACTTTCATGAATTATTTCAGAATGTAATTTATGCGGAAGGAGGGTTACTGTGGAAAAGACGATTCTGGATTACATTAACCTGATTAAAAAAAGGTTTTGGCTCATCATGGTATTCGTTTTGATCTCCTGTGCTACTACTTACTATGTTAGTAAAAACTTCGTTGTACCCGTCTATTCCGCTTCCGGACAGCTGCTAGTTAACAACATCGTGAATACTCCCGAGAGCAATAATCTTAACGATTTGAGCTTTAGCTTAAATCTAATTGAGAGTTTCAAGGAAATTATTAAATCGCCCACCATCATGAAAAGCGTAATAGAAAGTCATCCGGAATTCGGACTGACGTCAGAAGAACTGAGCAAGAAGCTAGAGATTAAGTCCTCAGAGAAGAGTCAGGTGATCAACCTTAGTGTTCAGGATGAAAGCTACACCAAAGCTGCCGGAATCGTAAATGCGGTTTCGCAGACATTCATTCGTGATTTGCCATCGTTGATGAGGGTAGACAATGTTACCTTGCTCACACCGGCCGATCCGACGGATGTTCCAGGGCCCTCGAACGGCGGATTCGCTATGAATCTCGTCATCAGCTTTGTAGTATCACTAATGGCTGCATTAGGAATCATTCTGCTGATGGAAACACTCAACGGTACATTAAGGTCTGAAAAGGAAGCAGAGTTTGACCTTGGTCTTCCGGTAATTGCCACGATCGCAACCATTCGCAAACGCGATTTGGGTAAGGCAACAGATGGCAAAACAAGAGTGAAGGAGGGTGCTTATGTTACGGCTAAATAAGAGTCTGATTACGGACATTAATCCATCCTCGTCGATCTCGGAATCATTCCGATCACTGCGCACCTATATTCGCCAGCTTGGACTGGCGCAGGGCAATGGCGGAAAAGTGCTGCTCTTTACCTCAGCTGAAGCTGGAGCGGGTAAGACGACGATTTTGTCCAATCTCGCAGTTTCTTTTGTGCAGGAGGGAAGAAAGGTAGCTGTTATAGACTGCAACTTAAGACATCCTGGTCTGCATTCGGTATTTGAAGTGGAAGGCAGTCAGGGACTCGCGGCATATCTAGACGGCATGGAGGAAGTCGATCAAATTGTTGTGCATGGAAATTTAGCCAACCTTTCGGTCATCCCGGCGGGTATATCCAGGATTAGCCCTCCGGATCTACTCGGCAGCGATAAAATGATCGCTTTACTGGATGAACTGAAGGGAAGTCATGATCTAATTTTGCTAGATTCACCTCCGGCCACGGAATTCAGTGACGCTCGTATATTGGCTTCCCAAGTAGATGGTGTCATCCTCGTAGCCAGATATGGGAAATCCAAAAGAGATTCCATTCGTAAGGTCAAGGTGCTGATGGAGCAGGCTGGGTCACGGATTATCGGTATTGCGCTGAATCAGGCGAAGTAAGGGTACCGAGCATAAACAAGCGAAATGAGCTCTTAATAAATAGATCTTTAGGAGGTAAAGTGCGATGAAGAAAGTGAAAAAAGTAATTATACCAGCAGCGGGACTAGGAACGCGCTTTCTTCCCGCGACTAAGGCAATGCCAAAGGAAATGCTTCCGATCATCAATAAGCCTACTATCCAGTACATTGTCGAGGAAGCTATTGCCTCCGGTATTGAAGACATCATCATTGTTACGGGTAAAGGAAAACGAGCGATTGAGGATCATTTTGATAACGCGTTTGAACTGGAATCTCGGCTCCTTGAAGATGGCAAGCTGGAAATCCTGAAAGAGGTTCAGCGTTCTTCCAAGGTAGAGATTCACTATATCCGGCAAAAGGAACCAAAGGGTCTCGGTCATGCGGTATGGTGTGCCAGAAGATTTATTGGTGATGAGCCTTTTGGCGTAATGTTAGGTGACGATATCGTAGTTGGGCAAACCCCTTGTCTGAAACAGCTGATCGAGCAATATGAAGAAACGCAAAACTCGGTCATTGGCGTTCAGCAGATTCCTGATGAATTTACGAACCGTTACGGAATCATCGAACCTGATCTACAGGACGGCAAATTGTACCGTGTTAATAATTTCGTGGAGAAGCCAGCGCTGGGTACAGCTCCTTCCAATTTGGCCATTATGGGCCGTTATGTATTTACACCAAAGATCTTCAAGTACCTTGATCTGCAAGAAAAAGGTGCCGGTGGAGAAATTCAGCTGACAGATGCCATTCAAAAGCTGAATCAAAGCGAACGCGTATATGCTTATAACTTTGACGGAACAAGATATGATGTCGGCGAGCGACTGGGATATATTTTGACAACACTAGAATTTGCACTGCAAAGCGATGATTTACGGTATCCGATTATGGATGCTATGGCGGAATGGCTTAGTAAAGCGGGACAAACCAGCCTGAGCAGTTAAGTGGATATTCCGAAAAATTCAAGGAGGAATGAAGAGAGATGAGCATGCAAAAAATGCCGGAAGACTATGAGGCTGTCCTGCCGAAACTTTACATGCTACATGCCAATGAAGGAAAAAAAGATACGGAATTCTATTTAGTAATGAAACGGATGATCGATATCTTTTTTTCCGCTCTCGGTCTTCTCATATTGCTGCCCTTATTCGGCGTGGTAGCGATCCTGATCAAGCTGGAGGATCCGAAGGGCAAAGTGTTCTTTCGGCAAAATCGAGTGGGTAAGGATGAAAAACAATTCCCAATGTATAAGTTCAGATCTATGGTAAGTAATGCTGAGGAGCTAAAGGAAAACTTACTCGCTTATAACGAAGTGAGCGGTGCGATGTTCAAGATCAAGAATGATCCACGGATCACGCAGATCGGCAGATTCCTCCGCAAGACAAGTATAGATGAGTTGCCTCAGCTGTGGAATGTTCTGCTGGGTCATATGAGTCTAGTTGGACCACGTCCTCCGCTTCCGGAAGAGGTGGCACAGTATACAGAATATGATAAACAGCGGCTCACGGTTACACCGGGCTGTACCGGATACTGGCAAGTAAACGCCAGAAACAGCGTTGGCTTCGACGAAATGGTACAACTGGATTTAACCTATATCCATATTCGAAGTACCCGACTGGATCTGAAGATTATTGCCAAAACAGGATTGATGTTGCTCGGTTCGAAAGACGCTTATTAATATCATGGAAATTAGGTGAATGCCGATGAATGACTACGGAGTCGCTCCTAAGGTTTCCATTATCATCTGTACTTACAATCGGTCAGATTTATTGATCAAAACGCTACAGTCACTATTAGCACTGGATGATTTGGAGCAGGCCGAAATTATCGTAGTAGATAACTGCTCTAAAGATGATACAGCAGCTTGCGTCAAGAAGTTCATAGCTGCGCATGGGTCAGTGCTGCATATCCGCTATATGATGGAGCCTGTGCAGGGATTGTCTGCGGCTCGTAATACAGGGATCTTAGCATCAAAAACACAACTCATTGCTTTCCTGGACGATGATGCGATCCCTTGCCAGACATGGATTACGACGATTGTCAGCACCTTTGAAAGTAAACCGGAAGTGATGGCAATGGGTGGAAAAATTGCTCCGATCTTCGAAAGCAAACGTCCGGACTGGCTGATCAAACCCTTTGAACTTCCGTATACAATCGTTGATCTAGGCAGTCGAATTAAGGAATATCCCGCCCATCTTCATCCATGCGGGGCTAACATGGCGATGCGCAAGCTTGTGTTTGACATCAGCCTGTTCCCGCTGGATCTCGGTAGAAAGGGAGATTCTCTCCTCTCAGGGGAGGAGTCCTGGTTATTTGGACAGATCCAGAAAGAAGGGCATTCCATTCTGTATCATCCACAGATGGCGGTTGATCATTTTGTTCCTACGAATCGTTTAACCGAGGATTGGATTATGAAACGTTATTATAGCCAGGGGATCTCCAACGCAGTAAAGAGCGAGGGAATGAAGGGTAAGTTGCTTCTACTAGGAAAGACAGCCGCTAAGCTAGTATATATTCTGGCAGGTATGGTTCTTTCGAGAAGCAAGGGCAGGAAGCTCCTGAATAAATGCAGGCTGGAGAGTATTCGCGGAACTCTTCATATGATTCTGGATCGGGAGAGGCATTCCGCAGCGGGGTGAGGGAATAACATGACAAATTTTGAGTGGGGCTCTAAAATCAATGCTTTGCCCTACGGGATGCTCTATCTCATCTTGGCCCTTTTCTTCGGAACGGCGGTCATTTATCAGCCGACGATTGCGATAGCTGCCGTACTTCTGATTATTTTATTAGGGATTTCGATATCTAGGCCTCAGTTGATCAGCTATTTCGTTCTATTCACGACGGCGATATCCATTAACTTTTTAGTCGATGGCAGTCTTTTCGGAATGGAAATACTGTCCCTTTATAAAATGGCTATCATCGCGCTTCTCGTCCCCTGCATGTTAGTGAATGGTTTACGGTTTCGTCTAAGTCATCCCATTTGGGCCATGGTCATGCTGCTGATCATAACTTTTACGGCCTCCATCTGGTTGCCGCAGATGACATCATCGATTGCTGTCAAAGCATTTATCGGTCTTTCCATTCCGTTCGCTTTTCTTTTAATTAATTGGAAAAAAGAAGTCGCGGAGCGGCAAATTCGAATCATCTGCTTACTACCTTTAGTAAGTGTAGGTGTAGGATTATTACTCCAGATTGCCCATATCCATAATTTTCTCAATGTAGAGTTTACAGGCGCTGTACGGATTCAGGGGGCGAATATTCCGGCCCATTTGGCCATGCTGGCTTTTATGGGAGTCGCAATCCCGTTCATTGAGGTAAAGCGGAATCCGAAGCATGCACGGTATTTTTATATCCTGCTGGTTCTAAATTTCTTCATTCTGATTGGAACTGGAACAAGGGGTCCTATGCTGGCCCTGGTGCCTATGATTCTGTATTACTTCTATGACATTTTACGCCAATACCTGAAGGGCAAATCCCTTTTATTAATTCCGCTGATGGGTTCCATGTTCCTGATGATTGTCGCGGTATTCTGGCAGCTCGATAATCTTAAAAAGCGTTCCTTTGAGAGATCGACCGAAAGCACTGTTGATTTATCTGGACGGTCAGAGGCATGGGAGTATTTTCTGAATAAGGCTGCGGGATCTCCTTGGTCAGGTAGAGGGCTCGGCTCAGTTACTGTTGCGAATGATGGGACACTGTACAAAGGTTTTGTTGTCCCGCATAACGAGTATATCCGTTTTTACTTCGATGGGGGGTATATTGGCTCGATATTGCTGCTACTCTCCCTATTGGCTGTGTTTTATCTGGTTTATAGAGCTATGGCGCCGCCGGTTAAAGCCTATTATCTTCTTTTTTTAGCAGGATTCCTTATCTATTCATTTTCCGACAATACGCTGTCGACGGTCCAATCTATTATTCCGTTTTGTTGGTACCTAAACTGTCTGTACCGATCTTCACAGCCAACCGATTCCCCACAAAAAGAAGTGATACGATGAACCAAGTGAATATGTTCGATGTCAAATTTGATAATTATGATTTTATGGATTTGCTTGATTACATTGATAAAACCATACAGGAAAGGAATCAATCCTACATCCTGACCTGCAACGTGGATCATGTGATCAAGCTTCGGAAGGACAAAGAATTTCAAATGGTGTACTCCGAGGCAGGAGCTGTTGTTGCGGATGGCATGCCGCTCATCTGGGCATCCAAAATGCTTGGCAAACCGCTGAAGCAGAAAGTATCCGGAGCTGATCTTTTCAGTCGTCTGGGCAATGCTTTTGAGCAAAGGAAGTACCGGCTGTTCTTCTTAGGCTCTGCTGAAGGCGTGCCGGAGCGGGCAACCATGAATCTTAAAGCGGCTTATCCCGGAATTAATGTCGTTGGCTGCTACTCTCCATCTTATGGCTTTGAGCATAACGAGGAGGAGAATGAACGAATTGTAAAAATGCTTACGGAAAGTCAGCCAGATATCGTATTTGTCGGCGTAGGAGCTCCTAAGCAGGAAAAGTGGATTTACCGTCACTATACTTCTTATCAAGCTCCGATCTCGATCGGCGTGGGAGCAACCTTTGATTTTCTCTCAGGCTCGGTGAAGCGAGCACCGGATTTCATGCAGAGAACGGGTCTTGAATGGTTCTGGCGTCTGAGTCAGGAACCGGGACGGCTCTGGAAAAGATATCTTGTGGATGATGCACAATTTCTACTGCTTCTACTTAAAGAGTTGCGCAAGCGTGATAAAGCAAAGGGAGGAGGCCTGGAGTGAGTGATGATGAGCGAGAATGAGAACAAGTTGCCGCTCCCATCCGTAAATTCTATCCAGAGCGCTGGAGTCATCGGCGGAATGATAGTCATGGGACTGCTTCTTCCACTGATGATTGGCTTCGCCAGTGCGAAGCTGGACTACTCGAATAGTCTGCAGGGTGCCATTCTATCGGCCTTGTTATTCCCTGCCTTTCTTCTAGCATTGCTCAGACCCAAATTGCTGGTCTCGTACACCTTACTAGTTTGGGCGGTCGCTCCAGAGCTGCGTCGTATTGTTGATTGGTCTCAGGATGTGTACCACTCTGTATCTTTGTTAAGTCTAGCCCCTTTGCTTACGGGAACCACATTAGTGATTCCGGTACTAAAAGAGATTCACAAGATTCAGAAATCATCTACCCGGGTGATTCTGCTGTTCGCAGTAGCGCTAGTCTACGGAGCCATCATTGGACTTGCTAAGAATGGGATGGGATCGGTTTACGACTTGGCGAATTATATTGTTCCATTGTTGCTGCTGCCCTACTTTGCGGTTACGCGGTTCAAGCCCAAGGATATAGACCGGCTGTTATACACATTTGCCAATATTGCTGTTATGGTTTCCATTTATGGGATTATCCAATATTTAACCGTTCCGCCTTGGGATGCTTTCTGGATGAGGCATGCAGATATGCTGTCCATAGGCACGCCTTATCCACTAGAGATTCGCGTGTTCTCAACGCTGAACTCACCTGGGCCTGCGGCAACTTTCCTGGTATTCGCGCTAGTCCCAATGATTCTAGAAAAAAGATGGCAGGGAACCCTTCGTTGGATTGGCGTTCTGCTAGTTGTAATTTGTCTTTTGACTACACTAGTTCGTTCCGCTTGGCTAGTTCTAGTGGTTATGCTGCTCATGTACATCGGCTCATCTCCATCCAAAGGCAAATGGAAGACCTTAATTCAGTTGGTGTTTGTAGCATCGCTACTATTCTGGATTGTACCTAAGCTGCCTGGAGCAGAAGGGTTGGTTGCACGGGTTGAGACACTTTCTTCTGTGAAGGAAGACCAATCTTATAACGAGCGACTAAGTTTATGGAAAAATATGCTTCCTATGGTTGCTGCGAATCCGGTTGGAGAGGGAATAGGGAGTGTAGGGCAGAGCACCAAGCTAGGAAATAGCGGTGAGCTTGGAGAGTACGGAAATATGGATAATGGAGTGATTGCATTATTGCTAACCTTCGGTGTTCTGGGAGCGGTCTTCTTCTTCGGTGCTTTGGGCACTGTCGCCAAACAGATATTTACCAGAGTGACCAGTAAGGATAAATGGCAACCGTACGCGCGGCTTGCTCTGGCTGCCTGGACCGGTGCAGTAGTCAGTCTAGTATCAGACAATGGGTTCCCGGGACTCAAAGGATACTTGATCTGGATGTTGATTGGTCTTGGGCTTAGTGCAAGAGAGATGACTCAGAGCAGAAAGAAGGAATTACCTCATGCAGCAGTTGAACGCAAAATCACTCCCCAATAACACGATCTGGTCTACTCTTAAGCGTTTCACGAAGAGTAAGGGTAACAGCTCAGCAGCCATGAAAACCATGATAGTCAGCGTATTGGTTCTGCTGATTAACATGCTGACAGGTGTGTTGACAGCCCGATATTTGGGTCCGACCGGTCGCGGGGAACAGACAGCTATGATGAACTGGTCACAGTTCCTGGCGTTTAGCATGAGCTTTGGAATTCCGTCGGCGCTGATTTACAACGCTAAGAAGAATCCGGATGATGCCGGAGTGTTGTACCGGATGTCCCTTTTACTTGGCATTGGCTTTGGAATCGTGGCCATGATTATAGGCATACTGGTCCTGCCCTATTGGTTGAAATCCTTCAGTCCGGAGGTTGTCGCTTTTGCACAGTGGTCGATGATTCAGTGTCCACTTATGGTCGTCGCCCAGATCAACAATGCGGCCTATCAATTTAGAGGGGAATACCAGAAGTTTAATGGTCTTCGTTATGTGATTCCACTGCTAACACTAGTCATCATTGGGATTCTGATTATGGGCGGGTGGATGAACCCTTTTACAACGGCTCTTGCTTATCTTGTTCCAGGAGCCCCGCTTTTCATTGGGATGACGATTTCCCTGCTACGAACCTATAAGGTAAAGATGAAGGACGCTTATCTGAATTTCAAAAGATTGTTTACTTACGGACTGGGTTCCTACGGCAATGATTTGCTGGGGCAGTTCTCTTACTATATCGACCAAATTGTAATTGCAGGCTTATTAAGACCGGCTGATCTGGGACTTTATGTAGTGGCCGTGAGTTTATCACGGATGGTCACTTTTTTCTCAAGCTCCATTACGGTGGTGCTGTTCCCTAAAGCTTCTGAACTGTCGAAGGATGAAGCCATTTCTCTCACCTTCAAGGCGTTTAGGATAAGCACTACCTTTACACTGTTAGGTTCTTTGGCCCTGATGGTTGTTGCCCCTCTTGTGATTCCATTGCTGTACGGAAAAGATTTCAATACGGCGCTAACCGTGTTCCGATTGCTGCTGCTTGAAGTAACCATTAGCGGAGGAACAATTATTCTGGCGCAAGTATTTATGGCGCTTGGCAAGCCCAAGTTTGTATCGATGCTTCAGGGTTTTGGTCTGATTCTGGTGATTCCACTCCTATTCTTACTGATTCCGAAGTACGGCTTACTTGGTGCAGGAGTGGCGATGCTTTCATCAGCAGTACTGCGCTTCCTCTTCATTATCTTAAATATAAGATTCAACTTGAAAGTTAAGCTTCCTCGACTGCTGATTACCGGGCAAGATATTCAGTGGATGAAGACGATGATGAATTCATACATTCGCAAGAAACCTATGGATGTATAAGACAGCAAAAAGGAGGAACCTTCATGGATTCAGTGACAAGCGTGTTAGGCGGCCCCGGCAGTTATCCAATCTCGGCCGTAATCATTGCTCAGGATGACGAAATTCGAATAGCCAAAGCCATTCAGTCCTGTAGATTATTTGCCGACGAGGTGGTTGTCATCGACGGGGGTAGCAAGGACGGTACGCTGGAGTTATCCGAAAGCTTGAATTGCCGGGTATTCGTCAATCCATGGCCCGGATATGCGAAGCAAAGAGAATTCGGAGTGGAACGCGCCGTCCATGATTGGGTCTTTCTTATTGATACCGACGAGATTGTCAGTGATGAATTGGCTGCAAATATTCTTGAACGAAAGAAGTTGCTCACAGATGAAGCCGCTGCTTATTCCATCTACCGGGTCGGTGATTTTCTTGGAAGATGGCTGAATCACGGGGAATACCTAGTACGACTTTATAATCGCAAGCAATATGGCATTCTTAACAGCTTGGTGCACGAAAGACCTGAGGTATCTGAAGAACGGACCGTCCGATTAAACGGAACACTCTGGCATCAGGGATTCCGCAGCATTAACGATCATGTGATGCGATTTAATAAATACACGGATCTGGAAGCTCAAAGCGCCTATCTCAGCGGCAAACCTTTTAGAATTAGTCGGCTGCTTGTACGTCCACCAGCTCGCTTTGTTCAGCAGTATTTTGTGCACGGATTGTTCAAGAAAGGGATATCAGGTTTCGCAGTCGCTGTATTCTGGGTGATGTATGAATTCATGGTCGGCTTCAAGCATTACGAATTGAATCACTCCGGTAAGCTAGCTCAGCACAATGCGGAGGGGCAAGCCGAGCCAGAGAAAAAGGGGGAGAGAAGTTATGCCGTACAGTGACGGATTGAATATTATGACGACTGGTCTTAGCTGGCCATCGCTACAGCCGGGTGGACTCAATACGTATTTCAAATCCGTTTGCGAGCAGCTCTCTTCACGCAATAAGGTACACGCCTTAATCTGCAGTCTAGAAACACCGTCTACCTCCGAAGAGTTAAAGATCCATAATGCAGGGGATCCAAAGGATGGGATCTGGAAACGGAAGGATGACTTTCAGCGTAAGGCGGCGGATCTAATGGGAGAAGGGAGTGGGCGTATAGACATTCTATACACACACTTTGCGCCCTATGGTATCGGACCTGCATTGGAAGCTAAGAAACGTGGAATTCCAGTAATCATGACCTTTCACGGACCTTGGAATGAGGAAATGAAGATGGAGGGGCGCGGTATTAAACATCGGGTCAAGAGTACCATTGCCAAAAACATTGAACATAGAGCCTATAAGCTGGCAGATAAATTTATCGTTCTGAGCGAGACGTTCCGTGACATGCTTCATAAGCTACACGGCGTGCCATTAAACAAAATCATAGTTATCCCGGGAGCGGCTAATGTAGAACGTTTCGTTCCTGCTCCCAATCGGCTAGCGATCCGCAGAACTTTAAATTTACCCGAGGGAGCAACGACGGTATTAACCGTAAGGCGTCTGGTAAATCGGATGGGACTGCTGCAATTACTAGAGGCTTGGAAGCAGGTGTCCGAGCGTTTCCCAAATGCAATTCTACTCATTGGGGGTAAAGGCCCACTACGCGGGGAATTGGAAGAGAAGATTGCCGATTATGGATTAAGCAGCAAAGTAAGGCTGCTGGGTTACATCCCGGATCATGAATTGGTTTCTTATTATCAAGCTGCAGATTTGTTCGTAGTACCCTCACAAGCACTAGAAGGATTCGGTCTGATCACTGTGGAGGCGATGGCTGCAGGATTACCTGTAATGGCTACACCAGTCGGCGGAAACAAGGAGATATTGGCTGGATTCAGACCAGAGCTTCTGTTCAAAAGTGCAGCGAGCGAGGATATGGCTGAAGGTATGATTCATATGTTAAGCAACCGAAAGCTGCTTCCGAGCCGTGATGAATGCAGGGAACATGTCCTTGAGAAATACACCTGGGAGCGTGTTACTGACCAAGTGGAATCCGTATTCCTAACTGCATTAGGAGATGAGGTGGCAACAAGATGCTAAAAGTAGCTTATATAGATCACACGGCAAAATGGAGTGGTGGAGAGGTTGCGTTGTTTAACGTCCTCACGAATATAGGAGAGCATATTGAGCCACTCGTGATATTGGCAGAAGAAGGAACATTGGCAGAACGCTTGCGGGAAAAGGGGATTGATGTGCGTGTTGTTCCCCTGGATGAAAGTATTCGTAGTCGTAACCGGAATGCTGTGAATTTAGGAGCACCTGCTGCAGCGATTAAGCTGCTTGCTTACGGCCGTAGGCTTGCGCCGTTACTCAAGCAGGAAAAGGTTGATTGTGTTCATACCAATTCTCTGAAGTCAGCGCTTTATGGAACGATCGCCGCGAAGAAGGCAGGTATTCCCTTAATCTGGCACATTCGAGATCATATTGGAGCACCGTATTTAAAGCCCGTTGTAGCCAAAGTGATCCGGCACCTGTCTCGACTGCTTCCAAACGGTGTAATTGCCAACTCACATTCTACGTTGAACGCATTGGATCTACCTAGTTCCAAGAAAACACTAGTTGTTCACTGCGGCTTCGGAAAAATCATTGGCAACGGAATCGGTAATCGGAATCAGAAGGATTTTAACGTATTGTTGGCGGGGCGATTAGCGCATTGGAAGGGTCAACATATTGTACTGGAAGCAGCAAGAATGCTTAAACAAGATCCTCGTGTGAAATTCTGGCTAGCAGGTGACGCTCTGTTTGGAGAAGCGGAATATAAAGAAGAGCTGCTTCAGAAGATTGAACGGGATGAGCTCACGAATGTAAGTCTATTAGGTCATGTGGAAGACATTCAAGGATTAATGGGGACAGCCAATTTACTGATTCACACCTCGATAACACCGGAGCCATTTGGTCAAGTGATCGTAGAAGGGATGGCAGCTGGACTTCCGGTCATTGCTTCTAATGAAGGCGGACCCGTTGAAATTGTAGTTCCTGGGGAGACGGGGATGTTGATCCAGCCTGGGGACCCAGCCATTCTTGCAGAGTCTATTACTTGGATGTTGGAACATCCAGAGGATAGAAAGCGGATGGCGGCTAATGGAGTGAAGCGGGTGAAGGAACATTTTGTAATAGAAAATACGGTTAAAGACATAGTCAACTACTATAAAGGCCTGCTGACGAGCATCTGACAGATCGTAGGACCCAAGTTTGATGCTCCTGAAAGCAGATTTCGTTAACGGGGTAACGCTGAAGAAGATGCTCCATAAAACTTTGAGGATGATTCACATGAAAATTGCGATAGCGCATGATTACTTAATCCAAATGGGCGGAGCGGAAAGAGTAGTGGAAGTTTTTCACCACATGTATCCGGATGCTCCGATCTTCACGACGGTTTTTAACGGAAGCCGCCTCACTGACAACCTCAAAGATGCGGATATCCGAGCCTCCTGGCTACAAAAAATTCCGGGAGTGAAGACCAATTTTAAAGGGGTGCTGCCACTTTATCCCATGGCCATCCGTGATTTGGACTTTCGCGGTTTCGATATCGTCCTGAGTTCCAGCAGTGCTTTTATGAAAAGCATTCAGGTGCCGAAGCATACGTTTCATCTTTGTTACTGCCATACTCCTATGCGGTTTGCATGGGATTACGACACTTACATGGAACGGCAGTCGAATTCCGGTCTGTTCAAGAGATTGCTGAAGGTGTATATGCAGCAGCTCAAGACTTGGGACCAACGGACATCTAAAAATGTAAATCAGTTCGTTGCCAATTCTTCTGTAGTGAAGACACGGATTCAGAACTATTATCACCGGGATGCCGATGTCATATTTCCACCCATTAACACCTCACGTTTCACTAGCTCTTCATCGATCGGAGATTATTATTTGATCGTTTCCCGTCTTGTTTCTTACAAACGGATTGATTTAGCGGTCGAAGCCTTTAACCGTAATGGTCTAAAGCTCTACATCGTCGGTGATGGACCTGACCGAAAGCGCCTTGAAGGGATGGCTAAAGACAATGTGTCCTTTCTGGGTAGGCTGGAGGATGAGCAAGTTACAGGATTGATGGCGCAATGTCGGGCGTTTATTTTTCCGGGCGAAGAGGATTTTGGGATTACACCGCTGGAAGCAAATGCTGCCGGAAGACCGGTCATAGCTTATCAAGCCGGCGGTGCACTGGATACAATCATTCCTTACGTCAACGGTGTCTTCTTCGAGCATCAGGAAGTGGACGATTTGCTGAAGGCCATTTATGAAGTGGAGTCCTATGCGTGGGATATCGATCAGATTATGGGCCATGCACGGAAATTCGATGAGCAGGCGTTTATGATCCAATTTAAGCAGTACGTGGAACAGGCCTACGTCAATTTTCTAAAAGGGGAATGATTCTATGAAGTTAGCAGTAATCGGTACGGGCTATGTCGGTTTAGTATCCGGCGTATGCTTTGCACTGGGAGAGAATCAGGTCATCTGCGTCGATAAAGATGTGGAGAAAATCAACAAGTTAAACCGAATGGAGTCTCCGATCTATGAGCCAGGAATCGAAGCATTGATTGAAATAAACTTCCGTGAAGGACGCTTGTCCTTCTCTACTGATCTTCAGGAATCTGTTCGCTGCTCTGATATCATCATTCTTGCTGTAGGTACGCCCTCTCTTCCAAATGGGGAGGTTAATTTACAATATATCGAAGATGCTGTTATCGAAATTGCAAATGCGATGGATGGTTACAAAATAATTATGACTAAATCGACAGTTGTAGTGGGGACGAATGAGAAAATACGAAAAATGATATCGGATCGTACGACACATCCATTCGATATCGTATCTGCTCCTGAGTTTCTACGTGAGGGTTCCGCTATTCGGGATACCCTTCATCCTGACCGAGTTGTTATCGGACTAAATAATCCTGAATTAGTGCCAATTATGCGCCAGCTTCATCAAGGATATACCGACAATATATTCGTGACTGATATCCGAAGCGCAGAAATGATTAAATATGCATCCAACGCCTTTCTAGCGACCAAGATCTCTTTTATTAATGAAATCTCTAATATTTGTGAAAAAGTGGGAGCTGATGTGACCGAGGTGGCGGAAGGAATGGGCATGGACCGAAGAATCGGATCCTCCTTCCTGCAAGCTGGTATTGGTTATGGCGGCTCCTGCTTTCCTAAAGACACCAATGCGCTTATCCAAATCGCCGGTAACGTGGATTACGATTTTAAGCTACTGCAATCCGTAGTTGAGGTGAATAGAGAGCGGCGATTCATGATCATTCCAAAGCTGCGTGAATCATTAGGGACATTGAACGGTGCGGTTATAGGGATATGGGGTTTGGCGTTCAAGCCAAACACAGATGATGTTCGTGAGACCCCTGCGCGGGAAATTATTGAGATGCTCGTAGCGGAGGGGGCGATCGTGAAGCTGTACGATCCGATCGCTGCTGATAATTTCCGGCAGCAATATGATCATCCGCAGCTCCGTTGGTGCTCGCTTCCCGAGGAAGCGGCTGAGGATAGCGATGCCATATGTTTGCTTACTGCTTGGGGAGTCTTTAAGGATATAAATCTGCAAAAGGTAGCCAACGTTATGCACCGGAAGGTGCTAATCGATGGTCGTAACGTCTACACGAAAGAGCAGATTGAGGGTACTGGCCTATCTTATTATTCAATCGGCCGCCCGCAGTTGAGTGGTCTGAATGATTCTGTAGTCATTGAGGCTGTCGAGATGAATCTTTAGGGCGAACAAGGTTTGAACAATAGAATGATTCAAAGGGATTCTATTCGCTTTAGTTGTTCCCTGCCGTCGCAGGCGGCAAAAGATCTTTAGTAATCATCCCATCAGCTCCCGCTGGAACAGCCGGGAAGCACGGTAAGGTAATGAAAGGTTGCTCCACCGAGCGTAAGCGAGTTGGAGCCATATAAAAAAAGGTTGTTAGGAAGGGAACGGAGAGGATTATTGGAACTGTAGAAGCGGTAGCGTTCGCCTTTATCCTCAGATTTCTACCGCAAGAAGCGGTTCAAATCAGGAAATCTGAGGATAACAGCGATCGGAAGTCCAATATTCCTTGGAGTGGCTTATGCCTAACAATGCCTTTAAATTGGCGACCAAGCAAAGCGATGAAGCAATCCTAATCTTTACTGGCGCATCCCAGCACAATCAGCAAAGCGTAATCCATGATGAATAACAATCCTTTTGCGGAGGCGACAAATTATGAAGTTAGTACTTTTATCAGGCGGTTCAGGAAAACGGTTGTGGCCTTTGTCTAATGATTCACGTTCGAAGCAATTTCTAAAAGTGCTGCAAAGTCCTCAGGGCGAAGCGGAGTCGATGGTTCAGCGAGTATGGAGACAACTGAAAGAGAGAGGCATGGAGGATTCCTCCTATCTAGCCACAGGCCGCAGCCAAGTGGAAATGATTCAGAGTCAATTGGGCGCGGATGTGCCGATCATCGTCGAGCCGGAACGCCGCGATACCTTTCCAGCGATTGCGCTGACAGCAACATACTTATATTCAGTAGCGGGAGTCTCACCTGCGGAGACAATTGCCATCTTACCGGTGGACCCCTATGTGGAGGCTTCATTCTTCGATACGGTAGCTGAATTAGAGCATACCATGCTGGAAAGTGGTGCGAATCTTGCGCTGATGGGGGTTGTTCCTGAACATCCTTCGGAGAAATACGGATATATCATTCCTACCACAGATCAGGCGGGAGAGAATGGTTTTATGAGAGTGAGTCACTTTCAGGAGAAACCAGATCGGATCCAAGCTGAGGAGCTAATCGCCCGAAATGCATTGTGGAACTGCGGAGTGTTCGCTTTTCGTTTAGGGTATCTGCTGGATATTTTGCAGCGTAAAGGGTTGCCATTAGGTTATGAAGAGTTACAGAAACAGTATAAGCTGCTGTCTTCTATCAGTTTTGATTATGAAGTGGTGGAAAAAGAAGAGAATATCGTGGTGCAGCCATATGATGGATTCTGGAAGGATCTTGGAACCTGGAATACGTTAACTGAGGAAATGACTAGCAACCATGTTGGCAAAGGTTTTGTAACAGCGGATTCTGAAGGCACTTGCTTGATCAATGAGCTTGATATTCCTATTACAGTCATCGGTGCAAAGGATCTGATTATCGCGGCCAGCCCGGATGGGATTTTAGTAACGCATAAAGCCGAGAGTCCGCGCATTAAAGAAGTGCTGAAGTCTTTTGAACAAAGACCGATGTACGAGGAGCGCCGCTGGGGACATTATAAGGTCATTGATTATGTGAAATACGATGAAGGGAATGAAGTGCTGACCAAACGAATATTTATTGCCGAGGGTAAAAATATCAGCTATCAGCTACATCGTAAACGCAGTGAGATCTGGACGATTGTCAGCGGTGAAGCAAGCATTGTGCTGAATGAGAAAATGCATAATGTTAAAGCCGGTGATGTAGTTCGTATACCGGAAGGGACAAAACACGCTATTCTCGCTTTAACCGATGTTGAATTTATTGAGGTACAGACGGGATCTGAACTAGTAGAGGAGGACAATATTCGTATTACTTTAGACTGGAATGATATCGAGCTGCAGCAGTTCATTTCTTAGGACTAAAATATTCTAACCTATCTATATAACCACTTTGAATCTATCACTAACAGGTATTTCGACCTAATTATTCAATAATAGACAAAAATCGCTAAAATCACAATTAAATGAAGTCGATATTTACGGTAGAGGGATTAATCCTCCTCAATTTGATAATGGCAAACCTATCGAAAGGTAGGGACGCAAAGCTATAGGGCCTTCGCAAGAGTGGCAGCCTAGCTACCGAAAGGAAGATTTTTTTGAAAGCTTACCGTACGTATCGACTTCTCAGCACGTTCCTGTCTCTGGTCTTGTTTCTGACGGTGATTCCATTGGGATTTGGGAGTGCACCGTCTGCAGCAGGCGCTGCTTCTAGCTCTGGAAATCCGGTAAATCCGGAGACTTCTCCTGAAGCCGTCAAGTTGCTTAATGACCTATATTCTATTTCCGGAAAAGGGATTCTCGCAGGACAGCATGACTATTTGGAAAGTCCGGATGAAATCAACAACAAGCTAAAGACCACAAGCGGACAATATGCTGCTCTTCATGGGTATGAGATGGGTGCGATCAGCGGACAATCTGAGGGAACGGTAGCTTGGCAGCGTCAGAACGTAGTGAACAGCGCTATGAATTGGAGTAGAGGCGGCGGGATTGTAGCGATGACCTTCCATGCGAACTTGCCTGGAACTTCTTATGATTGGTCGAACGTTAAGAGAAGTCTTAGCCAAAGCGAATTCGACAAATACGTAACCCCTGGCACACCGCAGTATAGCAGTCTGATTGCTGAACTCGATAAAGTCGCAGTTTCGTTAAAAAGCTTACGAGATGCAAAGGTGCCCGTTCTATGGAGACCCTACCATGAAATGAATGGCAACTGGTTCTGGTGGGGGAAGAAGAACAATTTTTCCGAACTGTGGAATATTATGTATGATCGTTTTGCTAACGTTCATAAATTAAATAACTTGTTGTGGGTTTGGAGCCCGAACGCTCCAAATGCGTGGTCAGATCCTTATGCCCTTACTTATCCGGGTGCGGATAAGGTGGATATTTTGGCAGCAGATATCTATGAGAATGACTACCAGCAACAATATTATGACAGTTTGCTTAGTCTGGCTGCTGGTAAACCCATTGCTATCGGAGAGAATGGCGATTTGCCAAATCCGACCAAACTGTTGCAGTCGCAAAGTAAATGGGTATTTATGATGAGTTGGGGAAAATTTCTATATGAAAATAACAGCATAGAAACGATCCAAACCTTTATGAATAACAGCTTTACACTGACTCGGGATAAATATAACTCGGGGATGCTCCCGCCCGCTAACGAACAGGAAGCACTCCCTCCATTGAAGAATGGATTGAAGGGTGAATACTTTAAAAACATGCGGCTATCGGGAACACCAGCCCTGACTAAGAACGATGCAGTGATTGATTTTAACTGGCAGTTAGGAACGCCGGATGCTTCTCTTGGTATAGACAATTTCTCTATACGCTGGAGCGGTAAAATGAAGGCTCTATATAGTGAAACTTATCAAATCTACAGCGCATCTGATGATGGAATACGTGTCTGGATTGATGGGATACCCGTAATTGATAGCTGGATAGAGCAGAGTGTAACAGAGCGTCAAGGAAGTATCACTCTGAAGGCCGGACAATTGTATGATATCAAAGTGGAATATTACGAGAATCAGGGGGACGCCAGAGTAAAGCTGATGTGGAAAAGTCCAAGTCAGCCGAAAGGAACCATTCCTTCTAGCGTGTTGTTCCTCTCAGATCTCACCTAAGCGATAGTCCTCATTTGGCTAAAAAGATGCTTGTCCTGAACAGGAATATGATCACTTGAGCACCTGTGGAGGCTGCCGGAAGGAGGATTAACTTGCGCTTTTATTGTAAGTACCCGTTTCTTGTCACTGTTGTGCCTGTCCTCACAATATTTATTTTGTCTTTTCTGCCGTTGAGTGAGGCACGCAGCCTTCTTGCGCCTCAGAATGTTACCACATCAGCTACCACTACAACAACTACTTCCACAATATCTATCACACTACCTGCGGTACCCATTAATCCTTTAGCTTCTGAGGAAGCCAGTCAACTGCTTAATGATTTGGCCAATTTCAGCGGCAAAGGGATTATGGCGGGCCAGCACGATTATCTGGAAAGTCCGGATGAACTCAATAATAAGGTAAAGAACACCTCTGGGGAGCATGCCGTATTACATGGTTACGAATTAGGAGCAATAACTAACCAATCCAAAGCTACCATTGCTTCTCAGCGTCAAGCTGTTGTCGACAGCGCGATCAAATGGTCGAGAGAGGGTGGCATCGTAGCGATGACGTTCCATCAGAGTCTGCCGGGAACTTCTCCGAAATGGTCTAACGTATCCATGAAACTAAGTCAGGAGAAGTTTAATGCTTATGTTACCCCTGGAACCTCTCAATATCAGAGCTTAATGGCCGATTTTGACGAGATTGCTATATATCTAGGAGAATTACGTGATGCCGGCGTTCCAGTCTTATGGCGTCCCTATCATGAAATGAACGGCAATTGGTTCTGGTGGGGAGGTAAAGATAATTTTACCGTGCTCTGGAACCTGATGTACGATCGTTTAGTGAATACACACAAGCTGAATAATCTGTTGTGGGTTTGGAATCCCAATGCGCCGAATGAATGGTCAGATCCATATCAAGCTTATTATCCGGGAGCAGATAAGGTCGATGTACTGGCGGCAGATATTTACAATAACGATTATAAGCAGTCCTACTATGAAGGTTTGCTTAAGCTTGCTGCTGGTAAGCCTATCGGAATTGGCGAGAGCGGAGAGCTGCCTAATCCTGATAAATTATCCAAAACGCAAAATCACTGGGTGTATACGATGACATGGGGGGAAATGCTCAACGAGAATAATACCCTGCAGCAGATCAATGAATTCATGAGCCATCGCTACACCGTGTCGAGAGAGGATTTTATTCGGAGAATGGCCGCTACAACCAATAAAGTTGCAAAAGTCTCACGAAACGGATTGACCGGAGAATATTTTAATAATGCTGATTTATCTGACCAGCCGATAGTGGCACGTAATGACAACAAGATTGATTTCAATTGGCAGGGCGAATCACCGGCAACAGGGATTGGGCAGGATATTTTTTCTGTACGCTGGAAGGGGAAGGTCAAGCCAGTTTATAGCGAAAAATACACATTCACAGTGTCTTCCGATGATGGAGTCCGCGTCTGGATCGATGACAAGCTGATTATTGACGATTGGCGGGACCATAGCGCTACCCTAAACAAGGGGAGCATTGAATTAACTGCTGGAAACCTGCATGATATTAAAATTGAATATTATGAGAATCGCGGAGATGCAAGTATTCGTCTAATGTGGGAAAGCCCACGCCAGAAGCAGACGGTGATTCCTCAAAACGCATTATTTTTTCCTTGATTTATTGAAGCTCTACGGGCAGACATCCGGAAGAAAGCGAGGACATGGGGATGGGAACAACCAATAGAAGAATGAAGTTGTGTGGAAATAGACCATTAATGATCCTGCTAAAATCTTCTACAATGATCATCTTACTTCTGTTGTCGGTTTCCATATTCGGTGTAGATGGGACCTTGAAAGGTAAGGTGGATAATGTTGCAGCCGGTAAGGATTTAGGCCCCGAGTTCCCAAAGAGCGCAATCATCTGGAGACTCGGGCAGCATGACGGATCGTCGAATGAATTTGGGGATATCAGCGCCTCTGATAACAATGCAGTCATTCATATGAATTCATCTACCGTCAAGACCTCAGAACTTCAGAATATCCCCTCGGGTCTTAATGGAAAGACGTTTCCTGAGCTGAAGATTAATTACCAGCTGAACAAGATTCCGGCGAATGGGCTATTATTTCGTGTAGGCATTCTTGAGGCGTATAAATCGGTTCCGCAGATGAGTGTATTTTCTAATCGGCAGCTTTCAGGGATTATCCAGATCGCAGGAATTGCTGATACAGAAAGTGAGTACGGCTTCCGCAAAACCTATGAACTGTATATTCCGAAAGAGCAGTTGAAGACAGGATCGAATGAACTGAAGCTGCAAACGATTCGCTGCCTATATTGTTCCGAGAAGGAAGATGAATATATAGGCTGGACTTGGGATGACCTAAGTCTGGAATCTTTAAATACACCCATACAAGAGCCGATTCATGGTAACTATACACTGACGGGTACAGTGGTGAATAATAAGGAGTTTTATTTTGATAAAGGTGCAGTTACACATTTACCTTATGTGATGAAATGGCTCGGTGTAGCTTACAGTGGTAATATTATGCGTGCCAGCTGTGTTAGTGATGTAGACCGTTCCTGCTCTAATATGGAGGAATATTATAAGGTATTGCGGGATTATAATACGCAGGCAGTCGCACTGCATTTGTATACCGGTGATATTAAACTGAAGGATGACGGCTCGTTGCCGGAGGATGCGGTTAAGAAGCTGACAGATTATTTTGAGAAATATGGCTCCTATTTTCAGTACTACGAAGTGGATAATGAACCAGGACTATTCAATCGTTCCAAGGCCGTCAATCTGGCAATTGCAAATTGGCTGAATAAGAAGGGGAAACAGATTGCCCCACATTTGCTTACGGTTGCACCAGGCTGGGCGTATTGGCCGAGCTATAAGGAGAAGCCTTGCGGCTATCAGAATGGGTCCGTTCGACAATGTGGTGACCCGGATGGTTGGGAGCGGGATCCGGAGCAGCGTAAACAGCTTGAAGAGGTTACGGATCTTACGAATGGTCACTCTTATGGAGATTCCTATAGTAATAGCCAAGGTGGCAGTTTTACCGAGAATTTAAAAACTTTTGGTGGAGCGGTGGATGGGCTTAGCAAAAACATGCTGACTACTGAATTTGGGACCTCGGATAGTCATGAAGATGCTTATCAATATGGAGCTAGCGAGCGAACAGCTGCTGTTTTCGATCGGATCATGCGAGCACAGATTGGTTATGCGGATATGTTTGTGCAGCATGCTGCTTTTTTTAAGGACTTTAGTTTATTTAAATATGATTTTAATCTGGAGGAGCATGATCCGGCCTCGACAGAGATTTATTATACGAAACAAAATGAGGATTCGCGTGTCAGCATTATGCGAAGATTAAGTCTTGCTTACGCTACACACGGAGCTCCGTTAACCTACGAGGTTACCAATAAAAATGCACTAGCTGACAAGCTTGTCTATGTCCGGGCTGTGGACACTTCTACCTTGAAGCCGCTGGCTGGAAGTGGTGCTACCTCTAACAAAGTGCTTGTGAATCTTATTAATTTTGAGACAACACCACAGACCATTAATGTAAACGTCAAGATGCCGAAACAAGCTGTATATGAAGGTGAACGTTTTGGTAATGGGGATACGTATGAGCAAGCACGAAGTTATGTGCCGGGGAAGAAGGCTTCTCCCCAGCTAACATTTAAAGAAACACTAGCCCCGGGAGAGGCCGTACAGTATATTTTGCAGCCATCGACAAAGGTTGTCCATACTGCACCTCAGGGATTTAAAGCTACGGGAGTCAAAGGATTGTCTATCCAGTTAAATTGGCTAGAGGCTCCAGGCGTTTGTTATGAACTGCTGCGAGCGACTGGAAATGGGGGCGAACTAAAGACTATTGCTTCTGATATCAAAGAAACTCATTATATAGACCGCAATTTACGAGAGGGCACGCAGTATACGTATGCTGTAAAGGTAAAGGGTTCAGGTAAGATATCTGACAAGATCCAGATTACAGCTAGTGGGTTGGTTCCTTTGGAGCGGTCAGAATGGAAGGTCTCCTCGAATATGAACACAGGGAGCTCTTACAATGCTATTGATAGGGATCGGCGTACACGCTGGGATACCGGGAAACATCAGGAATCGGGAGAGTATTATCAGATTGACTTAGGGAAGACATATAACATTGAAGGTATTGATCTGGATAATACCTTATCTCCTTACGATTATCCTAGACAATATCAAGTGTATGTCTCGAATGATGCTCAGAACTGGAAGCAGATTACTTCTGGTTCTGGAACCAAAGCATTAACCAAGATTGTCTTCACTAAGGTAAATACACGGTACATCAAGATAGTGCAGACCGGTGCTGACGGTAATTATTGGTCTATACAGGAGCTAAAGGTATACTCCAGAGACTAATCTATTGCTAAATGCTTCGTTAAAAGCAAAATAAAGAGCATACTAAATAACCTCTTCGGGACCATTTCCGTAGAGGTTATTTTTGTGATTTAAATTTCTTAAATGAAACGAAGCCCAGACATATACGGCAAAGGAATTGCATCGGAATCCTCTGAACTCGCTGGATCAAAGAGCAGCGAGATCAGCTCCTTGTCGTCCTGCACGGACGACAAGTCGAGGCCCTTGCGGCAGCCTTCGGTCTGCCGCAATAACGCTTCCCGGTCTGCGATGCAGACCGTACCGCTGTTCGCGCCGCCGCTTAAGCTGGCGCCGGCGTCCCGCAGGAGCGAGAGCAAGCCGCGCTCCTGCCACGGCACAGGCACTTGCAGCGTGCCAACGCCGCCGCACAAGGCCGCCTTGGCCAGCAATGCCGCTACCGCGCTCGGCTGGCCGGCCCATTCCACCGCCGTCGCCGCGTTCGGCGCTGGCACTTCCGCCGCCGCGGGCACAGCCACCGCGGTGAACCCCTCGATGCTGCCGTCCCGGACGGCTACGAGTGTGCGCTGGGCTAAGCCCATCACACCCGCGTAAGCCTCGGTCCCCAGCAGCAGCGCCAGCTCACCCGGACTGTACACATGTCCGGTTTCGCGTTCATTGAGCAGCCGGTAGACGGCGAAGAAGTCGCCCGGCTGCATTGGCCGCAGCGTCCATTCTTCTCCTGCTGCGGCTGCAAGTTCCTGAGCTGAGCTTGCGTTCAGCTCGGCAAATTGCGTACCTCCGAACGGTACGCACCCTGCTCGGGTGTATAAAGAACGATCACCCGAGACAAAAATCAGCGCTGCCTCGGCCTCGGCAGCGTGACTCTGGCATAGCTGTAGAAGTTGGCCCGCCAGCCCTTGGCCCCGAAAAGCGGGATCGGTGCAGACAGCACCTATAGAGAACACATTCAGGAAAGCATCTCCAGTCTTGATCGTGGAGGGTACGAGTCCCATGAAAGCAGCAACCGTTCCGTCATCGGCAATAGCCGCATAGGAATGACTGAGTCCAGGGCGGAAAATAAGTGGAAACAGTTCTTTCATTGAAGTGGCACCCGGTTCACGAAAGACGGAATCTGCGAGCAGAGCCGCTTGGTCTAGCTCTGTAGGTTTAATTAATCTCAATTGCATAACATTCAGCCTCCTAGTATGTACACTCGATGGGGGGAAAGCATTTACATAAAGTATAAGGCCCGGGGAATGAAATCTCCAATCTTGTTTATATTATTCAATGTCTCAAAAGGATATCGAAAAGGGTAATAACGAACATAAATAAAAAGGGAAGTGAATAATCGGTGTCCCAACTTGCAGATAATATTATATTATTACTGGCAGCGCTCCTGCTTGTAGGCGTATTTTCCACCAAGTTCTCTACTAAATTTGGAATGCCAGCTTTAGTGCTGTTCCTTGCTGCGGGGATGGTGCTGAGCCAATTTGTTTTTTTTAACAATGCTTCCTTAACGCAGATGGCCGGGATCTTCGCATTAGTTGTCATATTATTCGAAGGTGGCATGCAGACGAGTATTAAGGATATTAAACCTGTTATTCGGCCAGCATTATCCTTATCAACGGTAGGCGTAATAATGACGACAGCCATTGTAGGGGTATTCGCTAAGCTGATCCTTAATGTGTCATGGCCAGAAAGCTTTCTGTTTGGAGCGATCGTTGGATCGACAGATGCGGCTGCAGTCTTCTCGGTACTTGGCGGTAAGAACATTGATAAACGTCTGACCTCGACGTTAGAAGCAGAATCAGGAAGCAATGATCCAATGGCGGTTTTCTTGACAGTCTCGCTAATTGAATGGATACAGCATCCGGATATGGCGATATGGGGGCTTCTGTTGTCCTTTATATGGGAGATGGGCGTTGGCTTAGTACTGGGTGTTGTGCTGGGGAAGATCGCAGTTTTCTGTATCAATCGAATTAACCTGGATTCCACAGGTCTTTATCCAGTAATGGCGATTGGCTTTGCTGTTCTGACCTATGGTTTATCTGCATGGGTACATAGCAGCGGGCTGCTGGCTGTTTATGTTATGGGCCTTACGCTTGGGAATTCTGAGCTAATGTATCACCGTACCATTATGAATTTTAGTCATGGCTTTGCTTGGATGATGCAAATATTTATGTTCATACTGCTTGGTTTGTTAGTATTCCCACAGGAGCTGGCGGAAGTGGCATGGCAAGGTATCTTGTTATCTGTCATTCTGATGGTTGTAGCTAGACCAATCGGTGTATTTATAAGCCTGCACTTTTCCAAATTTACGATCCGCGAAAAGACATTGATTTCTTGGGCCGGACTTCGCGGAGCCGTTCCGATTGTGTTAGCGACTTATCCGCTGCTGGCTGATCTGCCTCACGGACGACTATTCTTTAATGTTGTATTCTTTGTCGTGCTGACATCGGCAGTAATTCAGGGAACTAGTATTTCCCCGTTAGCATCCCGATTGAAACTTATGGGGCAAGAAGATTCAGATCAGCCTTCATTAATGGAGCTGGTCGCTCTTGGCAAGACAGATTCGGAGTTTAACCATATTGGAATTAATCCTTACATGCCGATTGCTGGACAGAAGATTTCGGAAATAGGTCTGCCGGACGATATCTTATTTACGGCAATTATCCGCAATAAAAATATTGTCACCCCGCATGGCAATACCGTTATTGAGCCTGGGGATACTGTGTATGTTCTAAGTCCAAAGAGCAAGCGTGATGAGATGAGAGCTTTCTTCCGCAGCAGGAAAGGAAAGACTGCGGAGGAGGATGTTTCTTTAATCTAGAGAAGAACCCTTTTTCCAAAGTGTGACACACATAATAGGCTTTATAACATAAGGTGTGCTAGAATCTGCACAACATATAATCTCCAGAATAGTTGCAAAACACGAAAGAGTGTGTTAAATTGTATATAGATTTAGAACGAGTCTAAATACAATTTTAATAAATGAACCATAGGAGGTTTTATTAATGACAACACAATTAAAGAGCCATACTGAACTGCAAGCTGCATTGAACCGCCAAACTGCGAACTGGTTCCTGCTCGGAGTAAAGCTTCATCATTATCACTGGTATGTTAGCGGATCTCAATTCTTCACACTACATGAGAAGTTTGAAGAGCTATACAATGAAGCTGCGGGTTATGCAGATGATTTGGCTGAGCGTTTGCTTTCTATTGGTGGACAACCAGCCTCCACAATGAAGCAATATCTTGAATTGTCTGACCTTCAAGAAGCTCGCGGCGGCGAAGATGCTAAGGGTATGGTATTAGAGCTAGTTAGAGACTTTAAGACTGTTGCTAAAGAACTGCAAGATGCAATTGCTGCTGCAGAAGAACTAAGTGATCAACCCACTGCGGATCTGCTGATTGGCATCAGAAGCAGCATTGAGAAACATGCTTGGATGCTGAATGCCTTTATCGGCTAAGGCAAGATCCTTATAAGGATAGAATACACAAAGAGCGCCTGCGTATCGTAAACGCATGGCGCTCTTTCTTTTGAAATCTTCTATTTAATAAATACTCCACCAAATGGCACGGCTTCGCGAAGGAATCGTTTAATAATTCCATCATCGTTATTATCTCTTTCAAATCGGCGATTCTGGCGTCCGGCCTGAAACAACACAGGGCCGTGGCCCGTCATCTTCCAGTGATAACTCATATGCTGGCTAGCTAAATGGTTGCCGTATACGGTAAGTTCCAGCTTCGCATTCTCAGGATAGGCAATAATGCTGCCTGCATCCACATAGAGCGGATTGTAAGGATGAAGCTCAGCTTCACAAACCGTACCTTCGGTCAATATGCCAATGATGCCATTACCCGTAAATTTCACCTTCACAATATCTCGTGTAACGAGCACATTCTTCATACTCAGCACTCGTGTATCCATCGTAACTCCCTTGCTGTAGAAGAAGAGATGTTTAAAGTCATACAATAAATCGCTCTTTCCATCAAGCTTCAGAATCTTTACCCGATAACCTGGTGGAAGGGCGGCAACAAAATGGCAAGGGCCAGACATATCCGAACGAATCAATTTTCGCTTGCGATAGATGCCCTTTACATCCATAAATCTGTCTGCCCGTCCAGTGGCAGGCCCTTGATAAGCGATAATTTGCTGTGGGTGCAGCACATGAACCTCTTCCTTCTCCCCAAGGGTGAAGGCTACGGCTTGTCCGCTCCCGCTGTCGCTTTCATCTTGGACATCGATGTTCATATTTCATCTCCCTCATGCTGTAGACGTGATCTTTACTGAATGTTCAAGATTAGCGCAGGCGGTCTCCTTTTCTAGAACGGTGAAGCATGCTGAAACGAACAATACGGATGAGTATAAAATACCCCAGAATTAGACCAATCCCCGTAAAAATAGTCACTTTGATTTTATGATAATATTCTTCGCGTGCCGTCCGGTCATTTTGCAACTCATCAACCATCTGCGTTAGCTGGCGATTCTGCTCTTGCAGGGCTTCGTTCTGTGTCCGGTAGGCTTCCATTTCCTGCATGGTATTCGTAAGCTTATCTTTCGCCTGTTGTAGCTCTTCGGCTGTCTGCTGAAATCCTTCTTTCAATTCATTGACTTCATTCGGAAGCTCAGAGAAGCTTTTGAATCCATTATAGATATCACTGAATATATTGGCTTTTGCTACTGGGGCCGGAAGAGATATGGAAAGGGTCAGCAGAAGCAGGAGCGAACATAACAGTTGTAGATATTTACGGAATTTACGTTGTTTCATCTATATAATCACCACCCAAATTTAGGCTTGTATTTCTTTTATTTTAACACAGCTTGACAGCTTCTGACAGCGTACGCTAAACGTGAATAGGGCTTCTTGGGTCAGTAATATTGGCCTGTTTGAAGTGAGGTTACACTTCCTTGTAAAGAACGATCAGGCAGTGCTCTTCATGATTGAGAAGAGGGATTATTTATCGTATACTTTGGACGGGAAGGGGCTGCTACCGAATGAATAAATGGCTTAAGACAATGTTATTTTTGGTCGGATCTGCTTTTTTGACAAGGTTGATTCCATTCTCATCTTTGTTTCGGAATTTGGACACGATGATTCATGAATTTGGTCATGCGCTGGTGACTTTACTGCTATCTGGAAGTGTGCTGCGGATTGAACTATACGCGAATCATAGTGGAGTCACCTATTCGGCCATTCAAGATGGAGGCAGGGCGATACTGGTGTCGCTATCTGGGTATGTGCTGGCTTCCTTATTCGCACTGTTGCTCTTCTATCTCTACAGTAAAGGACGGCATGATTGGGGGCTTATCTTAGCTACTACAGTAGCTTTGATTATGCTGGTAATGTACGTTCGGGGAAGCTTCGGAATGATGTGGTTAGGTGGGTTTATTGCGCTGAATGTTTTAATGCTGGTGGTGTGGAAAAAGGCTAGTAAATATTATTATTTGTTATTAGCTTTTTTGACCTTGGAAGAGTCTGTAATGGGAAGTTTATTTCTCGTATATGCGGCTGTTGTATCCCCATCCCGTGCGGGAGATGCTAGTAACCTGGCAAGGATGACATCGGTGCCGGCCATATTTTGGGCAGTCCTATTTTTTATATTTTCTCTGCTTTGCGCCAAATGGGCGTTGGGACTATTTTTTAAGCGGGAGCGAGTGCAGCCTAAACTTCAGAGTCGTTAAAGTTAAAAACATATAATTTTCGTCATAAACAGACAAAAGGGGCTGTTTTTGCGAGAGCCAGTCTACTTCGTATGTAGAATGGCTCTTTTTTTGTCGATAATATAGAACCGAACATACATTCCGTGACATGGAGTTGTCCGCCATTATTGGTACATTAATAGAAGACCCAAAAAAAGAAAGAGGTGGAAAATATGATGGAAAGTATTACTCCTATATTTACGTGGGGCCAAGATCGTATTTTTGCAGGTGGAATTCGTGATGTTGTTTTACTTGTCGAATGGAAAGGGAATTTGCCTTCAGAAAATAGCCGACCAGGCAGCCACAAAGTGGTTGCACATGATATTGAACTGCGAGTTTGGCTTGAGCCACATGTAACTTTTAAGCGCTGTTATGGATGTGAAATGGAGGCTGGAGAAGGAAATTCACTCTTGCTTAAACTTGGCAAAATAAAAACAGGACAACGCAAATTCATAGGACTTGAGTTCACTGCTTCTAGTTCTGTAGCAGGTAAGTATGAAGCATTATCCCTGCAGTGGAAGTATAAAAAACCAACCGTAGAGCGTGTTCGTGAACTTCCCGTGAAGGTACTTGAGCTGGAGTACGCGCATCATACGCGCATTTTGAGCGATACTTGCTGCTTTTATGTTGAGAAGCATCTGGAATTGTTGAAGACGGCTGAAAAGGTTGAAGAAGCAGAGGCACTACGAAGTAAAGGCCAGCATAGTGAAGCTCACGAAATGCTCAATCGACATGCAGATAAGATGTTGCTACTCGCAGTACGCTCTGGAGATCCTTTGCTGCTTAAAGAGGCTGAAATGTTGTATAAACAGATCGGATTGGAACATCAGCAACGAAGTAAAGCCGCTGGTGGAATTTAATATAGGACTCACTGCACTAGGATGCATATAAGCGAAAAAAGACCTATACATAAATTAGATTTTTCAGCGGATTCGGCGGAAAATTATAAGAAGAATTGTAATATAAAATGTGGTAACATAGTAAAAAAGTTCTATCACAATTTTACTTTTTTTCATAAAATAATGGGTCTATTTAACCATGAATCAAGGGGAACTGAATATGACAGACCGATTAATCCGACTGATGCGCATTATTACACTTGTTCAAGCTAAGCCGGGGATATTAGCCCGCGAATTGGCGGAACGCTGCGGCAACAGCGAGAGAACGATATACCGGGATATGGACGCGCTTAGCGCCATGCATATTCCCATAACCCATTTGGGGCATGGAAAAGGTTATGCTTTTATTGGGAATTTTGCACTCTATCCCTTGGATTGGTCGGAAGAAGAAGCAACCGCATTTTCGCAATTGCGCTATATTATGGAAGATATAAAACCAGCATTACCCATAGATTTTGAAAGCGCGTATGAAAAAGTAGTCGCAGCAGAATATAAACGTAAGGCGGAGAAAGAAGAAACGATAGAACGTGCAAGAAGAGAAGTGGGGGTGGGATGGGCGGAAAGAAACAGTTCGCAGATGGAGCAACACTCTTTTCTTACTCCGATCCTGGAGGCTTTATTAAAGCAAAAGAGCATTCAAGCGAATTATAGTGAAAATGCATTAGAAGAGAAAGGGATCACCATTGATCCTTATTGTCTTGTCCCGCTGGAAAGTCGTTTTCATCTCATTGGATTTTGTCATCGCCAGGGTGTTATACGTACATATCATATCAACGACTTTTCTAATGTGAAGCCACTAAATCGTTTTTTTTCGAAGGAAGCATTTGATGTACAAGCCTTTATGAAGCAGAAATGGTCACTCGATCGGGATAGTTTACAGGTGGAATTCAAAGTGAGATTCTCGGAACGGATAATGGAAGGAATTAAGAAGGACGAATTGCCTTTTAAGCCAAACAAAGTAGATCGTCAATCTAGATGTTTTTATTTTAAGGTTGCAGTCGAACAAGATATAGGATTTGTCCGCTGGATTAAGAGATTTGAAGAGGAAGCGGAAATCATTGAACCGTACTATTATCGTGAAGTAATCAGGCAGCAGTTGGAAAAATGGAGTTCGCACTATAAATAGTGATACACTCATTTGACCTTCGTTCAATTCGAAAGATGGGGTGCTTGAGCAACCATTTAAATGGTTGCCGGAGGCATCCTTTTTTTGCGGGTAAGTCGAAGATATACTCATTTATAACTATCTAATTATAACAATATATAACTAAACATATCCAAACAAAACTCAATCTATAGAAAATCGAAAAAACGTATGCTAGAATAGCATCTACATATATACATATATACTTATGAAAATGGGAGGAATGGAAATGTTTAAGAAATGGTCAATCAGGATCTTTGGCGTATTGGCAATTTTTTTGGTTGTTTTATCTGCGGGCACAGTGGTGGAGGTAGAGGCAGCCGCCAAGAAGACAGAGATTATAGTATCCGCTGCAGCCAGCTTGCAGGATAGCTTAGATAAAATGGCGCTTCTCTATGAGAAGAAGCATCCCGATATTGATTTGGTCTTTAATTATGCTGCATCTGGCACATTACAGAAGCAGATTGAGCAAGGTGCTCCGGCTGATCTATTCTTCTCTGCAGGGGATAAACAGATGAATGCGCTAGTAAATGCTGGACTGGTCTCTGACCATAAGGTTCTGCTTAAGAATCAGTTGGTTCTAGTCGTACCTTCGAATTCAAAAGCTTCATTAAATACGATCACTCAACTTACGGACAAATCCTTTAAGAAGGTAGCGGTAGGGCAGCCTGAATCTGTGCCCGCAGGCCAATATGCTCAGCAATCGTTAACTGCGAAGAAGGTATGGGATACGCTGCAAAACAAACTTGTATTTGCAAAGGATGTACGTCAGGTTCTGTCTTACGTCGAAACGGGGAATGTCGATGCAGGCTTTGTATATAAGACAGATGCGTTGACTTCAAAAAAGACAAAGATCGCCCTTACCGTAGGCCCGCATGTTCACAAAGCCATTAATTATCCGGCGGGTATCGTGAAGGATTCGAAGAATCAGAAGGAAGCTAAGGAACTGTACAGTTATCTTCAAAGTAAGGAAGCTAGTGATATTTTTGCAAGCTATGGCTTCTTGCTTTCTTAATAAGAAATCATAAGTAGAAGCGGGGTGGATAAGGATGGAAATAAACTGGACTGATTTCTTCGCCCCGGTATGGCTTTCCGTAAAAATATCAGTACTTACCAGCATCATTGTGTTTATTCTGGCAACGGCTGCAGCCAAGGCTATGGCGGGTCGCAAATTCCCTGGTTATAGCTTGGTCGAGACGGTAATGCTGCTTCCACTTGTGTTGCCGCCGACAGTTGTCGGATTTGTGTTGTTGGTCGTCTTAGGTCGTCGTAGCTGGATTGGCAGATGGTATGAACAGATGACGGAGCATACGATCCTTTTCACATGGGGGGCTGCGGTTATCGCCGCGGTTGTCGTAGCTTTTCCTCTCGTTTATCGCACAGCGAAGGCGGGTTTTGAAGGCGTGGAACCGGATCTTGAGGATGCGGCCCGTGCGCAGGGAGCGAGTGAGCTGCAAGTACTTCGTTATGTCACATTGCCCCTTGCAGGCCGTTCACTCGCTGCTGGGTATGTTCTCGGTTTTGCTCGTGGTTTAGGAGAGTTCGGCGCTACGATCATGGTAGCGGGGAATATTCCTGGCCGCACGCAGACAGTGCCTACAGCGATCTATGTTGCGGTGGATGGCGGGAACATGACTCTTGCTTGGATGTGGGTGTGCTCCATTATTGTTATGTCTGCTGTGATGTTGATGTTTGTGAACCGACGAACTTAAATATGCTCGAGAGAGATCGCTCCGCTGACTTCAGTGGGAATGCCGACGACTGGGAAGCTTGAAAAATTCAAATAAACCTACCCCATTCAGGAGTAACCTGAGGTGGGCTAGGTTTATTTTTCTTTAGAAACGCACCGATTAAAACAAAACCCCTTTAATAAGAAGCAAAGCCTGTGATCCATCAGGCTTCGTAAATAATCGTCCCGGTTTCCGTGAGATCATATCCGTGAATGGACCCAAGCTCACTTTGAAAGGCTGGCGAGCGTAAAATATCAATCACGGTGGCGATCCATTGCTCATGCTCCGGTTTCTTAAGCATCACTAGATCGTAAGACTCCTGAATCAAGGGAATGAAATCAATGCCATCGACAATCTTAGCAGCTTTCTCGGTGCCGATGGCCACATCAGCTTCCCCTCGTGCCACTTTACCGGCGACCGCTAAATGACTATTCTCCTCCTGCTCATATCCAGATAGGCTTGCAGCAGGAATGCCGTGCAATCGGAGTTGTTCATCCAATAACACACGTGCACCAGCGCCTCGTTCTCTATTGATCAGTGTAAGGCCATTCTGTTGTAGATGAGACCATTTATGGAGACCTTTAGGATTTCCCTTTTGAACATACAATCCTGCACTTCGAGTCAACAGACGGACAACAACATAAGAGAAGCCCACAAGGATTTTACGAATGTAGGGCAGGTTATATTCGCCAGTATCCCCGTCGAGCAGATGCGTACTGACGATGTCAGATTCGCCCTGATACATGGCAATCAGGCTATCTAAACTGCCAGCGTAAGAACGAAGAGGGCGTTCAGTGGGCAGGGAACGCTCCAAATAGGTGGCTAGAATATCGAGTGACATATCCTGACCCGTAATCACGAGGCTGTGGCCTGTTGCTTTACTATTAAATTGGCCAGAATGTGTGGTTACTTGAGTTAGATTTGTTCCAGCAAAAGTCAGCGGCGATGTCGATGGGGTCATGCCGCTTCGAGCATTCTGTTTGTAGGCTTCTAAATCGGATTGATCCACACGCATCTGTTTTCCTACACGGTAGGAGGGAAGCTCCCCTTTTTTAATCAGATCATATACTTTTAATTTTGAGATCTTCAGTAAACGGGCAATTTCCTCAGTCGTATAGGATGTATTATCAGACATGACAAAAGCCTCCAGAACTTCATAATAGGACAAGACTACCCTATTTTGAAGTCCTGTGCAATTAGGCTATTGTGGTTTACCCGCCTGCTGTGTATTGGATAATTTGATTAATTCTGAAACGGTAACAAATCGATAACCTTGCTTTTCTAATTCCGGCAAAATAATTTTGAGCGCTTCCCTGGTTTGGGATTGTCCATGCACATGATCATGAAACAGGACGATGTCACCATTATGTGCATTTCGAATAACCTTGTTCGCGATCTTCTGAACGCCAGGGCGATTCCAGTCGCGTGTATCCTGATGCCAGGACCATAGAATAGGCTTTAGTCCCATATTATTTGAAATATCAACTAGTGTCTCGTCATACATGCCACCCGGAGGTCTGAACAAAGCACTATGCTTTCCAGAGACCTTTATGATTTCCTCTTCGGTTAAATTCAGCTCCCTCTCAAACTGGGCTTTGTTAATAGGTTTTCTAAAATAGACGTGATTGTAGGTATGGTTAGCTAATTCATGTCCATCGGAAATGACTCGTTTCGCGACATCTGGATAAGCTGCAATTCTTTTCCCTATGGCAAAGAAGGTGCATTTCGCATGATATTGACTCAATACCTTTAATATTTGATCGGTTTCAGAAGGGTCAGGTCCGTCATCAAACGTTAATGCAATCACTTTTTGGTTAGTATGTACTTCCCAAATCATGTCTCCTCTTTTTTCGTAGTAGTCGCGGTTCTTGCTTGGGCTACCAAGAGCGGAGTTTGTGAAGCATAACAAGAGAGAGAGGGTAGTCATCATAATTTTGCTGCTAGTTTTCATGAATTCACCTGTTTTTTTTATTTTAGAATGCTCCTTTGAAGGGTCAAAATATTCATAGTTTTAGTTTTGTAAAAACGATCAGCCTTTTTTCATGTTCTTTCTTCTTTCTGCTATATCTCCCTGTACAAGTAATAAGATTCATTCTGGCTTCAGTAGACTTTCCAAAGATTCGTTCCAGGGGTGCTTCAGCAGTAGTGAAGATTTCTACAGACTCTACAATATAAGTTAGCTTTCGCCCGTCTGAATTAGAAACGGTAATCTCATCTCCGTGCTTAAGCTTTTTGAGATTGAAAAAAATAGCTGGACCTATATAACTATCCACATGCCCGTCTAAAATTACATTTCCATTAGCACCTGGCAATATTCCTGGGTACAGAATTCCTGCAATATTGCTGTCTTTAGGGACGTCCATTTGTCCATCTGGAAGCAACGTAACCGGCTCAATTTTGGCACTTACTTTAATCGCTGGAATGCTAAGCTGAGTAGGAAGGATAGGTTTGGGTAATGATGGTTTAATATCGATCTTTTGAACAGCTTTCGTAGGAGTTATCGTTTCTTGCTGCTGTGTTTGTAGTGATTTCGTTTCTGGTCTGCTTTCCTGCGAGTGTAAGTCAGTGCAACTGGCAGTGGTTATAGTAATGAAGGTTAAGATTAATGAAGATATCCATTTTTTCATGTTTAAGAAAAGAAAGAGGGGATTCCCCCTCTTTCATCCTCCCTATTCAGTTTGTTCGCTAGCACCGCCATGGCCTGTTTTTGGCATTTTGGTTGCTTTCATGTGAATACTCTTAGCTTTAATGCTTTTTGCCTTCATGCTCTTTGCATGAATTCCTTTAGTGGAGTGGCTCTTCATATGCATTTTCTTTTCATGCATTTTATGTTCTTTTTCTTTCTTCATTTTCTCAGCGTGTACTTTTTTCTCATGTTTCGTTTCGACTGGTGCAGCAGAGGCAGAAGCGGCAGAAGCAACGGATAGCATTAAGCAAGTCGATAAAAGAGCCACGGACAATTTCTTCATAATCATTTAGTGGATTCCTCCTAGATGTTTTTTCCCTACGAAGATTAATATCTCCATTTCAGTTGTTTTTAGATTGGTGGATTGCTTCCATTGGAGTTTAGGATTGGTATCGCGTTTGTATTTTAATGTGAAAATTGTTATGAAAATGCCTTATAATGAAGTTCAATATACAGACATTTGGTTAGGGGTGGGAATATGACACTTATTGAAAAAAGAGAACACCGGCAATATCCGGAAATTACCCGCCTAGAAACGTCGAGAGCTGCTTATGAGCGTGATTATTCGCGTTTGATCCATTCGCCTACTTTTCGTAGGCTGCAAGGCAAATCTCAAGTGTTCGGGGCTGGCACGGGTGATTATTACCGGACGCGTCTAACTCATTCACTTGAAGTCGCACAGATTGCTCGTGAGGCAGCGAAAAGTCTGCTTAGATCTTATCCAGAGGTGGAGACAAGTAAGGCGGAGAATCCGGGACTGGTTATAGACCCAGAGGTCGTAGAATGCGCGGCCATTGCTCATGATTTTGGTCATCCTCCTTTCGGACATAAAGGGGAAGAGGTACTCGATAACATTCTGGACCAGCTTATTGAAAAGAAGACGAATGAGGCTGCTCTGCAATCTGGAGCAACAGGTGCTGATAAACTGTTCATTCATGAACAGATGAAACAGCGCTATGAGCATTTTGAAGGCAATGCTCATAATTATCGGCTGATTATGTTTCTGGAGAAGCGTGAGAACATTGATGGACTAAATCTGTCGGATGCAGTGCTTCTCGGAATTAATAAATATCCGTTTCCCGGCACCTCGCTGAAAAAGGGGATGTACCTTCACGAATGGGCATATATTTCGGAGATTCGCAAAGAGTGGGGAATACCAGCAGGTAAGAAAACGTTGGAAGCTCAGCTGATGGACCTTTGCGACGATATCGCTTATTCTGCACATGATTTGGAGGATGGGATTAAGGCTGGGAAGATTGAAGTGCATGAACACTTTATGCATGATTCCTATATTCAGCGGTTGATCGTTGAGAAAATCACAACTTTAGAGGATTTCTTCTGGAAGGGTTGGGAAGAGGAAGGTATTCGCGCTAAGGTCGAAGAGGTGCTTAGTTCATTTCTTAGAGTATGGATGGAGAAGATGCCAACCTGCGAGAACGACTATTCCAGAACTCGGCGTGAAGTTAAGGCTTATTGGGTCAGCACCTTCGTTGCAAGTCTAGGTGTGATTCCTGATGGAGACTGGAAGAAGGTCACTTTTATAAAGGAAGGAAAAGAAGATGAGGATATGCTACGGACCGTAAGTGTGCTGAAGAGCTTTGCTTGGGTTACGATGATTCGTGATCTACGTGTGCAGCGGCTTCAGAAACGTAGTGAATGGATTTTACGCCGTTTATGGGGTGCTTTTCTTGATCCGCAGACGTCCAAAGCCATTATTCCATCGGATTGGCTGCAACGCTTTGAAAAGGATCAGAAACAAGCCAATCCCATCTGGACGTGGGAACATATGGTAATTGATTATATCGCAGGGATGACGGATGCCTTTGCTGAGAAAATATACAATGAGCTATACGGGTTGAAAGTAGGATCAATTTATGACTTAGATTAGATAAAAGAGAAGATTAAGTTAAGGTCAGCCTCCAATCCATGAACTGTGACCGTATTTGTGGAAAGTTTAAAAAAGAAGACCTTTAAGAAGCGGTTAATAGGTGACTCCTGAATTCATCGGGAGTCATCTTTTTTAATGCCCATTGATATCGCTCGGAGTT